>DASWCW010000234.1:0-37405 GCA_036395835.1 Xanthobacteraceae bacterium
TGATGCCCCGCGCCCCCTGTAATTTTCGCCAGCGCGACCTCACGCGAGCCATCAAGGGCGCACGGGCGGCAGGCATCGATGTGGCGCGGATCGAGATAGAAAAGGACGGTCGGATCGTCCTGGTGTTCGACGAGCCGGCGCAGAGCAACGACAAACTGAACCCTTGGGATACGGTGCTGAACCATGCTGCGGACCCGAAGCGGCCTTCCTAAGCATTGCAGCTGGAATTTCGATCGGCACGGAAAGCGGCGCGTCCGCTTCCGCAAGGGTGGGTTCTCGACTTACCTGACCGGCACTCCCTGGTCGGAAGAGTTCATGCGCCAGTACGCGGCGGCGCTTGATGGGGTGAAGGCGCAGGCTAGCAACATCGGTGCCGGACGCACGGTCGCCGGGACGGTCAATGCACTGATTGCCGCCTACCTCGATCCGCTCTCAAGCTCGCCCTTCAAGACGGGTGCCGCCGAGACGCAGCGCACCCGCCGAAACATCCTCGAAAATTTCCGCACGGCCTACGGGCACCTGCCGGTGTATCGCGCGGATTCAAGCGGCCGGCGGGTCATGCTCCTGACGCGCGAACATGTGCAGCGGATCGTCAATGAAAAGTCCGCCACCCCGTTCGCACAGCGCAATTTCCTGAATACGTTGCGCGCCATGTTCAGATGGGCCGCCACCGAGGGAAGGGTGCCGGACGATCCGACGCTCGGCGTCACCCGTCAGAAGGCCAAGACCACCGGGTACAAGACCTGGACCGAGGCGGAGATCGAGCGTTTCGAGATCGCGCATCCGATCGGCACCAAGGGCCGGCTCGCCTTCGCGCTGATCCTCTACACCGGGCTGCGTCGGAGCGATGTCGTCAAGATTGGACGCCGGCACGTCCACAACGGCGTTCTCACCATTGAGCAAGGCAAGACGGAGGGGGGCGAGGAAGCGTATCTCGAAATTCCGTTACATCCGAAGCTGTGCGAGATCATCGACGCGACGCCCACGGTCGGAGTCAAGACGTTCCTAGTGACTCACTTCGGAAAGCCCTACACCGCGGCTGGGTTTGGAAATTGGTTCCGAGAGCTGTGCGATCAGGCGGGCTGCTTCGATATTTCCGCGCACGGCGGGCGCAAGGCAACGGCTCGCCGTCTTGCCGAGATCGGATGCAGCGCGAATCAGATCGCGGCGATCACCGGCCATGCCTCGATCAGCGAGGTGCAGCGCTACACCAAGGCCGCCGATCGTAAGCGCATGGCGCGAGAGGCAATGAAGAAGCTCACAGAGGGCGGATGGTGAACAAATCAATGTCCAACCTGGGTATCAGGTTGGCCAATTCAGGAGCTAAGCCCTTGCAAACAAATAACCAAAATCGAGGGATGGTGGGCCCGGGAGGACTCGAACCTCCAACCAGACCGTTATGAGCGGTCGGCTCTGACCATTGAGCTACGGGCCCGATTCGGGCGTGCCGGTTCCGGTATATGCTACGCCGCACCCGGCTTCGCAACCGGACGCGTTTCCTCCCAAAATTCGCAGCCGCACCCTATCGGGGAACGGGGTCGCTTCGTTTCCGTTGATGGCGTCAGTCGATTACAGCCGACCTTCCAGCGCCCGTCTGAAAATGGTCCGCGCTGCGCGCTGGTCGAGCGGGACCGGATTGCCGCCCGCGGTCGGATCGTTCGGCGCCATGGCGACGATACGGTCGATGTTGCGATCGTCCACGCCGAGGCCGGCGAGGTCATGCGGAACGCCGATCTCGGCGCGCAGCGCGAGGATCCAGTCGAGAAAGGCGCGAAAGCTCGGCCGCAGCCCGAGATAAGCGGCGAGGCGCCGGATTTTTTCCTCGACGGCCTTGCGGTTGAAAGCGAGCACATAGGGCGCGAACACCGCATTGGTGAGCCCGTGGTGGGTGTCGTGGAGCGCGCCGACCGGATGCGAGAGCGCATGAATTGCGCCGAGGCCTTTTTGGAACGCGGTCGCGCCGGCCAGCGCGGCCGCCATCATGTTGGCGCGGGCCTCGACGTCACCGCCGTCCTTGGCGGCGCGGGCGAGGTTTTCCTTCACGAGCCGCATGCCTTCGAGCGCGATGCCGTCGGCGAGCGGATGATAGGATGGCACGCAATAGGCCTCCAGACAGTGCGCGAAAGCGTCCATCCCGGTCCCCGCGGTCAGGATCGGCGGCATGCCCAGCGTCAGCTCGGGATCGCAGATCGCGATCTTGGGCAACATGCCCGGATGGAAGATGATTTTTTTGGTCTGGATCGCCTCGTCCGTGACGACCGCGGCGCGGCCGACTTCGGAGCCGGTGCCGGCGGTGGTCGGCACCGCGACGACCGGGGCGATCGCATCGGCGTTCGCCCGTTTCCAGAAATCGCCGATGTCCTCGAAATCCCAGATCGGTCGGCTCTGGCCGGCCATGAAGGCAATCAGCTTGCCGGCGTCGAGCGCCGAGCCGCCGCCCAGCGCAACGATGCCATCGTGGCCGCCTGCCCGGAACGCCGCGACGCCCGCCCGGATGTTGGCCTCGACCGGATTCGGCCGGACGTCGGCGAACAATTTTGCGGAAATACCCGCCGCGTCCAATCGGCCCAGTGCATGCTTGACCATCGGGGTCGCCGCGAGCTTCGGGTCGGCGACGAACAGCGGCCTCGCCATGCGGGCCCTGTGCACCGCCTCGGGGAGCTCGGCGATGCGCCCGGCACCGAAATGCACCGAGGTCGGATAGCTCCAATCGCCGCGCAACTGCATGAAAAGTTCGTCCTTTTGTTCTCGCTGTCCGTGACACCGACACTCTTCACCTCCCCTTGAAGAGGGGAGGTCGACCGCGAAGCGGTCGGGTGGGGATCGCATGAGAACCCCCTCCCGGCTCGCTGCGCGAGCCGACCTCCCCCTTTCAGGTGGAGGTGAACCGCGTCTGGCTCGCTGCTGTAGCCAAAATCCACATGTCAAACGATCTCGAAATAGCGGGCAAGCTCCCAATCGGTGATGGCTTTGCGGAACTCGCGCTCCTCCCATTCGCGGGTCGCCGCGTAATGTTCCACGAAGGCGTCCCCGAACAGGGCGCGCGCAGCTTGCGAGCCTTTGAGCCGCTGCGCCGCATCCCACAGCGTGCGCGGCAGCCGGCGCGCTTCCGGATAGGTCTGCGCATAGGCATTGCCGATAATCGGCGCGTCAGGCGCGATCTTGTGCTCGATGCCCCAAAGGCCCGAGCCGATCGCGGCGGCGAGCGCGATGTACGGATTGATGTCGGCCGCGGCGATCCGGTACTCGACGCGCTGGGATTTCGCCGAGCCCGCAATGGCGCGCAGCGCGCAGGTGCGATTGTCGACGCCCCAGCTGGCGTCGGTCGGCGCCCAGAACCCCGGGATCAGCCGCGTATAGCTGTTCACCGTGGGAGCCGCCATCGCCAACAGCTCCGGCAGCAGCGCCTGCTGGCCGCCGATGAACCAGCGCATCGTATCGGACATCTGATGCGGCTTCTTGTCGTCGTGAAAAGCCGGCCGGCCGCGCTCGTCCTGGAGCGAAAGATGCAGATGGCCGGATTGTCCCGGCCAGTCGCGCGACCATTTCGCCATGAAGGTCGCCATCCAGCCGCGGCGCTCGGCCAGAACCTTCGTGTAGGTCTTGAACAGCGCGGCGCGGTCCGCGCCCTCGAGCCCGTCCGCATAGCCGATCGCCGCCTCGATGACGCCGGGCCCGGTCTCGGTATGCAGGCCCTCGAGCGGAAAGCGCATGGCCTCGCATAGCTTCAGAAGATCTTCGTAGAACTCGGCGTGCACCGAGGCGCGCAGCAGCGAATAGCCGAAATATCCCGGCGTGATGGTCCGCAGGTTGCGAAAATTCTTCTCGCGCACCGAATGCGGCGTTTCCTCGAACAGGAAGAACTCGTATTCCGCGGAGGCGCAAGCCGAATAGCCCATGCGCTTGGCGCGCGCCAGCACCCGCTTCAACGTGCCGCGCGGACATACCGCCTCGGCCGGAGGCGCGAACTCGGCGAGGAACAGCAGCATGTCGCCTTCGAGTGGCAGCGCGCGGCAGGTTTCCGGCACGATCGTGCATTGGGCGTCCGGATAGGCCGTATGCCAGCCCGTGAAGCTGACGTTGTCGTAGAGCTGGTCGGACGAATCCCAGCCGAGCACCACGTCGCAGAAGCCGAAGCCGCGATCGAGCGCGGATTCGAATTTCTCCCGGGCGAGATATTTGCCGCGCAGGATGCCGTCGCCATCGAACACGCCGAGCTTGACGTGGGCGAGCTTGCGCTCGCCCACGATCTGCTTGGCGTCCGCCGCGGTCTTGACCTCGCTCGGCTGCATGCCGGTTCCCTTCTTCGTCGTCCCGGGGCCCGAGTTGAAGCGAGGGGACCCCTGAACACCGTGGGTGCGACATTACACGAGTCGGTGTGCATGGATTCCGGGGTCGCGGGCCGTGCCCGTGCCCCGGAATGACAGCGCCGGATACTGGGCTCCCGCAACCAAACCCGGTAAGGTCAGCCACGATTCATGACCGTCTTCACGCCCCATCAGGATGCGGCGCTCGCAGCGGTGGCCGGCTGGCTAAAGGCCAAGCCCGGCCGCGGCGCGCCGCAGGTGTTCCGGCTGTTCGGCTATGCCGGCACTGGGAAGACCACGCTCGCCCGGCACATTGCGCAGCACGTCGACGGCAAGGTGCTGTACGGCGCCTTCACCGGCAAGGCCGCTTCCGTGATGCGCAGCAAGGGTTGCGAGGGCGCCACCACGATCCACGGCATGATCTACCAGGCGCACGACAGCGGCGAGGAAACGCCGAGCTTCGACCTGTGGCACGAGGGACCGGCCGCGAAGGCGAAGCTCATCGTGATCGACGAATGCTCGATGGTCGACGCCGAGCTCGGCGGCGATCTGTTGTCGTTCGACACTCCGTTGCTGGTGCTCGGCGATCCCGCGCAACTGCCGCCGATCCAGGGTGGCGGCTTTTTCACCGCCGCCGAGCCCGACGCCATGCTGACCGAAGTGCATCGGCAGGCACGCAACGATCCGATCGTGCATCTGTCGATGGAGGTGCGCGCCGGCAATCGCCTCGCGCCGGGCCGCTACGGGCTCACCGAAGTGGTCCGGCGCGAAAGCTTCGATCCGCAGCGTGCGCTCGAGACCGACCAGATCCTGGTCGGACGCAATGCCACGCGGCGTGCCTACAACGCGCGCATGCGCGAGCGCCGCGGTCTCATCGACGCGCTGCCGGTCGCCGGCGATAAGTTGGTGTGCCTGCGCAACAACCGGCGCAAGGGACTGTTCAACGGCTCGCTGTGGCTGGTCGAGGAGCGCAAGGCCTCGCGGGGGCGCGCCTTGCGCATGCGACTGAAACCCGACGAGACCATCGGCGCGCGCAGCGTGAAGGCCTCGGTGCGCCCGGAATGTTTCCTCGGCGGCATCGAGACGTTCGATTGGCGCGAGCGCAAGCGCTACGACGAATTCGATTTCGGCTACGTGCTCACCGTGCACAAGGCGCAAGGTTCGCAGTGGGACGACGTGGTGCTGTTCGACGAATCCTTCGCCTTCCCGGACAGCCGCGAGCGCTGGCTCTACACCGGCATCACCCGCGCGGCGAAACGACTCACCGTCGTGGTGTGATCGTTTGGCGCCGCACCGACATGCCGCCATGCCGAAACGACGCTGGAACGGACGCATCGCCGCCGCGTTTCTGGGATGCGATGCTACGCGGAGGGTTCCCATGACATCTCGCGCAATCGCAATTCCGGCCCTGGCTGCTTGGATCGCGCTGTGCGCGCCGGCGCCCGCGCAGGACGCCGGCCAGATCGCCTTCAACAATGCGTGCCGCACCTGTCACACCACTCGCGAAGGCGACAATCGCCTCGGCCCCAGCCTGCACAGCGTGATCGGCCGCAAGGCCGGATCGCTGCCGGCGTACAACAATTATTCGGAATCGATGAAAAAAGCCGAGCTCGTGTGGGACAAGAGCAACCTCGACCGCTTCATCGCCAATCCCGACCAAGTCGTGGCCGGCCACAACATGAAGCCGTATGGCGGGATCGCATCGGCCGAGGAACGCGGAAAGATCATCGCGTTTTTGGAGTCGGCGGGGCGGTGACGCGATTCAATGCGGAATTTGCAGAGTATACCGCACGCCCGCTTCCAGGATAAGCACACCTGCCAAGGGATGTATCAATACGGCGATGAACGATCATAAACCTCGGAAATCATCGTTGCCACGAACTCCTTGCCCGGCCAATCGGAAACATACATGAAGATAATAGCTTGCAAAAGCGACGCAACCAGCCTTCACGCGGGCGCCAGCCGCCGGCTCGAGCGCAGCAAGAGCGACAGCACGATCGAAACATTCAGCAGGTTCCACAGCAAGCCGTTGGCGAAGGCGGCCTGGTAGGATCCAGTGAGATCGAAGATCAGCCCGGACATCCAGCCGCCGAGCGCCATGCCGAACAGGGTCGCCATCAGCACCAGGCCGAGCCGGGTTCCGATCTCCCGCGGCCGGAAATAATCGCGCACGATCACCGCGTACATCGGCACGATGCCGCCCTGGAAGAAGCCGAACAGCGCCGAGATGACGTAGAGCGAAATGAGTCCATCGAAGAACAGATACAGCAGCAGCGCCGCGCCCTGCGCCAGCGAGCCGATCAGCAACGTCGCGACCCCGCCGATGCGATCGGCCAAAAATCCGGAGGCGATGCGGCTGACGATGCCGCACGCGAGCATGAGCGAGAGCATCTCGGCGCCGCGCGCGACGCCGTAGCCCAGATCGCCGCAATAGGCGACGATGTGGACCTGCGGCATCGACATCGCCACGCAGCAGGCGAGCCCGGCGACGCACAGCAGGATCTGCAGGGCCTTGGGCGACAACGCGAGCGTTCGCTGCACGCGGGCGGCGTGCGCCTCCGCCGCCGAGGCGCGGCGCATTTCCGGCCGCCGGCGCAACAGAAACACCAGCGGCAGCATACTGGCCGTGCAGAACAGGCCGATGCCGACGTGGGTCAAGCGCCAGCCCGCCTCCGCGATGAAATGCTGCACCACCGGCGGCCAGAACGCGCCGGCGAAATAATTCGAGGAAGCGACCAGCGCCACCGCGACGCCGCGACGGCGCTCGAACCATTGCGACAGATCCGCCATCAGCGGGCCGAGCGTGACCGAGCTTCCGACCCCGATCAGCACGCAATAGGCGAGCGCGAATTGCCACAGGCTAGCGGCCGCGGCGCCGGCCAGCACATAGCCGAGGCTGAACACCAGGATGCCGAGAACCATCGGACGCACGATGCCGTAGCGGTCGGACAGTTTTCCCATCGCGACGCCGCCGAACGCGTAGCCGAGCATGGAGAGCGTGTAGGGCAGCGAGGCGTCGGCGCGCGCGACGCCGAACTCGGCCTGCACGGCCGGCAGCGCCACCACGACCGACCACATGCCGACCCCGCCGATGGTGCCGATCAGCACCGCGGCGGCAAGGCGCAGCCAGGCCGCGGGCGAATCCGCCTCCTCGGCGCGGTGGAAATCGGAATGCGCGAGACTATCCATGGCGCGCGACCATGGTGGGCGGGGCCATGCCGGTCAACCCGGCGCGCCAGCAGGGGAGGCATGAATCGCGGTCGCCGTTCCCCGGACAAGGCGCACGCGAAGCGTGCGCCGCCGATCCGGGGCCCAGTCCCGTAGCCCGGATGGAGCGAAGCGCAATCCGGGGATGCGTTGCGCTGACCGCGCGCGGCGCCTCCTTGGGCCAGGCGGATTGTCCGGCCTGTGGGGGGTGAGTTAGGCCAAAACCGCGAATTTTCGCACAGTGCGGCGAGCCAAGTACCTGATGTCGCGCGCTTAAACGGCTTTCAATTCGTCAAAACACATGTTTTAGTTGCGTCATATCTAATCACAATGGCAGATCGTTCCCGCGCGTCCGGCAGCTCGCGAATCGCGGCGCCGCGGCGCGTCGGCTTTCCCGCCGGGAAGTCTAGACTAACGAGAACGATTGCGCGCAGGGCGGCGTCCCGGTCTTGTCCAACAGGAACACATGCAGCCGTTCGAGATCGGCCGCCGCTTCCCGGGAAACGACCAGCTTCACAGCTTGCGCGGTTTAGGCGCAGGAAGCTCGTTCGGGGTGCCCCAGCTCTGCATCCAGGCCTTCACTTCCTCCCAGGGCACCGCCTCGCGCGTGCGCTGAAATTCCGCGATCCGGCGCGCGTCCTCGGCCAGGACTTCGGGCGCCCAGGGCCCGTGCCCAGCCTCGCGCATTTCCATCAAATCGGGCGGTAGAGCTTCTTCCGCATCGATCAGATCGGCAAGCAGTTGCGCTACGGTCATGCCGCGCGCTGCCGCGCGCGCTTCGAGCACGTCGGCCGTCTGTGCATCGACCTCGATCTTGCGAAGCTTCGGGTTCATAGGCGCCGCCCGGCAGCGATTCAATTATCCAGAAAGCTCCGCAGCTTCCGCGACCGGCTCGGGTGCTTGAGCTTGCGCAAGGCCTTGGCCTCGATCTGGCGGATGCGCTCGCGGGTGACCGAGAACTGCTGGCCGACCTCTTCGAGCGTGTGGTCGGTATTCATGCCGATGCCGAAGCGCATGCGCAGCACCCGCTCCTCGCGCGGGGTCAGCGAGGCGAGCACGCGGGTCGTGGTCTCGCGCAGGTTCGACTGGATCGCGGCGTCGATCGGCAGGATCGCATTCTTGTCCTCGATGAAATCGCCCAGGTGCGAATCCTCCTCGTCGCCGATCGGGGTCTCGAGCGAGATCGGCTCCTTGGCGATTTTCAGCACCTTGCGCACCTTCTCGAGCGGCATGCCGAGTTTTTCGGCGAGCTCCTCGGGGGTCGGCTCGCGGCCGATTTCGTGCAGCATCTGGCGCGAGGTGCGCACGATCTTGTTGATGGTCTCGATCATGTGCACCGGGATGCGGATGGTGCGCGCCTGGTCGGCGATCGAGCGGGTGATCGCCTGCCGGATCCACCACGTCGCATAGGTCGAGAACTTGTAGCCGCGGCGATACTCGAACTTGTCGACCGCCTTCATCAGGCCGATGTTGCCTTCCTGGATGAGGTCGAGGAACTGCAGGCCGCGGTTGGTGTATTTCTTGGCGATGGAGATGACGAGCCGCAGGTTGGCCTCCACCATCTCCTTCTTGGCCTGCCGCGCCTCGCGCTCGCCCTTCTGCACCATGTGCACGATCTTGCGGAACTCCTGGATCTCGAGCCCGGTCTCGGTCGCGAGCGCGTGGATGTTGCCGCGGATCTCCTTGATGCGGTCCTTGTCGCGGGCGACGAGATTCTTCCAGCCCTTGGCCGAGAGCTTGGACACGCGGTTGAGCCAGCGCGGGTCGAGCTCGGAGTTCAGGTAGTTCTTGAGGAAATCCTCGCGGGAGACGCCGTAGCTCTCCGAGAGCCGCATCAGGCGGCCCTCGTAGCTCACCAGGCGCTTGTTGATGTCGTAGAGTTGCTCGACCAGCGCATCGATGCGCGCCTGGTTGAGGCGGAGCGATTTCACCTCGGCGATCAGCTCTTCCTTGAGCTTCTTGTACTTGCGTTCCTGCGCGGGCGAGAGCGATTCGTTGCGCAGCCGATTCTCGATGTCCTGGTCCTGCAGGCGTCGCAGCCTCTTGTAGGTGTCGGCGATCTTGTCGAAGGTCTCCACCACCTTGGGCTTGAGCTCGGCCTCGATCGCGGCAAGCGAGAGCGAGTTCTCGAGATCGTCGTCGTCGAGCTCCGCCTCGCCCATCGGGACTTCCTCGCCCGAGGCGCCATTGCCGGATTCCGCGCCCGCTGCCTTGAACGGGGTGGGACCGGCGGGCGCGGCCGGCGGCGCCGCCATCGCAGGGGGGGGATTGGCCGCGGGCGCGGCGGCCGCAACCGGCGCGCCCGGAACCCCGATCTGGCCGGCTACACCCGGCCCGGCGGCCGGGTCGCCCGGCGCGCCCTCGGCTCCCGGCGCACCGGGCGGGGCCACGCCCGGCACCGCCTTGGCGTCGGGCCCCGCGTAGGTCGCCTCGAGATCGATGATGTCGCGCAGGAATACCTTGGCTTCGTTGAGCTCGTCGCGCCAGATGATGATCGCCTGGAACGTGAGCGGGCTCTCGCACAGCCCGGCGATCATCGCCTCGCGGCCGGCCTCGATGCGCTTGGCAATGGCGATCTCGCCCTCGCGGGAGAGCAGCTCGACCGAGCCCATCTCGCGCAGGTACATGCGGACGGGATCGTCGGTGCGCTCCGTCGGCTCGGCTTTCTCGGGCTTGGCCGGGGTGGCGCGGACGACCTCGACGAGCTCGCCGTCGGGCTCCTCCTCCTCGGGCTCCTCCGCGCGGGGCTCCTCCCCTTCCTCCTGCTCGGTCTCCTCGGACTCGACGACGTTGATGCCCATCTCGTTGAGCATCGCCAACGTGTCCTCGATCTGCTCGGAGGTGACCTCCTCGGACGGCATCACCGCGTTGAGCTGCTCATAGGTGACATAGCCGCGCTTCTTGGCGCTCTTGATCATCTTGCGGACGGCGGCATCCGAAAGGTCGAGCAGCGGGCTGTCCGGGGTCTCGGGGGCTTCCTTCTCCGGCGCCTCGTCCTTGGCCTGTTGCGGCTTCGCCTTGGCGGCGGCGCGCTTATCGGGAGCGGGGCGCTTCGTCTTCACTGCCATGTTTCGATCCTTCGTCGCGGTCTTGCCAGCCATGACCAAAATCTCAAAAATTCGAGCCGTTTCTTGCAGGTCCGGCCGGAATTGCTTCCCTGCCCGATGGAGGGACCGCCCCAGTGCCGTTCGCGAGCCGCTAGGCTCGCGGGCTTTCCGACCCGCCCCGGAACTTTGTTGCGCCCCTACCCTAAGGGGGTTCCCCGATGGGGTTCCAAGTCCGTTCCGGCCGTGCCCGTCCTACTCCCCCGGCCCGCAACCCGGGTACCAATCGACAGTCAAAAAGGGCAGCGCCGTGGCGAGCGCCACCCCCCGGTCCCGATCGGGTCCGAATCCCAAGTCAGGTCCAAGTCTCGCCGGGCCCCGTAAAGCCCCGATTAACCCTACCCGATACACCGGCAGGGCCCCGCGTTTATTCCCGTACGGCGCCTGCGGGCCGGCTTAGAAGCTGCGCGCCGGACGCCCCGAAGAGGCGCCGAACCCCTCGATCAGCGCCTCGGTGCCCTCGACCGCCGCGAGCCGCTCCTGCACGTCGCGCAACCAGAGGAAATTCTCCTCGTTGGGCTCGCTCCCCAGGGCCTGCTCTGCCGATTTGAGCTCCTTATGTAACGTACGGGTCCTTCGATGCAAGGTGAGAACGTGGGTCCAGAAGGCCGCGACGTCTTCGGGCGCCGCCCCGCTCCGGGCCGGCCAGTCCGACCCATGGGTGATCGCCTTCTCGACCCGGGCCAGCACGCCGCCGAGATCGAGCGCCGCGAGCGCGGCGCGCATGGTATCGCTGTCGTGCACCGAAGCTCCGATGATGTCGAGCACGGCGCGGCGCAGCCGGTCGGCGTCGGAATGGCGCAGCTCGATCTCGGCCAGCTCCTCGGCGTGGGCCTCGAGCAGCCAAGGATGGTTGACGACCGCCAACAGGATCAAGGCCTCGCGCGGCGGCAGCCCGGTGCGGAAACCGCGCACGATCGGGCTCGTGGCGAAGCGTGCGCTGCGCGGGCCTGAAATTTCGCGAAAACCCGGCTGTCCCGAACGCGATCCCGATCGCCAGTCCTTGCCGCGGCGCGAGGAATCGCGGGTCAAACCGCGGTTGCGGTCCGGCGCCGACGGGGGCGCCAGGAGGCGCTGCAGGCGACCCTCGAGATCCTGGCGGTAATACCGGCGCACCGGCTCGTCGCCGATCGTGCCGGTCACTTCGGCGATGCGCCGCTCCAGCGCCGCGCGGCGCTCCGGCGTATCGAAGCTGCCGGCCTCGGTCTCGCGCAGCCACAGCAGGTCCGAGAGCGGCCGCGCGCCGAGGATCACGTCCTCGATCGCGGCGCGGCCGCCCGAACGGAACAGATCGTCGGGGTCCTGGCCTTCGGGCAGGATCGCGAATTTCAGGCTCTTGCCGGGCTTGAGCTGCGGCAGGGCGAGGTCGATCGCCCGATAGGCTGCGCGCGTTCCCGCCTTGTCGCCATCGAAGCAGAGCACCGGCTCGTCGCTCATCCTCCACAACAACGCGAGTTGGTCTTCGGTCAGCGCGGTGCCGAGCGGCGCGACCGTCGCCTCATAGCCGGCCGCCACCATGGCGATCACGTCGATATAGCCCTCGACCGCGACCACCGTCGCGCCCTGGTGCGCGGCGCTGCGCGCGGAAGCGCCGTTGTAGAGGGTCGAGCCCTTGTGGAAGAGCGGCGTCTCCGGCGAGTTGAGGTATTTGGCCTGCGCGTCCTTCTCCATCGCGCGACCGCCGAAGGCGATCACCCGGCCGCGCCAGTCGGTGATGGGAAACATCACGCGGTCGCGGAACCGGTCGAACGGGACGGCGATATCCTCGCCCGCGATCAAAAGCCCGGCCTCGATCATGTCCGGAACCGGAACGCGATGGGCGCCGAGGTGCTCCTTGAGCGCATAGCGCTCGGCTCCGGCATAGCCGAGCCGGAATTTGAGTTGCGCGGCGGGCTCGATGCCGCGATCGGCGAGATAGCCGCGCGCCTTGGCGCCGGCCCGGGAAGCGAGGGTCGATTCGAAGAATTTCGCCGCAAGCTCGAGCACGTCGTGGAGGGTCTTGCGGCGCTCCTCGCGCGCTTCGGCCTCCTTGGAGAGTTTCGGCACCGGAACGCCTGCCAGCGAGGCGAGCCGCTCCACCGCCTCCGGGAACGTCACGCCTTCTGTCTCCATCACGAAGTCGAAAATGTTGCCGTGCTTGCCCGAGGAGAAATCGTGAAAAAATCCCTTTTGGTCGTTGACCGTGAACGAGGGGGTTTTTTCCTGATTGAACGGCGAGAGGCCGACCCATTCGCGGCCGCGCTTCTTCAATTTCACCCGCCGGCCGACGACGTCGGAGACCGGAAGCCGGGCGCGCAATTCGTCGAGGAACTGGGGCGGAAAGCGCATGGAGTTTCGGGCGACTCAGCGGGACCGTTTTGAATATACGGCGAATGCGGCCGGGGGCCGACGCCGGCGGGCTTGTCCCGGCTATCCACAGGCGATTGACGTCTCAGGCATACAGATGTATATATACGAGGCGTCTGTGCGGCGGACACCTGAGCTTCCGATAGGGAGGCCGGCGGTTTGTCGGCTGCATCGATGGACGAAGACGTTCAAGCGCTGTTCGCGCGGATAAGCGGGTTCGGATGGCACGAGAAAAAACGTGAAAGCAACCTGCGTGACCACAGAATCGATTTCGCGGACGTGAGAGCGATCTTCGACGGCTATACGTTCATCCGTCGATCCGATCGCCGCGGCGAAATCAGGTACCAGATATTTGGATATGTGCATGGTCAGGAAGTCGCAGTCGCATGCACCCTCCGTGAAGGCCAGTGCTGGATCATCTCGGCACGGAGGGCACGCAAAGACGAGAGACAAAAATATTACCTGGGTCTCGAGGGACGATCCCCGGCGGGGGAAGACTGATTGGGCGGCTGTTGCCGCACTGACTGACGAGGAGATCGAGGCGGCGGTTCGCAAGGATCCCGATGCGGTGCCGCTCGATTTCGACTGGTCCGAGGCGGTGCTGGTGATTCCGCCGAAGAAGAAGGCGATCTCGATCCGGGTCGACGAGGATGTGCTCGATTTCTTCAAGCAGGACGGCACCGGCTATCAGCGCCGCATGAACGCGGTGCTGCGCTCGTACATGGAGCAGAGGCGCAAGAAGCGGGCGTGACGCGCTTTTCCCTCCGGGGGGGAGGGGCGAGGACCGCAGGTCGAGCCGGGTGGGGTGAACAGGATCATTGGGCGGGTGAAGCATCACAAATCCCCACCCGACCCCCGCTGACGCGGGAGCCACCCTCCCCTTCGGGGAGGGATCAATCCGCGAGCCGCGCCTTCACCAAGGCGCTCGCCTTGGCGAAATCCATCTTGCCGGAATGGTGCGCCTTGAGCGCCGCCATGACCTTGCCCATGTCCTTCATGCCGGCGGCGCCGGCTTCTTCGACCGCGGCTTCGATCGCGCCGCGCATCTCGGCGTCCGACATCTGCTGCGGCAGATAGGCCGCGATGATGTCGATCTCCTCGCGCTCCTGCGCGGCGAGCTCGGACCGCCCGCCCTTCTGGTAGAGCTCCACCGATTCCTGGCGCTGCTTGATCATCCTCTGCAAGAGCAAGAGCAGCTCGTCGTCGGACAGCGGTCCCTTGCCGTGCCCGCGCGCCTCGATGTCGGCGTTCTTTAGCGCCGAATTGACGAGGCGGAGCGTCGAGACGCGGCGCTTGTCACCGGCCTTCATGGCCTGTTTCAAGGCATTGTTGATGTCGTCGCGCAGCACGATCGATCTTCCGGAAACCGCCCGATCCCGGCCCTTGCCTCGCCGGATAGAATACGCAAGTAAGGGCCCATGACCGAAAGGCAAGCGAGTTCCGGCTGGGTCGAGACGACGCCGACCGCCGTGCTCGTGCTAGCCGACGGCACCTTGCTGCAAGGGTTCGGGCTCGGCGCCACCGGCCATGCGGTCGGCGAAGTGTGCTTCAACACCGCGATGACCGGCTACGAGGAGATCCTCACCGATCCCTCCTACGCCGGTCAGATCATCACCTTCACGTTCCCGCACATCGGCAACGTCGGCACCAACGAGCAGGACATCGAGACCGTCAATCTGGCGGCGACCCCCGGCGCGCGCGGCGTGATCCTGCGCACCGCGATCACCCAGCCGTCGAGCTACCGCGCCACCCGCCATCTCGACCAATGGCTCAAAAGCCGCGGCATCATCGGGCTCTGCGGCATCGACACGCGGGCGCTGACCGGCCGGATCCGCGAGAAGGGCATGCCCAATGCGGTGATCGCCCACGCGCCCTCGGGCAAGTTCGATCTCGCCGGACTCGAGGCCGAGGCCCGCGCCTGGCCGGGGCTCGTCGGCATGGATCTCGTGCCGATGGTGACCAGCGCCCAGCGCTTCACCTGGGACGAGACGCCGTGGCGATGGGGCAAGGGCTACGGCCGGCAGGAAAATCCGCAATTCCACGTGGTCGCGCTCGATTACGGCATCAAGCGCAACATCCTGCGCCTGCTCGCCGGCACGGGCTGCAAGGTCACGGTGGTGCCGGCGCAGACCTCGGCCGAGGACATTCTGGCGCTCAAACCCGACGGCGTGTTTCTGTCCAACGGCCCCGGCGATCCGGCCGCGACCGGCGAATACGCGGTGCCGGTGATCCGCAGCGTGATCGACGCCGGCATCCCGACCTTCGGCATCTGCCTTGGCCATCAGATGCTGGGCCTCGCGGTCGGCGCCAGGACGGTGAAGATGCACCAGGGCCATCACGGCGCGAACCATCCGGTCAAGGACCTCACGACCGGCAAGGTCGAGATCACGTCGATGAACCATGGCTTTGCGGTCGATCGCGCCACCCTGCCGCCGGACGCCACGGAAACCCACGTGTCGCTGTTCGACGGCTCGAATTGCGGGCTGGCGCTCAAGGACCGGCCGGTGTTCTCGGTGCAATATCATCCCGAGGCTTCGCCCGGCCCGCGCGACAGCCATTATCTGTTCGCGCGCTTCGTCGAGCTGATGCGCGCGCACAAGGGGTGACCCTATTTACTCGGAGTCGTCATTCCGGGGCGCGCCGCAGGCGCGAGCCTGCAACTCATGGACACTGAGCGCCGAAGGGCACGGCCCGTGGCCATGGATCCCGGGTTCGTCGCAGAGCCTGCCCCGGACCACGATCCGGGGCTCGGGCCCGGGATCACGAGGAACTGCATCGCTCCTTCGTCATTGATGCCTTAGAGTTTCCGCCCATGCCGCAGGCCGCGCACAAAAGCGATCCGGTCACGCCCGTCACGATGCGGTTCGGTGACGACGGCACGGTTCCCAACAATCCGACGCTGCCGTTGCTCGTCTATCGCCGCGCGATCGATGTTTCGGGCCAAAAGGATCCGGCGGCGCTCGTCGAGCGCATTCTGGCCGAGAACGGCTGGAGCGATTCGTGGCGCAACGGCATCTATTCGTTCACGCATTTCCATTCGATGATCCACGAAGCGCTGGGCGTCGCCGCCGGCCGCGCTCGCGTGCGGTTCGGCGGCAAGTCCGGCGAGGAGCTCGAGATCGAAGCCGGCGACGTCGCGGTGCTGCCCGCCGGCACCGGGCATCAGCGCGTCGCGGCGAGCCGCGACTTCCTCATCGTCGGCGCGTATCCGGCGCAGGGAACCTACGATCTTTGCCGCGCCACGCCGGCCGAGCACGCACGCGCGAAAGCGCTCATTCCCCAGGTTCCCCTTCCCGACGCCGATCCGGTCTACGGCAAAGACGGGCCGTTGCGAAAGCTCTGGCGCGGTTAGCTCGTCACCGATCTGCCCTTCATCCTACTGATCGAATCCGCAAAACGCCTGGCGCACATTGGGGCTTCGCCTATATTCGCGCGCCGACCAGCCGGGGACCAAGCCATGGGCGATTGGATCGCCTTCTGGGATTCCGAGCACTCTCTCTACGTCAACGCGCGCCACCGCGACGTGCATTACCGCACGATCGCAGAGGACATTGCCGGCTATATTCCCTCCTCCTCGGCAGTGATCCTCGATTACGGGTGCGGCGATGCCTTGCACGCCGACCGCATAGCCGCCGCGGCGAGAAAACTGATCCTCGTCGAGGCGGCCCCACAGGCGCGCGCGAGACTCGCCGGCAGATTTCAGGGTCATCCTGCGATCGAGGTGCTGGCACCCGACGCCATCCGCGAGCTCCCCGACCGCTCGCTCGATCTCGTGGTCATGAACTCGGTCGCGCAATATCTCGCGACATCCGAGCTTTCTGCGCTGCTCATCTTGTTCCGGCGGCTGCTCCGGCCGGCAGGGCTTCTCGTGATCGGCGACGTGGTGCCGCCGCACACTTCGCTCCTGACCGATGCGATGGCCCTCCTCAACTTTGCCGCCGCAAACGGTTTCCTCGCGGCTGCGCTCCGCGGTCTGGCGCGCACGGTGCTTTCCGACTACCGGCAGTTGCGCTCGCGGCTCGGGCTATCGCGTTACGGCGAAGCCGGGATGATCGAAAAGCTCGAGCAAGCCGATTTCCTCGCGGCCCGCGCGGAAACCAACATCGGTCACAATCAATCCCGCATGACCTTCGTGGCACGGCCGAAGTGAATCTTGCTTTACCTCCCCTGCAGGGGAGGTCGATCGCGCGCAGCGCGATCGGGTGGGGTGCAGCAAGATCCCGCCCCGCGCTTCGCGCGCGACCCTCCCCGGCGGGGAGGGAAAGGCCCAAACCCTTCCCTCTCCGGCGATTCTGGGCTAAGGCAGCGCCGCCGCGCGAAGTCCGCGGCGCGGGGCTGACGCAGGCGCGCGTTCGACGCCGCCTTTTTTTGTGCCCGGATGGCGAGCCAAGCGATGCCCAGACGCACCGACATACGCTCGATCCTGATCATCGGCGCCGGGCCCATCGTCATCGGTCAGGCCTGCGAGTTCGATTATTCCGGCACCCAGGCCTGCAAGGCGCTCAAGGCCGAGGGCTACCGCATCGTGCTGGTCAATTCCAATCCGGCCACGATCATGACCGACCCCGACCTGGCCGATGCGACCTATATCGAGCCGATCACCCCGGAGATCGTCGCGAAGATCATCGAGGCGGAACGGCCGGACGCGCTGCTTCCCACCATGGGCGGGCAGACCGCGCTCAATTGCGCGCTCAGCTTGCGAAAGATGGGCGTGCTGCAGAAATTCCGGGTCGAAATGATCGGCGCCACCGCCGAGGCGATCGACAAGGCCGAGGACCGCGAGCGGTTCCGCGAGGCGATGCACCGGATCGGGCTCTCCACGCCGCGCTCGCATCAGGTCAAAACCCTGGTCGCCGCGCTCGAAGCGCTCGACGACATCGGATTACCCGCCATCATCCGCCCGTCGTTCACGCTCGGCGGCACCGGCGGCGGCATCGCCTACAACAAGTCGGAATTCATCGAGATCGTCGAGCGCGGCATCGACGCCTCGCCGACCAGCGAGGTGTTGATCGAGGAATCCGTGCTCGGCTGGAAAGAGTTCGAGATGGAGGTGGTGCGCGACAAGCACGACAATTGCATCATCGTCTGCTCGATCGAGAACCTCGATCCGATGGGGGTGCACACCGGCGATTCCATCACGGTCGCGCCGGCGCTGACCCTGACCGACAAGGAATATCAGATCATGCGCGACGCCTCGATCGCGGTGTTGCGCGAGATCGGGGTGGAGACCGGCGGCTCGAACGTGCAGTTCGCCGTGAACCCCGCCGACGGCCGCCTGGTCATCATCGAGATGAATCCGCGGGTGTCGCGTTCCTCCGCGCTCGCCTCGAAGGCGACCGGCTTTCCCATCGCCAAGGTCGCGGCCAAGCTCGCGGTCGGCTACACGCTCGACGAGGTGGCGAACGACATCACCGGCGGCGCCACGCCCGCCTCGTTCGAGCCGACCATCGATTACATCGTTACCAAGGTCCCGCGCTTCGCATTCGAGAAATTTCCCGGGGCCGAGCCGATCCTGACCACGTCGATGAAATCCGTCGGCGAAGCCATGGCGATCGGCCGCACGTTCCAGGAGAGCCTGCAGAAGGCGTTGCGCTCGCTGGAGACCGGGCTGACCGGGCTCGACGAGATCGAGATCGAAGGCCTCGGCCAGAGCGACGACAAGAACGCAATCCGCGCCGCGCTCGGCGCCCCCACGCCCGACCGTCTGCTGAAAGTGGCGCAGGCAATGCGGCTCGGCGTTTCCGACGAGCAGATCCACGCCTCGTGCCGGATCGATCCGTGGTTCCTGGGCGAAATCCGCGGCATCGTCGAAATGGAGGCGCAGATCCGGACCAAAGGCTTGCCGACGAGCGCCGCGACGTTTTGCGAGCTCAAGGCCATGGGCTTCGCCGACGCCCGGCTCGGCAAGCTCGCCGGGCTCGATGCCGAGGAGGTGGCGCGGCGGCGACGCGCGCTCGGCGTGCGCCCGGTGTTCAAGCGCATCGATACCTGCGCGGCCGAGTTCGCCTCGCCCACCGCCTATATGTACTCGACCTACGAGACGCCGTTCGCCGGCCGGGCGATCGATGAAGCCGCGCCCTCGGCGCGCGACAAGGCCATCATTCTCGGCGGCGGCCCCAACCGCATCGGCCAGGGAATCGAGTTCGACTATTGCTGCTGCCACGCGGCGTTCGCGCTCAAGGAAGTCGGCTTCGAGACCATCATGGTCAATTGCAATCCGGAGACGGTGTCGACCGATTACGACACTTCGGACCGGCTGTATTTCGAGCCGCTCACCGACGAGGACGTGCTGGAAATCATCGACCGCGAGCGCACCAACGGCCGGCTGCACGGGGTGATCGTGCAGTTCGGCGGACAGACGCCGCTCAAGCTCGCCGAGCCGCTGGAGCGAGCGAAGATTCCGATCCTCGGCACCTCGCCCGACGCCATCGATCTCGCCGAGGACCGCGACCGCTTCAAGAAACTGCTGGAGCGGCTCGAGCTGCGCCAGGCGCAGAGCGGCATCGCGACGAGCCCGGCCCAGGCCCGCGTCATCGCCGAGACCCTGGGCTATCCGGTCATGATCCGGCCATCCTACGTGCTCGGCGGCCGCGCCATGGAGATCGTGCACGATCCGGCGCATCTCGAGCGCTATGTGGCGCGGCTCGCTTCCGATCTCGACCGGCCCTCCGACCTGGTCGTCTCCGACAAAAGGCCGCTGCTGATCGACCGTTATCTGTCGGACGCGATCGAAGTCGACGTCGATTGTCTCGCCGACGGCAACGACGTCTACATCGCCGGCATCATGGAGCACATCGAGGAAGCCGGGGTGCATTCCGGCGATTCCGCCTGCTCATTGCCGCCGCATTCGCTCAAGCCCGCGGCCATCCGCGAGCTCGAACGCCAGACGCGCGCCCTGGCGCTGGCGCTCAACGTCGTCGGCCTGATGAACGCGCAATATGCGATCAAGAACGGCGAGATTTACGTGTTGGAGGTCAATCCGCGGGCCTCGCGCACGGTGCCTTTCGTCGCCAAGGTGATCGGCAAGCCGGTCGCCAAGATCGCGGCGCGGATCATGGCCGGCGAGACGTTGGCGAGCTTCAAGCTGGAGCCGCAGCATTTCGATCCCGGCGCCTCCCGCCACATCGGGGTGAAGGAAGCGGTATTCCCGTTCGCGCGCTTTCCGGGCGTGGACACCGTGCTCGGTCCCGAGATGAAGTCGACCGGCGAGGTCATGGGGCTCGACCGCTCCTTCGCAGTGGCGTTCGCCAAGAGTCAGCTCGGCGGCGGCTCGCGCGTGCCCCGGGAGGGCACGGTGTTCGTCTCGGTCCGCGATGCGGATAAGCCGCGCATTCTCGATGCGGTACTGCTGTTGCGCGAGCTCGGCTTCGAGGTGATCGCGACCTCCGGCACGCAGCGGTTCCTGACGCAGCACGGGATCGAGGCCGCCAAGGTCAACAAGGTGCTGGAGGGTCGGCCTCATATCGTCGACCGGATCACCAACGGGGGCGTTCAGCTGGTATTCAACACGACGGAGGGGGCGACCGCCCTCGCCGACAGCCGCTCCCTGCGCCGGGCCGCCCTCTTGCATAAAGTTCCGTACTACACCACTCTTTCGGGAGCCGTTGCCGCGGCCCAGGGGATCAAGGCCCAGCTTGCCGGCGATCTCGAGGTGCGTGCGCTGCAAAGCTATTTCAGCGGCCAAGCCTGACACGGGAGACCGGGCCAGGCGCCCAGTAACGGCACGAGTTTTGGAAAAAGTCTGCGGTCGCGGGGCCGAAACAGCCCCGCGATCGAAGCTTTTTTCTGTCAGTGGGTCGGAGGACCAAGGAACGATGGAAAAGATCCCGATGACCGCGGCCGGCTATGCCGTGCTCGAGGAGGAGCTCAAGCATCGCCAACAGGTGGAGCGGCCCCGGATCATTCAGCAGATTTCCGATGCGCGCACCCATGGCGATCTTTCGGAGAACGCCGAGTATCACGCCGCCAAGGAGCAGCAGGCGCACAACGAAGGCCGCATCGCCGAGCTGGAGGACAAGCTGGCGCGCGCCGACGTGATCGACGTCTCCAAGCTCTCCGGCGATACCATCAAGTTCGGTGCGACGGTCACGCTGGTCGACGAAGATACCGACGAGAAGCGCGTTTGGCAGATCGTCGGCGAGCCCGAGGCCGATGCCAAGGAGGGGCGGATTTCCGTCAGCTCGCCGCTCGCGCGGGCGCTCATCGGCAAGATGAAGGGCGCGTCCGTGGAAGTCGTCACCCCCGGCGGTGCCAAGGCCTATGAGGTGAAGAAGATCGAGTGGCGGTAAAACTCCGGCCTTGTCGTGCCCAGCGCATGCGGGGCACCCAGTAGGCGCGGTGGTTACTAGGCCGCCTGCATCCGGGCGCGATGGCCGCTTCTTTGACCCTCTGCCCTTACCCGCCGTGCCCCAGCTCCAACGGCACGATCGGCGCATCCTTGGAAACCTTCAGCACCAGCGAGGTCTTGACGTTGCGCACGTTGGGCGCAGCGGTCAGCTCCGCGATGAATTCCTGGAACCTGCGCAGGTCCGGCGCCACGCATTTCAGGATGAAATCGATCTCGCCCGACAGCATCCAGCATTCGCGCACCAGCGGCCGGGCCTTTACGAAATTTTCGAACGCCAAAAGATCGGGTTCAGCCTGGCTCGCCAGGTGCACCATGGCGAATACATTGATCTCGTAGCCGAGCAGCTTCTCGTCGAGCAGCGCGCGATACCCCTTGATGAACCCGGCCTCCTCGAGCGCCCGCATCCGGCGCAGACATGGCGGCGCGGAGATTCCGACCCGGCGGGCCAGCTCGACATTGGTGATGCGGCCGTTTCGCTGCAGCTCGTCGAGGATCTTCCAGTCGATGGCATCGAGACGAGCGGCCACAAGGGTCTCCGGGGCTAGGCGCGGCAGCTGCGCGGCCGCATGGCAGAATCCATAGCCTGAACCGGGCCCCCGCGAAACATTGTTGCGTGGGCTTCGCCCAGGAGGCAGAAATCGGTAGTCGGTGGTCAATCAACGCACGCACCGGGGATCAAACCACCGACTACCCAACGACTGACCTCTGTCGCCTGGGTCCTGTGGACCGCGGGGGTTGCATCCCTTGCATAGCTTGGTTGAAGCTTTACATTGAGCGCCGGATGCCGAGGCGGCCGGGCCACGGCGGGCAGGACAACACTAACTCCACGGGAATTTGCCCACGGACCGATGAAAATGGCCCAAACCACCCACGCCAAGGTCGTCATCGTCGGCTCCGGGCCGGCGGGCTATACCGCGGCGATCTATGCGGCGCGCGCAATGCTCGAGCCGATCCTGATTCGCGGGATCCAGCCGGGCGGCCAGCTCACCATCACGACCGACGTCGAGAACTATCCGGGCTTTGCCGACGTGATCCAGGGCCCCTGGCTCATGGAGCAGATGGAGAAGCAGGCGGCCCATGTCGGCGCTCGGCTCATCGCCGATCACGTCATCAAGATCGATGTTACCCGCCGGCCGTTCCGGATCGACTGCGATTCGGGCGACGTCTATCTCGCCGACACGCTGATCCTGGCGACCGGCGCCCAGGCCCGCTGGCTCGATCTCCCCTCCGAGCAGAAATTCAAGGGCTACGGGGTCTCCGCCTGCGCCACCTGCGACGGATTTTTTTATCGCGGCAAGGACGTGATGGTCATCGGCGGCGGCAACACCGCGGTCGAGGAAGCGCTGTTTCTCACCAATTTCGCCGCGAACGTCACGCTGGTGCACCGGCGCGATGGCTTGCGCGCGGAAAAGATTCTACAGGACCGGCTGTTCAAGCACCCGAAAATCTCCGTCGTGTGGGACACCGTGGTGGAGGAGATCCGCGGGTCGGAGGATCCGCTGAAGGTCACCCAGATCCGGCTCAGGAACGTGAAGACCGGGGTGCTGAGCGAGCGCGCCGTCGACGGGCTATTCATCGCCATCGGACATACCCCGGCGACCGAGCTCCTCGCCGGCCAAGTGCGGATGAAGCCGTCCGGCTACATCGAGACCGCGCCGCATTCGACCGCGACTTCGGTCGCCGGGGTGTTCGCCGCCGGCGACGTCAGCGACGACGTGTACCGCCAGGCGGTGACCGCCGCCGGCCAGGGATGCATGGCCGCGCTCGAAGCCGAGCGCTATCTGGCGGCCCGGGCAGAGACCCGCGCCGCCGCCGAATGAAAGGTGCGCGCCTGAGGCGCGCAGGCATCATGGATTGGGACAAGCTGAAGGTTTTTCACGCCGCCGCCGAGGCCGGCAGCTTCACCCACGCGGGGGAGCAGCTCGGGCTGTCGCAGTCGGCAGTGTCGCGTCAGGTGAGCGCGCTCGAGCAGGAACTCCGCGTGCCGCTGTTCCACCGACACGCGCGCGGGCTCATCCTCACCGAGCAGGGCGACCTGCTCTATCGCACCGCTCACGACGTGTTCATGAAGCTCGAGGCGGCGCGCACCAAGCTCACCGATAGTCGCGAGAAGCCCAACGGCGAGCTGCGGATCAACACCACCGCCGGCATCGGCGTGCACTGGCTGACCCCGCGGCTCGGCGAGTTCTTCGACCTCTATCCCGATATTCGCATCAATCTCATCACCAGCGACGAGGAGCTCGACCTCGCCATGCGCGAGGCCGACGTGGCGATCCGCTTGCGCCAGCCGGTGCAACCGGATCTGATCCAGCGCAAGCTGTTTTCCATGCATTTCCACGCCTACGCCTCCCCGGAATATCTCAAGCGCTCGGGCACGCCGCACTCGCCGCAGGATCTCGATCATCACCGCATCATGGTGCTCGGCGGCAATGCGCCGAATTATCTACAAGACGTGCATTGGCTGACCAAGGTGGGGCGGGACGGCAAGGAGCCGCGCGCGCCGTGGTTCGTGGTCAACAACGTGCTGGGCCTGCTCCGCGCCTGCCGGCGCGGTCTCGGGGTCGCGATGCTGCCGGATTATCTGGTGGAGGAGGACGGCGGCCTGGTCCAGCTGTTCGGCGAAGTCGACGGCGTCGCCTTCGAGGCGTATTTCGTCTATCCGGAAGAGCTCAAATCGGTGGCGCGCATTCAAGTGTTCCGCGATTTCCTGGTTGCCAAGGCGCAACGCTGGAATTTCTGAAACGCTGCGTTTGTCTTGGCCCGCGGATGCGGGCCGCCCAGTATCCGCAGGCGCTTCGAGAAAGCACCACGATAGCACCCGATGTTCGGAGGCTACCGGGTCGCCCGCATGCGCGGGCGATGACATGGCGGCGGAATCGATCGGCCCGCTCACGTCGCATGGCTGGCATGCGGGCCTCCGGATTGTCGGGCCCCGCGCGCGACCGCATAGTTGCAATTCGCTGTAGGCGGCCGATGTGCAATTCCTCCCAGGTGGCGCATTGGTTCGCTGGCAGCTGTTCCCCTCTGGAAGGTGACTGTCGGCTCCGTGCCGACGCGACTACGCCGGGCCCGAAAGGCCCGGCGTTTTTCATCTCGAGGACTCGTGAGTTTCACGCGTACAATCGCTCGCCGTCGAGATCCTTGTAGAGACCGGCGACATATTCGGCGTAGCCGTTGAACAGCAACGTCGGCCGGCGCTCGCCGAGCCCGATCAGCTCCTCGGTCGCCTGGCTCCAGCGCGGATGCGACACCTTGGGATTGACGTTGGCCCAGAACCCGTATTCGGACGCCTGCAGCGCTTCCCAAAAGCTCTTCGGCCGCTGATCGGTGAAGTTGAAGCGCACGATGGATTTGATCGACTTGAATCCGTATTTCCACGGGACGGCGAGGCGCAACGGCGCACCGTGCTGCTTGGGCATCGGCTTGCCGTAGGCGCCGATGGCGACGAACGCGAGTTCGTTCGTCGCCTCGGCGATCGTCAGCCCCTCCACATAGGGCCACGGATACCAGGTCTGGCGCTGCCCGGACGCGGTCGCGGGATCGAGGAAGGTTTCCATGCGGATGTATTTGGCCGTCGAGAGCGGTTGCGCGAACCCGACGAGCTTGGCGAACGGAAAGCCGGACCACGGAATCGCCATCGACCAGGCTTCGACGCAGCGATGGCGATAGAGCCGCTCCTCCAGCGGCATCTGCCGGACCAGATCATCGAAGCCGATTTCGCGCGGCTTCTCGACCATGCCGTCGATCTTGACCGTCCACGGCCGGATCTTCAGCGCCTGCGCCGGCTTGGCGACCAGCTTGGAGGAGCCGAACTCGTAGAAATTATTGTAGGAGCCGTTGATCTTCGCATCGGTGATCGGGCGATCCAGCACGTATTTGTCGTTGCGCTTGACCGGATAGAGCGCTTCGGTCGGATCCGCGGATTCCTCGGCATAGGCGCTGCCGGGAATCATCGTCGCGGCCGCCAGCGCGGCTCCCGCGCCGAGCAGGGCGCGGCGATCGAAGAACAGATGCTCGGGACTGGCGGCGTGCTCGGGCAACTCCCAGCCGCGGCGGCGCATCACATGCATGGACGATTTCCTTCGCGTCGGCGTACGCATCTACGGGTGTGTGGAATCAACAGCAAATCACAGGTGGATGAAGAACGCGCAAACGTCGCGCTCTCTGGTGTCATCGCCCGGCTTGTCCGGGCGACCCAGTAACCACATGGCGGCAGCGGATACTGGGTGGCCCGCCTGCGCGGGCCATGACAGCCATGACAGTAACCGGCATCACTCCGCGGCGCGGCGCGCCGCCACGATCTGGTCGGCCTGCTTGCCGGTCAGCTCCGCCATGTGGTCGAACTTGAACGCGAAGCTGCCGACGCCCGCGGTCGCCGATCGGATCTCGACGATGAGATCGCCGATCTCGGTTTCCGGCATCATCGCCTTGACCATATCCCAGCCGGGCCAGCCTTCGCGGGTATCGAAGCCCAGAATCTGCCCGCGCCGGCCCGACAGGATGGCATTGATCTTCGCGGTCGCCTCCGACGGACACACGATCTCGACGGTGTAGATCGGCTCGAGCAGCACCGGATGGCATTGCGGCAACGCCTCGACGATGCCGATGCGGCCGGCGGTGCGGAATGCCTGGTCGGAGGAATCGACGGTGTGATACGAGCCGTCGATCAGCGTGACCGTGACGTCGACCACCGGGAATCCGAGCGGCCCGGTCTTGAGCCCGTCGATCACGCCTTCCTCCACCGAGGGAATGTAATTCCGCGGCACCACGCCCCCGGTGATCTTCTCCGTGAAGCTGAAGCCGCTGCCGCGCGGCAGCGGCTTGATGTCGAGCACCACGTCGCCGAACTGACCGTGCCCACCGGATTGCTTCTTGTGGCGGCCGCGCTGGACGATGGCTTTGCGGATGGTCTCGCGGTAGCCGACCGTCGGCCGGCGCGACATCGAGGCCACGCCGAAGCGGCCTGCGAGCCGCTCGGTCGCGACCCGCAGGTGCATCTCGCCCTGGCCCCAGACGATGACTTCCTGGGCTTCCGGATTGTGCACGACGCTGAGCGAGGGATCCTCCTCGAGCAGCTTGTGCAGCGCCTGCCCGAGCTTGACGTCGTCCTTGCGCTCCTTGGCGGCGACCGCGATCGCCAGCACGGGCGGAACCGCCGCGACGCTCGCCACCGGCGCATGCGGGTCCTTGCCGGACGTCAAGGTCTCCCCGGTCCTGGCATGATCGAGCTTGCCGAGCGCGACGGTGTCGCCCAGTACGGCCGCGCCGCGCTTCTCGCTGGTCTGACCGGTCAGCTTGAACACGCCGGAGACACGGTCGGCGGTGCCGGAGGCGCCCATCAGCATCGCGCCCTCGGCGATCGAGCCCGCGAGCACCCGCGCGATCGACATCTTGCCGCCGTGGGTGGTGTGCAGGGTCTTCATCACGTAGGCGATCGACTCGCTCTTCGCGGTAACCCCGAGGCGCTTCACGGTGTCGCCGATTCCCGGCGCCTCGTGTCGCAGCGCTTTGAGCAGACGCAGCACGCCGTTGGTGCGGGTGGCCGACCCGATCAGCACCGGGCAGATGATGCCGTCGCGCAGCTCCTTGGCGAGATCGTCGAATACCTTGTCGCGCGGCGGCGGAATGTCCTCGAGCAGCTGCTCCATCAGCTGGTCGTCGTGATCGGCGAGCTTCTCCAGCATGCTGAAGCGCGCTTCCTTCTCGCGATCGAGATGCTCGTCGAGCGCCACGATCTCGGAGGGAGCGTGTTCCTTGTAGATGAACGCCCGCTCCAGCGCGAGGTCGACGAAACCGGTGATGATGTCGTTCGACCAGATCGGGATCTGGCGCAGCACCAGCGGGACCCGGGACGCCGGCTGCAGGATCTGCAGCGTCTCGCGCACGCGCTTGTCGGCCTTGTCGATCTTGTTCAGGAACACGAACCGCGGAATGTGCAGGTCCTCGAGCTCGCGCAGGACCAACTGCAGCTGCGGCACCTTTTTCTCGTCGGCTTCGCAGACCACGACCGCGGCATCGACGCCCGCCAGCGCCGCGCGCATGTCGTGGAGGAACTCGACCGAGCCGGGACAATCGACGAAGGTATAGACATCGCCGAGAAAATTGGTCGAGGCGACGGAGAGCTCGACACTCATGCGGTGATGGCGGGATTCGGCGCCGCCGTCGCCCACCGTGGTGCCTGCCTCCACCCCGCCTTGGCGTTGGATGGCTCCGGTGCGGGCCAGGATCGCTTCCAGCAGCGTGGTCTTGCCGCTCTGGAACGGGCCCACCAGCGCAACGCACCGGGGACCCTTTGGACTCGTGCCTCCGTTCTGTCCCATACGCATCTCCCTGATCGGGTATTCTCAGCTCGTACCCGCATGGAGCGTAGCGCAATGCGGGGGGCGAAGGCCACCGTCCCGCGAAGGCGCGGAGCAGCCGTGGCCCGCATGCAGCGTAGCCGAATACGGGATCACCCGCGGTTTGCGGATCGAGGTTCCCCGCGTTCGCGGGGCCGGCGGCCCTCGGCCACCGGTCGCGCTTCGCTCCGCCCAGGCTACGGACGCGATGCCGACTACGGGCCGTAGCGCAATTCGAGCGCGGCGACACCGACCGCGAGATTGAGTCCGGTCTGGCCCTGCAGGCTCAGCGGCTGCAGCGCGATCGAGCTGTTCGATCCGCCGACCAGCACGTTGGCGTTGCCGCCAACCCCGACCGCGGCGCCCGCGGTCACGCCGGCGTAATTTCCCGCGAGATCGCCCGGACCGATGTCGCGTGTCGGTGCGAACACCGCCCATCCCAGCACCGACCCCTCGGTCACGCCGAGATCGAGCCCGATCTTCCGTACCACGCCATGATAGGGCATGACCGGACCGCCGCCGGTGGCGCGGAAGATGCAGGTGAACTCGTGAACCGAGCCGATCACGAAGCCGATCGAGCCGGACCCGCGGCATTCGAGCACGCCGGCCTGCACTCCGGATTGCGCGGCGGCCGGTCCCAAGCACGTGGCGAGCGCCAGCGCCGCTAGCGCACCCATCCGCCAAGAACGCATCATGATGTTTCCCCCTGTTGAGCTAAGGTCCCCTGTCGAACCGCGGACGAGAATACAGGATCAGGCGCTTCTGGCCAATTCGCGCCGTTTTCCTCGCATCAGCCGGGCACCGATCGGGATTCGGCACATCGCAGCCGTCGCCGCCCAGCTCAGAACAAAAGTAACCGTGAACGCGATGACGCCCTTTGCAATGGCAGGCAACGATACGCCGAGCAGGACGTATTGGGTCCAGATCACGAACACGTAGTGGAATAGATAGATCCCGTAGGCATTTTCCGAGATGCTGTCGAATATCGGCCAGCGCACGCCAGCAAAGCGCAAGAAGGCGGCCACGAGACCCAAGCACGCGGTTGCCGCGAACAGCACGAAGCCTAGATCGGCGGCAATTTGCAGACCCGGCAGCGCTAAACCCTGTCCTTTCACGATCAGAGCGGTGGCAATGATCCACAGCAGGAATGACGCGACCGCGCCGGCGAGCCAGAAGGCCCAGCGCCGCACCAGCATTCCGTCCGGCCCGAGCAGGCCGTGATCGAGCCCATAGGCTCCGACCGCAAGGCCGGCGAAGAAATAGACGACGTATTGCGGCGCGAGCGCCGGCTGAAATCCGAAAGGCCCGAAATTCACCCATTCCCAAGGTGTAAAGACGATAGCCAAGGGGACATACGCCAGCGCCGACACGCTCGCCAGACCGATGAAAAACCGACGGGGATCGGCGGCGCTCTTGCCCGACAGCCGGGCCAGGAACTCGCCCGAGCGCGGCGCCAGCCGGAACATGCCGGCTGCGCCGATGTTCAGCGCCAACAGAAACCACAGGAACCACATCGGTCCGCTCGGCCAGAACGGCAATGCCGTCCAATGCGACCAGAATGCGGACCAGCTCGGGTCGAACGCCGTGACGCGATAGACCGGATAGTACGCCAGCGGCATCAGCACGGACGCCCCCAGTGCAAACGGCACGCCGACGCGCCAGAAACGATCGTACAGAAATGTTCTTGCACCCTTGCGCTGGAGACTTGGCCAGACGAACAGCCCGGAAAGAAAGAACATCAGCTGCATCAGGTAGAGAAATTCGAATGCGCAGATCAGGTCGAACCCGAGCCAGCGATGGCTGTCGACCATCGGATGCGCGGTCCAGCCATAAGGCGGGCGGTCGAACGGCAGCGGAGAAGGCGGCTGCGAATCGATATAGGCGATGAAGGAATGGAAGGCGAGCACGTTGAGAATGGCGAAACCGCGCAAATTATGCAGGGCCAAACTGGTTTTGGACATGCTCGTGCCGGGCCTCCCCTAGGGGCTTTCTACTCTGGAAGCGGTCCGATCATTTTCCGCGATGGAAAAGCATACGATATTGTTCACCGTGCCTACAACGAGCCCCGTTCCAGCCCGGTTCCGGCAGGAATTTTCGCATGTCGTTCGATCCTTGGTGGGCAAATCGCAGGCCAGACCTGCACCGGGCATTTCCGTCGGAGGCGCGGATTTTCCCCACCTGCCGGAGGATGAATCCTATATTCGTAGGAATTTAGCATTTGCACTCACATAATCATGAGCATCATGAGCTGGGAGGAGCGTTGAACCGCAAAGGGCCGCGATCATGACTTCCTCCGCCCATACCGACCGCTTTGTGCGCGACCATCTGCCGCCGATCGAGCAATGGCCCGATTTCCTGTTCTCCTTGCCCGAGCTCGATTACCCGGACCGCCTCAATTGCGTCGTCGAGCTGCTCGACCGATGGGTCGCGACGGGCCACGGCGAGCGTGCCTGCCTGATCTCGCACACCGAGACGCTGACCTATGCGCAGCTCGCCGAGCGAGTGAACCGAATCGCCAATGTGCTCACGCGCGATCTCGGCATGGTGCCGGGCCATCGGGTTCTGCTGCGCGGGCCGAACAATCCGATGCTGATCGCGGCCTGCCTTGCGGTGATCAAGGCCGGCGGCGTCGCGGTGCCGACCATGCCGTTGCTGCGCGCCGGGGAGATTTCCTTCCCGATCGCGAAAGCGCGGATCGCGCTGGCGCTATGCGACCTGCGGCTCGGCGAGGAACTGGAAAAGAGCAAGACGCTCGCGCCGGAGCTCGAGCGTATCGTCTATTACTCGGGCGAGGATCGCGCCGGCGGCCTCGACGCGTTGATGCGGCGGCCCGGATACGAGCACTTTTCGGCTTGCGACACCGCGAGCGACGACGTCTGCCTGATCGCCTTCACGTCGGGCACGACCGGCGAGCCCAAGGGAACCATGCATTTCCACCGCGACCTGCTCGCGACTTGCGACAGCTACGGGCGGCACGTGTTGCGCGCCCGCGCCGACGATCGCTTTATCGGCTCGCCGCCGATCGCCTTCACGTTCGGCCTCGGCGGACTGGTGCTGTTCCCACTGCGGATCGGCGCCGCGTCCGTGCTTCTGGAAAAGGCCGCGCCGGATGATCTGTTGGCCGCGATCGGACGGTTTCGCGCCAGCATATGCTTCACGGCCCCCACGGCCTATCGGGCGATGCTGCCGAAGCTCGGCGATCACGATCTCTCCTCGCTGCGCAAATGCGTGTCAGCCGGCGAAACGCTCCCCAAGGCGACGTTCGAGGCTTGGCGTGCCGCCACCGGCATTTCCGTCATGGACGGCATCGGCACGACCGAGATGCTGCACATCTTCATCGGCTCGCCGGAGGAGACGGTCCGCCCCGGCGCTACCGGCAAGCCGGTTCCGGGCTACGAAGCGCGCGTGGTCGATGACGATGGACGCGAGCTCCCGGCCGGCACGATCGGCCGTTTGGCGGTGCGCGGGCCGACCGGCTGCCGCTATCTCGCAGACAAGCGCCAGGCGACCTACGTCCAGAACGGCTGGAACATCACCGGCGATACCTACCTGATGGATGCCGACGGTTATTTCTGGTTCCAGGCCCGCTCCGACGACATGATCATCTCGTCGGGCTACAACATCGCCGGCCCCGAGGTCGAGACGGCGTTGCTGGCGCATGCGGCGGTCGCCGAATGCGGCGTGGTCGGCGAGCCCGACGAGGACCGCGGCCACATCGTCAAAGCCTACGTGGTGCTGCAGCCGGGCTTCGCCGCTGACGACGCAATGATCACCGCGCTGCAGGAGCATGTCAAAGCGACGATCGCACCCTACAAATATCCCCGCTTGATCGAATACGTGACGAATCTGCCGCGGACGCACACCGGGAAGCTGCAGCGCTTCGAGTTGCGCCGCCGTGCGACCGAGGCCCCCGCCTGTCACGCCTCCTAGGGTCCGCCTCGGCGTCGGCTCGACCCATCAGCTCAGGTTGCCGCAGAAGCGCTGGATCCTGCGGCAGGCCTCCTCGAGGTCTTCGGTCTTGGTCGCATAGGAGATGCGAAACGCCGGCGCCGAACCGAACGCCGTGCCTTGCACCACCGCGACGCCCTCCGCCTCGAGCAGCTCGGTGACGAAATCCTCGTCGGTCTCGAGCTTCTTGCCCGACGGCGACGTCCTGCCGATCGCGCCCGCGCACGAAGGGTACACGTAGAAGGCGCCTTCCGGCTTCGGGCAGCTGATGCCGCGGGCCTGGTTGAGCATGGAGACCACGAGGTCGCGGCGCTCCTTGAACACCTTGTTGTTCTTCGGGATGAAATCCTGCGGGCCGTTGAGCGCCTCGACCGCCGCCCATTGCGCGATCGAGCACGGATTGGACGTCGACTGCGATTGCAGGGTCGCCATCGCGTCGATCAGGTGCTTGGGGCCGCCGCCGTAGCCGATGCGCCAGCCGGTCATGCAATAGGTCTTGGACACGCCGTTCACCGTGAGGGTGCGGTCGTAAAGCTTCGGCTCGACCTGCGCCGGCGTGGTGAACGCGAAATCGTCGTACACCAGGTGCTCGTACATGTCGTCCGTGAGCACCCAAACGTGCGGATGCCGCAGCAGCACATCGGTGAGCGCCTTGAGCTCGGCGCGCGTGTAGGCGGCGCCGGTCGGGTTCGACGGCGAGTTCAGAATCAGCCATTTGGTTTTCGGCGTGATCGCCTTGTCGAGCGCCGCGGGCTCGAGCTTGAAGCCGCGCTCGAGCTTGGTCGGCACGCTGACCGGCGTGCCGCCGGCGAGCAGCACCATATCCGGGTAGCTCACCCAGTACGGCGCCGGCACGATGACCTCGTCGCCCGGATTGAGCGTCACCGCGAGGGCGTTGTAGAGCACCTGCTTGCCGCCCGTGCCGACGCTGATTTGCGAGGCCTTGTACTCGAGCTCGTTCTCGCGCTTGAACTTGCGCACGATCGCCGCCTTGAGCTCGGGAATGCCGTCGACCGCGGTGTAGCGCGTGTGTCCGGCGTCGATGGCGCGCTTGGCGGCCTCGCAGATGTTCTTCGGCGTATCGAAGTCCGGCTCGCCGGCGCCGAGCCCGATCACGTCGCGGCCGGCGGCTTTGAGCTGCCGCGCCTGGTCCGTCACCGCGATGGTGGGCGACGGCTTCACGCGCGCCAGCATGTCCGCAAGGAAGGCCATGACGTTCTCCAGATTCTGCGCCCAGCAGATGGTGAGGTGGCCGGCCGTCCTTCGAGGCTCGCTTCTCTCGCACCTCAGGATGACGGGCGGCCCTCGAACCACGGCTCCTGGTAATGCGCCGATAAATCATCGGCAAGCGAAAAGGCCGCACCGATTCCCCACCCCCCAGAATGACGGCCCGCCGTCGAGCCGCGATCGTGTTCGCAAATGCGAACGATCGCTTTCGCTGATGCAGCGCGAAATGATCTTTCTTTCACCGGCGGAATGGGGGAGCATTCTTCTCGATTTCGGGGGCCGCGGTGATCGGTCACACCATTTTGCGTGGCGATGTCATACGGTCCTTGCAATCGCCGAATCCAATCCGCTTCATGCGCCGCATTCGCGAGCGTGCGGCGGCAACGACAAGAATCGCGAGGACGGGATGGAACGCCCCAACGGCAGCTACACGCTCTATTCGATGCAATGGTCGGGTAATTGCTACAAGGTCCGGCTGGCGCTGGCGCAGCTCGGAATTGCCTACCGTCTGGTGGAGCTCGATATCCTCAAGGGCGAGACCCGCACGCCGGAGTTCTTGGCCAAGAACCCGGGCGGGCGGGTGCCGCTCCTGGAAGTCGCGCCGGGCCGCTATCTGCCGGAATCCAACGCGATCCTCTGGTACATCGCGGGCGGCACCTCGCTCGCGCCCGAGGACCGCATCGATCGCGCCGAGGCGCTGCAATGGATGTTCTTCGAGCAGCATTCGCTCGAGCCCAATCTCGGCCAGGCGCGGTTCTGGCTCACCTTGGTCAAGGGCGGACGCGAGCTGCAGCAGCACTCGCTCGAGGACTGGATGGAGAAGGGCTATCGGGCGCTCTCGGTGATGGAAAAGCACCTCGCGCGGCATCGCTTCTTCGCCGCCAACCGCTACACCATCGCCGACATCGCGCTCTACGCGTACACGCACGTGGCGCACGAGAGCGAGTTCGATCTCGCGGGATTTCCGGCACTGCGCGCCTGGCTCAACCGCGTCGCGAACCAACCGAATTACGTCCCGATGGACTGGCATCCCGCGGCCGCCGCCGCAGTCGCGCAATAGTGCGCGGCGGGGAAAGCTTCACGCGCTCGCAATCAGGCCGGGCATCGGCCTCGCCAAACGGCTGCCGGGAAAAACACGGCTCGCCAGCGCCTCCTCGTCGAGGCGCAGATGATCCTTCAGCAAGCCTTTGAGCACGGCGCGCAGATCGATGGTCGGCTGGAGATCGCGGCCCTCGTAGAGATTTGCATCGCCGAGCCCGGGCCAGTCGGCGACGACGCGGCGGCCCTTCACTGCGCCGCCGGCGAGCAGCGCCAATGTCGCAGTGCCGTGATCGGTGCCGTCGGTGCCGTTGATCCGCGCGGTTCGCCCGAACTCGGTGATGACCGCGACCGCGGTCTCGCTCCAGGCCGCTCCCATGCCGGTCTCGATCGCCGCGAGCGCGCCGTCGAGCGCGCCGAGCAGCGCGGCGAGCCGGCCGCCGACCACGCCCTCGTCCTGATGCGTGTCCCAGCCGTCATAGGCGAGCGCGCCGATCCGCGGTCCGTCCGGGCGCGCCAGGAATTTCGCGGCGGCACTCGCGGATTCCGCGAAGAACGCCCGCACCTGCGCGGCCCCGGCGGCCGGCGGCGTGCCGGGCGCGTGAGTTTCCATGCCGCCCGCGCGCGCGATCGCCGCCAGCCCCATGCGCTCCTCGAGCACGCGCGCGAGCGCCGGGTCGGTGTGGCGATAAAGATCCGCGAGCCGCTGAACGGTGTCGTCGCTCGCCGGCGGCAGCCGCGGCGGCGTCCAGGACAGCACCGGCGCCGGCCCGCGCACGACGAGGGGCGTCACCGGGCCGACCGCAAACGCTTCGCGCTGCTTGCGCTCGGCCCTGCCGGCCGGCTCCAACGCCGCGAGCGCCCGGTTGAGCCATCCGGTATCGGCGGTGCCGGGCCGCTCCAGCCCGCTTTCGAGCACGTCCTGGCCGTCGAAATGCGAACGCTCGCGATACGACGTGGCGGCCGCGTGCACGAAGGCCGCCTGCCCGGCGCGGTAGAGGCGGTGCACATTCGGCATTGCCGGATTGAGCGCGAAAAAGCCGTCGAGCTCGAGTGCCGCATTCGGCCCGTCCACGGTCAGGGCCTTGTCGCCACGCAATTTGCGCCAATCCGGATCGCCGACCGGCGCGACGGTCGCGAGCCCGTCGAGCGTGCCGCGCAGCACGATCACCAGAAAGCGCGGATCGCGTCCCTCCGCCCGCGCCGCCTTGGGCAGATGCGCCCAGGCGAACAGCACGCCTGATGCGAGCAGCAGTTCGCGCCGCGACGGCGCATGCAAATTCAGGGGCATCGCGTCATCTCCGCCGTCGTCCCGGAAGCCGCCGCAGGCGGCTATCCGGGATCCATGATCACTGCGGTCCGGAATCATTGTCGCATTCGATGGTTCTGGATCCCGGCTCGCGCGGCGCCGCGCGCCGGTTTCATGTGCCACGGCGCGTCATCTCCTCTGAAATTCCGGCGCCATCAGCAGCAGCGCCAGCGCCTGCGGGCGACTCTCGGCGCGGGCGACGGCTTGGCGCGTTTCCGCGGTGGCGAGCGGGCCGAGCGCGAGATCGACCGCGCCCTCCGGATCGACCAGTGGCGCCATCCGGCGTGCGAGCTGATTGGCGATGTCGAGGCGCTCGGCGATGCCATCCATCCAGGCGGCGCTGTCGTCGGGAAACCCCTTCGGCGCCGGCGGCCGCCACAGCGGGGCCCCGAGCAGATTGTGCGCCTGGAGCACCGGGCGAATGTCGGGAGGCGACGCGCCGGTCGCGCGCAGCGCCGCCACGATCCATTCGCCCGGCGTTTTCAGCTTTTCGCGTGGGGCCGCCCAGACCTCGGGAGAGGAAACCAGCGTCTTCGCCACTTCCTTGAGATCGCCGTCCGTATCCTCGAAGCGCTTCGCGAGGCTTTCGACCAGCACCGCCGGCGGCACGTCGGCCACGAAGGCGCGCGCGAGCTTTTGGGCCAGGTGCCGTGCGGTCGCCGGATGCCGCGCGAGATCGAGCAGCACGGCGCGTCCCTGCTCGACGCCGGCATCCGCATAGCGCTTGCCCATCACGTGCTGCGGCCCGGGCTGGTGCATGCGCGGGTTGAAGACGAACTCGCCGCCGCGCTCCGGATCCTGCTTGGGCGGCGCCAGTGTCCAGCCGGTGATCACCTTGGCGAAACTGGTGACGTCGTCCTGGCTATAGCCGCTGCGGACGCCCAGCGTGTGCAGCTCCAGAATTTCCCGCGCCAGATTCTCGTTGAGCCCCTTGCCGCGATTGCGGCCCGCGAGCGAATCCGGGCCGATCGAGCGGGCATTGTCGAGGTAGACCAGCATGGCCGGATGGCTTTCGACCGCGAGCAGCATGTCGGCGAAGCGGCCGAGCACGTTGGCGCGGATCGCCTCGCGCTCATAGGCGCCGCACAGCGGGCGCACGCCGCCCTTGTCGGCGGAGACGCAGAAATGGTTCGACCAGAACCACACCAGCCGCTCGACCAGGCCGAGCTCGGCGCCGAGCGCGGCGCCGATCCGCGCCTTCGCTTCCTCGAGATAGAGCTGCTGCGGAATGCCCGGCCCGGGATCGCGCTTGGGCTTGGCCGCCATCGAGGTTTCCGGAGTGCCGGCCATGTTCTCGGCATTGTCGGCGCCGGCGGCATCGGACGGCGCGGCGGTTGCGCCCGGCTGCGCCGGGGCAGCCGCGGCCTGCTGCTCCATTTCCCGCTCGGCGCGCTGGGCGAGCCGCTGCGCGCGCTTCTGCTGGCGGAAATGGAACGCGGCGCGTGCCGCCTCGCCGCCGCTCAGCAGATCCGGATCGGCAATGCGCCCGATGCCGGGGCGATCGAGCTCCGCCAGCAGGGCGCCGCGCGGGTCCGAGCCGATTGCCGCGATCGCGCCGATGCGCGGCCCGCACCCGAACCGGTGCAGCGCCAGTGTATCTAGGTTGGAGTTATCCTTCGGCGTCAATGCCTTAATCCTTATCCTCAAGGTTAAAATGCCCACGGGGCTACTATCGGGGCTATCGGAGATGGCAGGTGAATGAACAACACAGTCAGCGCGAAAGATACTGCTGACTGTCTTCGCCAAGCCTCTCCTATGCGTGCCACAAAAACACCGCCGGGAAACGTCCCGGTCAGGTCAACAGGAGAATAACATGCGCAGAGGAATACACGACGGGCGACAATAAAATCGAGGTCATCAGCAGGCAGGCCACTGGCCTAGAGCTCAAGGAAGGCCTTGGCATTGGTCAGTGGAGCGGAGGTGCCGCGGCTGGTCGTAGGCGGTATCAGCAGGAGGCGCGCAGCCAACATTGCGGGGCTGCTGAGAATGCCGGAGGCAAGGCCTCGGTCGCCCGGCACCTGGAGGCAGCAGAGTAGCACCTCGAGGGCGGGCGGCGAAAACCCGCCCTCACATCTTTCACAACCCCCAAACAGGAAATTCAATCATGCTGAACCCCAAACTTACGTTCGCTGCCTCGACAATCTTGCCTAGTGTCTTCACCGACGACCGCTTCCGCCACACTGGTAGGAACAGACTGTTCGGCGAGATCGACGGCACGAGGGTCGGAGTCGTGC
>DASWCW010000235.1:0-15259 GCA_036395835.1 Xanthobacteraceae bacterium
GCGAGCTCGAGCGTTGCGATCTTGCCGATGACCACCCGCTGGCCGTTCTTCTCCTCCACCGTCTGATCGATGGCGAGTACACGCACGTTGGTCAGGATGGTCTCGCTGTGAAATGTATCCTCGCCGGCAGATTTTTCCAAACGCGTGAGAATGAGGTCGACGTGATCATTGGGCAGGATGAAGCCTCCCACGCCGGCCTCAGGCAAAATGTCGGTGGAGATGGCGCGCATTCCCGGTCTGATCAGCGCCGCCATATAGCCGGAGCCGTCCGCCCGGATCAGCTTGGCCTTGAGGATCGGCTCGCCGCTGATGAAGCCCGCGCGCGTGATGGAGCCGGCGATCTGATTGACGGCGCCGGGATTCTCGGTCTGCCGGAAATATTCGGAGCTCGCAGCGGCTATCGGCCAGGGCTGCCATTGCACTTGCTCTGGAGTCAACCGGCGCCCGGTTTCGATGTCGGTCCGGGCCACGAGAATATCGATCATAGCGACCTGGGGCGGGGGCGCAGAGGCTGGCGCCGCAGGTTGCTCGGATCGCGTGACCAGCAGGGCGGCAACTCCGCCGGCACTCAACGCCAACACCAGCACCGCGATTTGCGCGCGTCTCATTCTCTCTATTCCGGTCGGTACGCTGCGGAGTCAATCAAACAAAGGTCAATGTACGGTTAAGAAATAATCCGATCTTCGCTCCGGGGACTCGCTCCCAGGCGCCTGACTCCGTGGATGTCACCCATAATGCAGGGGATCGGCGGATTTGAGGTTCGACCAGCTCGAAGCTCTTCGTGGTTAAAGACCCGGCGACGCCACTAAGAAATCCAACGTTTGGTATGTCGCGCCAAGGAAGATACTCGTTTCAAATCCGGTATTTGCTTGGAGGTTCGTCATCTCGAGCTACAGCTGCGGACTGGAATTGAGCCCGCGTTAATCCTAATTGAATTCCTTTTCTGAAATCGTGAGTTTAACAAGGCAAAATCCACGGCAATTACGTACTACACACCCATCATGAAATTCCCAAAATCGGTCCTTCCTACTCGCCGTCGGCACAGCGATGCTCCCGGCGCATTGATCCTCGGCGGCTCACGCGGCAGGCTCGCGGTCGCCCACAGCCTCGGCCGGCAGAATATTCCAGTTTGGTTTCGTGATCACCCGATCGTCCAATACTCACGATTTTGTCAGCCGCAGCATCCGTTGGAATGGCTCGAACGACAAAGCCGCCGTCGATCATCTGTTAGGCCTCGCCAAGGATCACCGTCTCAACGGATGGTACTGATTCCCTGCGGCGATCAAGAGATGCGTCTGGTGTCGCAAAATCACAGCGAACTCTGCTCTGAATTCCGCATCGCGACACCACCTTGGGACATCATCCAATGGGCTTATGATAAGCGATTGACGTACGACCGCGCCGAATCCGCCGGAATCCACCTCGAAGCCTCCACCCACCGCAAGCCTCCTTACGCTTCCACCACCACGTATTCTTGCTCGACGGTGACTGCGAAGGTCTCGGCCCGATACGGGCCCTCGACCAAGCTGCGGCCGGGTTCGATCCCCACATCGTAGGTTTTGGTCCGAATCCGCGCCGGATCGCACCAGGATTTTCCGGTGCGCACGTCGAATTCCCAACCGTGCCAGGGACAGCGCAGGATCTCGCCCTCACGACTGTAGCGATAGTGGCCGGGCTCGCTCGATTCGACTAGCCCGATCAATCGCCCTTCGCACAGATTGCCGCCCTGGTGCGGGCAGCGGTTCAAGAGCGCGAAAAATTCGCCTCCGATGTTGAAAATCACGATGGCGCGGCCGTCGACATTGACCAGCTTGCGGCTACCGGGCGGTAGTTCCCGCGCCGGCGCGACCACGTGCTTGCTCATCCAGCGAGCCCGTACACAGCCTTGGCGTTGTCGAGAAACACCTTGCGGCGCTGGTCGTCGGTGAACGGCAGCGGCAAGGCGCGTGCCGGATCGTCGAAATCCCAATGCGGGTAGTCGGTCGCGAACAGGAGCCGGTCCCAGCCGATCCATTCGATAATATCGAGCAAGTGCCTGCGCGGCTCCGGCTCCTCGACCGGCTGCGTGGTGATCCACACGTGCTCGCGGATGTATTCCGACGGCGGGCGTCGGAGATGCGGCGTCTCGTCCCGCAACCGGTTCCAGATCTTGTCGAGCCGCCATTTCAGCGCCGGCAGCCAGGCGAAGCCGGCTTCGATCAGCACCAGCTTCAACCTTGGAAATTGCTCGAACACGCCTTCGATCACCATGCTGGTCAGCAGCGACTGGCAGCACTGCGAATGCCCGACCATCTCCTCGATGTAATAGGAGGGCCAGCCGCCGCCGGTCACCGGATAGCCGCCGTAGCCGAATGCATGCACGCCCACGGGCAAGTTCGCGCGCTCGGCCGCCGCGTAGATCGGCCAGTAGCGGCGCTGGCCGAGCGGTTCCGCCGTGCGGCTGAGCAGCAGCACCTGGGCGAAATTGGGATCGCCGGCACGCTGCTCGATCTCGGCTGCGGCGCCGGGTCCGTCCTCGTAGTGCACGAGCACCGAGGCCTTGAGCCGCGGCTCCTTGCTGGTCCATTCCGCGACCTGCCAGTCGTTCACGGCACGGCAATAGGCCTGGGCGAAGTCGCCGTTCTGCAGCCCCTGCCCGCTCCGCAACGGGTTCAAGATCCCCAGCGCGACGTGATTGGGGTCTAGGTGCTGTTTGCGCATGAATTCGAGATCGCTGCCGGGCTTGCCGCCGCTCGGCGGAAATGCATCACGGCGCGAGGCCTCGGGTTGCCCCTTTGGATAGGCCGGCCCGCTCTCGTATCCCTGCCGCGTGCGCAAGCCATAGGTCTCGAGATGCCGCTGCCAGCGGCTCTCCAGGAACGGATAGAGCTCCTTGGGCGATTTCGGATACGGATGGATGTCGCAATCGGCGATTGCCTGCGCGACGGCCTGCTGGCCGGCTTTGCGAACGGCGACTTGGACGTTCATCGCACCGCCTCCTCGAGCCGCGGATAGGTCTGCTGCGGGTTTTCTATCATGATTTTGCGCACCAAGTCGCCCGGCAATGCCTCCGGGAGCGCTGCATCGCCGTCGAACTGCCAGTGCGGATAGTCGGTCGAGAACAACAGCAGCTCGTCGCAGCCGATGTGGTCGAGAATCCGCGCGAACGCATTTCCGGGCGGAGCGTCGATCGGCTGCAGCGTGAACCGCACGTTGCGGCGCACGATCTCGATCGGCGAGACGTCGGTCCAGGGTATCTCGGTGCGCAGTCCGCGCCAATATTTGGTCAGCCGCCACAGATAGGCAGGCAGCCAGGTAATGCCGGATTCGGCGAGAACCACGTGCAGGTTCGGGAATTTGCTGAATACGCCCTCGCAGATGAGACTGGTGAGCTGCGTCTGGAACGCGACCGCCTGCGCCGCATAATCTTCGGTCAAATAGGACGGCCAGCCGACCGAGGTCACCGGATGGCGGTAGGCGCTGCCGGCATGGATGCAGATCGGCAGCGCGTGCCGTTCCGCCGCCGCATAGACCGGCCAAAAGGCGCGCTTGCCGAGCGGCACTTCTCCCATCGCCGGCACGAGCACCTGCACGAACCGCCGGTCGGCCGCGCGGCGCTCGATCTCGTCGACCGCCATTTCGGGATTCTGCAGCGGCACCACGATCGAAGAGCGCAGCCGCGGCTCGCGATCGAGCCATTCCCGCGCGATCCAGTCGTTGAGCGCCCGCGCGAAGGCCGCCGCCAAGTCCTCGCTGAACAACAGATGCACGCCGTAGAGGCAATTGCAGATCGCGACGCTGGTGCCGAAGCGGGAGAGCGCCTGGCTGCGGATGGATTCGAGATCGGATCCGGGCCTGGCGTTGCCGGTGCGCCAATCCGGCCGCGCGCTGATCGGCGCATGCTGCGGATAGGCGATCGAATGGAGCTCATGCACGCCGCGTTGCACGACGGTCTCGCGCCAGTGACCGCTGAGATACGGCAGCAGCGCATCCATTGCCGGCACGGCCGGATGGATATCACAATCGATGCCGCCACGCTCCACGCTCATCGACTTTCCGATTGCCAAACCGCGCTGAGGTAGGGGTCCCAACGGCCCACAATGCAAATTCCTCGCCTTCGTAGTAATATAGTCCCGGCGAAATAGTTTCAAAGCATGGGATCGAATGAGGCGATGGGAGTTCATTGGGCTTCTCGGTGCTGCCGCAACGTGGCCGCTCGGCGCCCAGCGCCGCAGCCGGGCCAGCTGTGTCAGAACCCGAACGCATAGACCCGCCCATCGGCGGCGACATAGAGCCGATCCTCGGCGGCGATCAGCGTCTGGAACCGGCGAACGCCGGCCATCGCCTCTTGAGACCCGCCGCCGGTGAACAGCGGCTCACCCGTATCGCCCGCAAAGCCGTGAAGCCGGTTGTCGCCTTCGGCACCGACGATCCATACGATGGAATCGGAGCGCCCGTCGGTGGTGGTGACGATAGGAGCCCCGGCGCCGCGCAGCGCCCCGCACCACGCTGTTGCAATACTCGGCGGCGCGCCGGCGCGAATGTTCAACACGGTGAGACCGTTCTCGGTGCCGGGTTTCGGGCAGTGCGCTCCCGCGCCCTGAAATGCGACGAACACGCCGTCGACCGCCGGATAGGCCGCCGGTGCCGTGCGGATCGCATTCTTGGCGACGATCTCGGCCACGAGGCTGCCGCCGATGCCGCCGAGATCGTTGCGGTCGAGCAGATAGGCGTGACGGTCCTTGCCGAGCGCGAGGACGATGGCCTGCGTGCCGCTCGCCGCCGGCAGATCGAGCGGGATGGGATTGGTGCCGCCGAGATCGGCGTCGGTCTCGTCGAGCTCGCGCCAGTACGGCGGCGCGAAGAAGTCGCGTTTGTCCTGCGATCGCTGCAGATCGGGCGCGAGGCGAAATACCGCCTCCCCGTCAGCCCAGCTCGTCACGCCAAGCGTGTTGCCGGTCGCCACGAACAGCGATTTCCCGTCGCTGCTGATCCCGCCCGGCGCCCAAATGCCGCCGCCGCGCCCCCGCGTCGCCCAGCTCGCGATCTTCCGCGGGTCCTTGAGCGAGATGCCCAGTACCAATCCGCGATACTGGCCGCAGTCTCCGAAGTGACCGCCGAACGGCAAGTAGAGCGTACCGTCGAGAATGCTCAGTGCGCTGCGTTGGTTCTGGTCACGGGCGTTGAAGCTTTGGCGCCGAGCCTCGAGCGCTTCGGTCACGTCAACCGGCCAGCCGGGCAGGACCACGCCGTCTTTTAGCGAGAGCGCAAAGATCCGGTGCCGCGGCCCTGCTGCGCTCTCCACCATGGCGTCGAGGTAGAGCGCCTCGCCGATCTCGTCGATCACTGGCGTGCCGGTGATCCCCAGCGGGTTGATGTTGCCGCAGCCGAGCGCGGAACGGGCAACCGCCTTGCCGACGGCGCGCTGCCAAATTTCCTTGCCGCTGGCCGCATCGAGCGCGAACACTTTGTTCTCTTCGGTCGCGACCAGCAGCATGCCGGAACTCGCACCAGGCACACGCCAGTAGAGCGGCTGGGCGTAGACGTGCCCGGAAACGGAGGCGTGAAATCCGCGGTCCAGATGCAGGGAGCGCGCCTTCTCCCGAGTGAGCCCCGGGACGACAAAATTGCCGCTGCGATCGGCTCGGCCGTGGTACGTCGGGACCGCCGCCTGCTGGGCCGCCGCCCCATGCACGGGCCAGCACGTTGCGGGGATCGAGGTCGCGAGCAGCAGGGCATAGAAACGCTTCATCGAAAACGCCCTCATGTGCGGCGAATCACGTTTCGACATCGGCGGCCCCAGCACGAGTCGCTGTGGCAACCGGTGACCCGAGCGATGGTTTCGTGCCTCCGCCCGTCCGCTGTTTCCCTGGGGTACGCCCGGTTTCCGGTTGAAAATTCATCTTGTAGAAGCCAGAGACTTGGCAGCACCCCGAAAAATCGTCTATGTCATTCAAGTGCCTGGGGGAAGGCGATGCGTGGCGGAGCGATGGGGCGGCAAACAAGTTCGGCAGGGCGGACCCTTGCGGCTGGCCGAGGCTGGCGTGTTTTTCATACTACGGGTGCGCTCATTCTGACAGCAACCCTCGCGGTGCCGGTGCAAAGCGATGCCGCCGCCAAAGCCGGCTCTCCAATCCAGGCCGAGCATCGTAAACAGGCCAAATCCAAGCACAGCGTCCACCATCACCATCACCGTTTCCTGCACGGGCCCGATTACCAGCCGCCCTATGCGGATATTGTGGTCGACGACAATTCCGGCGAAGTGCTGCACGAGACCAATCCGGATAGCCCGCGGCATCCAGCGTCACTAACCAAGATCATGACGCTCTACCTACTGTTTGAGCAGCTGCAGGCCAAGAAGCTCGGCCTGGATTCTCGCCTCCAGGTTTCCCCCCATGCGTCGGCGCAGGCGCCGACCAAGCTTGGCCTCAAGCCCAGTGACACAATCAGGGTCGAGGACGCGATCAAGGGCATCGTGACCCGCTCGGCTAACGACGCCGCGGTCGTCATCGCCGAAGCGATCGCCGGCAGCGAGCGTGAATTCGCAGCGCTGATGACGCGCAAGGCGCAAACTCTCGGCATGACCAACACGGTCTACGTCAATGCCTCGGGTCTACCGGCCGATGCCCAGATCACCACCGCGCGCGAGCAGGCCGTGCTCGGCCGCACCATTCAGGAGCGCTTTCCCGAATATTACCGCTATTTCGCTCTCCCGAGCTTCCAATACCGCGGCATGTCGATCAGCAATCACAATGCGCTGCTGCGGCAAATGGAGGGCGTCGACGGCATCAAGACCGGCTATACGGAGGCCTCGGGCTATAACCTGGTTTCATCTGTGCGCCGTGAAGGCCGGCATCTGGTTGCCGTCGTCCTCGGGGGACGCTCGAGCGGCGCACGCGATTCCCGCATGCGTCAGCTGATCCAAGATTATATACGCCGTGCCTCCGCGATCCGAACGGCGCCCTCGATCATTGAGGCCACCGAATCCGCGGGCGACGTACCGAGCAAGACCGCGCTGCCCCTGCCCTCCTTGGACAACGAGCCGTCGCCGAACGCGATTCCGGCAACGGCAGAACCCGCTGCGGTTTCGCTCGAACACACACCTTAAGCATGCGATGCGGCCGATTGGCCCTGCGCCCGCCCGCACAATTTCCTCGGCTCAAGGCCGACGGATCGCGCAGGCGCTTACGTGTTTCGCATGGATCGCATTCGCGGCGAACCCACTTCATCCCGAGGAGCTCAAGCCCAAGCTCGGCACCGCAGCGATTTCGCTGCAGCAATCGCACGAATACCTGCGAAGCCATCCGGCTCCGGATTATTGGGCCTTGAGCCCCTATTACGGCGCACGGCCTGACAGAGCCGGACATCGGGCTACTTTTTTCACGCGCCGGGCCGCGTTTTTCCTTGCCAAATCGATGTCTGTGCCTTTATGTCCTGGACATAGGGTAACGATCGCAGACATGGTGATTCCGTTACCCACAGGACAACTGGGGTAACAGCCATGGCACGTAAGGGACTGACACCGGTCGCTGTCGCCAACCTGAAGCCGGCCGCGGTCCGGCAAGAGATACCCGACGGTAAGAGCCGGGGCCTTTATCTAATCCTGCAACCGAGCGGGCGTCGTTCCTGGTGTGTCCGCTACCGGCGGCCAATCGACGGCAGGTCGCGCAAGTTCACGCTCGGCGATGGCAGCATGTCGCTTGCTGCAGCCCGGGCGGCGGCTGCTAGCGCTCTACACGAGGTCGAGCAAGGCCGCGATCCGGGCGAAGCACGGAAGGCCGCTAAGGCGAAGGCCGCGGACGAGACGGCCAACACACTGGCGAACGTCGTCGACGAATACATTGCGCGCGAGAGCAAGAGACTCCGCACCATAGGAGATCGCAAGCGCATCTTCGACCGCTTGATCTTGCCGCGGCTCGGCAATCGTCCGATCACCGATATCCAGCGCATCGACGTCGTCCGCCTGCTCGACCGCATCGAGGACGATAACGGGCCGAGGATGGCCGACATGGTGTTGGCGATCTTGGGCCGGGTGTTCAATTGGCATGCCATACGGTCGAACACGTTTCGCAGCCCGATCGTCCGCGGAATGGCACGCTGTGACGTCAGGGAACGCGCCAGGTCAAGAATACTGACGGACGACGAATTAAGGCGCGTTTGGGTGGCCGCGGACTCCCTGGCGCCGCCACGCGGTGCGTTCGTTCGGCTGATGCTGCTAACTGCTGCGCGCCGATCCGAGCTGGCCAAGATGCGTCGCCGGGGCGAGATCGACGGCACCGACTGGGTCCTGCCAGCCTCCCGCAACAAGACAAAAGTAGAGCTCGTTCGCCCTCTAAGCGGTGCGGCACAGGCCGTGCTGGCGCGGATCCCAAGGGTCAACGAATCCGAATTCGTTTTCAGCGGCGTGAACGGCAAACGCCCGCTTGGCGGATTCAGCTGGATGAAACGCGATCTCGACCGGCTCAGCGGTATCACTAACTACACCTTCCACGACTTGCGGCGCACGGCCCGCAGCCTGATGTCCCGAGCCGGCGTGCCGTCCGATCATGCCGAACGGTGCCTCGGCCACGTCATTGGCGGCGTGCGAGGGACGTATGATCGGCATGAGTATCACCGCGAGAAGCAGCTCGCCTATGAGGCGCTGGCCGCGCTGATCGAGCGCATCGTCGAGCCGCAGGCTAACGTCGTGGCGTGGCGGACATGAGCCGGATTCCAAAGTTTTACAGCGGACCCGGCTTTCCGCAGATGTCGCAGCCAAAGCTGCGCTGGACACCCGCTCAGCTTCAGGCGCTCCGAAACGGCACGGTCACGCTTGCCGAGCTCGAGGCCGAAGAAGCCGCAGCCGTCGCTACTCGATCGTCAGTCTCACCGGTAACGCCACGCCTTGCCGCCGAGAAGCCGAGTGGGCGGATCACCGCGAGGATACGCGAGGCGCAGCTTGAAGCTTGGATGTCGGGATGGCTGAAAACCGCAAGCAACCCGGGGCAACGCAGTGCTTTCGAGGCCGCTAGGTGTGAGTTCGGGGAGAAAGCAACGCGGGATATAGTGGTCAAGGTGTTTCGGCGGCTTCGTCCCGATCTGCGCAGGCGGGGCCCCCGTGTACAACAGTAATTGCGCCGCTTTATTGCGCCAAAAACGGCGGCGCAATTACCGGGACAAATAGACGGGGCAATAGCATGGGCTCAAGTGACCCTGACAAACAGGGTCACAAGCCATGCCCGACGGATTCGAGAAAGTCATCGGCGGCGACCGGTTCTACTCTGCCGGCTGGATCGCCAGGAAGATTTTTGGCCGACACCCCCGAACGCTCAATCGGTGGCGGAAAGATCCGCGTGTCGGATTTCCGCCGGCCGACGCGGTAATCCTGGGCCGCCGCTATTGGCGCGGCCGGACGATCGCTGCTTTCGAGCAGCACCTAGCGCAGTCCAAGACTGCTGCTGACAAGCCCAACATTCAGGAGATCGACGAAATTCCCGCGTCGTAGCGGGGATGCGCGCCGGCGCGTGTCCGGCAGACGTGCGAGCGCCGCCCAGGAGACGAAACCGAGCGGCGCCGCACTGAAGGAAGGAAAGGCAACAATGGCAATCACATATAGCGACTAGCGACCCGCGCCGCGGGTCAATGACGCTGCGGCCGAGCCGCCCTCGGCTGGCAAAGGCCGCGCAGCTCGGCGGCGCGTGGCCGGCGATCGCGAACGCGGTGCGCTCGGACCTTGCCGCCGCTCGGGAATACCTGATCGAGAACGGCTACCCGAGGCAGAGAATTCTCGCGGATGATGTCGCCCTCGAGATGATCGACCGGATTGGAGATCTCGATCAGGTCGATCGATATCTGCTCCGGCTCGCGCTTGCCATCCTGTGCCGAGGCACGGCAAGCCGCAGCAACGGTCATCACACGGAGAATGAAAACGACCATCAACGAAAACGAACTACGCCACAATTGAGCGATTGCCCGTCGGACTCCGGCCCGGCGGTTCGGCCAAGCCTCAGATCTTTGCTGAGTTCAAGATGGCCATGACGCCCACGCCCGCTCGGGTTCGCCCCGGGGCGGGCTTTCTCATGGAGATGAAGATGAAAATGAGCGCCGACAAAATGGTCATGATGACGCCGCACACGTTCAGGGCTCTCAAATGGGTGCTCGCCGAGCACGAATGGGCGGACTACGGGCCACGCCTCAAATACTTCGAGGAGGACGACCCCATCAAAGCCAGGAGCTTCAAGCGCAACTGGCAGGTCGTCGGGCGCTGGCTCGACAAACAAAAAGAGCTGCCGTCCGAGATGCGGGCGGCCACCTGATCCCCATTGCCCCGCCGCGCGAATGCGGCGGGGCGTTTGTCCAATTTGAACGGACCTTTCGAGCCGGCAAAATGAACCTCGACCTCGATCCCCGCCGCCGCACTGCCGCGCGCAACGGCGCCGCGATCCACCTCGGCCCGACCGAGTTCCGCATCCTTGAATTACTCGTCGGGGCGCCAGACGGGGTCGGGCGCGAGGGTCTCTACGAGCGCGTCTTTTTTAGCCGTGATGACGGCGGTCCCGGCGACGATTCCTTCAACGTCACGATCAGCACGCTGCGCAGGAAGCTCGCGGTGCTCGGGCTGCGTATTCCGCGCTGCGACAGGTGGGGCGGCCTCTACCGGATAGAGGTCTCGCCGTCCGGCTTCGAGCTCGAAGTCGTGCATCTCCTACAAGATGCGGAGAAGAAACGATGAGCCGACGCGATTTCACTTACCTGTCCGCGGACCAGGTCGCCCACGAGATCACCGACATGGTCGCCGCCGCAATCGCGCGGGACGCGCGCTTCGCGCCGCTCCGTCCCATCGAGTTCGACCTACTGCTGGCCGACGTGCGCAACGAAATCGAGGTTGGCCTGGGCGAATTTGCCTTCGGCGCAGGAGATACCGATGACGACTAAGATCATTCCCGCCGCCGACCGCACGGCAGTCCCGCGCGGAGCGAAGCTCTGCATCATCGGCCCGACCGGCATCGGCAAGACAAGTTTGCTCCGCGGACTGCCGCTCTCAACCACGCTGTTCATCGACATCGAGGCCGGCGATCTCGCCGTGCAGGATCTCGCCGTCGACACCTTCCGCCCGCGCACCTGGCCGGACTGCCGAGACATCGCCGTCCTCCTGGCCGGCGCCAATCCCGCTGTGCCGGCAAATAGCTGCTATTCGCAAGCGCACCTCGACGCGGTGGTTCGCGAGTTCGGCGACCCGAAACAGCTAGGCAAATACGCGACCCTTTTCGTCGACTCGATTACCGCGGCCGGCCGCCTGTGCTTTGCGTGGGCGTCGCAGCAGCCCGAGGCCTTCAGCGACCGCAGCGGCAAACGCGATCTGCGCGGTGCTTACGGCCTTCATGCCCGCGAGATGATCGCGTGGCTCATGCATCTACAACAAGCTCGCGACGTCAATGTGATCTTCCTCGGCGTCCTCGAAACCGCCGTCGACGACTACAACAGGGTTGAACAGCGGCTGCAGATGGAAGGCGCCCGCACGTCGCGGGAGCTGCCGGCCGTCGTCGACGAGGTGATTACCTATGCCTGGGTCGATTTCGACGACGGCGCTCCGACGCGCACGTTCATCTGCACAACCCCCAATCAATGGAACTACCCGGCGAAGGATCGGTCCGGGCATCTCCAACAATTCGAGCAGCCCCATCTCGGCAAATTGCTCAAGAAGCTTTCGGCGAAACCCGCGGACGGCGGGTTCGTCGATCTCAAGACTGAGACCGTCCAATTATCCAAGTGAAAGCGAAAGTGAGGTAAGTCATCATGACGTTCGATTAACCAAGCCGGCGAACAGCGATCGTTCGACGTCATCCCCGACAAGACGGTCGCCGTCGTCCAACTGACTATCAGACCCGGCGCCGCCGGGCCGGACGGCATTCTTCGCCGGTCCAAGACCGGCGAGGCCGAGATGCTCGACTGTGAGCTGATCGTCGTAGGCGGTCCCTACGACAAGCGAAAATTCTGGGAGCTCATGACGCTCTCAGGAACGACCGACGGCCATGCCCAGGCCGCCGATATCTCGCACAGCAAGCTCAGAGCCATTCTCGAATCCGCCCGCGGGATCAAACCGACGGACGTGTCCGAGGCGGCCAAGAAAGCCCGCGTCGCCGAGTATGCCGACTTCGACGGCATCCGCTTCGTCGCCCAGATCGGCGTCGAACCCGCGAAAGAGGACTACAGGGCGAAGAACTTCCTCGCCCAGGTGATAACCCCGGACCGGAAAGAGTGGCAGCCCGTCGAGCAAGCCGCCAAGCCGGCGGAGCCAGCGAGACCGGCCAGCAACGTGATCGTGAAGCCGGCGTGGGCGTAATGACCAGGAAGGGAAGGCTCCGTCCCGTATCGCCGAGCGCGATCGAAGATGTGTGGCAGCGGCGTGCGACCGCCGTCGCCATCGAGAAGGCCCGCGCCCTCGTCAGCGGGGGCGCGCTCAAACCTAAGACGCCGGTCGAACGATTGTCTGACGTCGAGTGGGGGTGGATTGTCGCGAACATATTGTTCGGCTGGATCCACACCCGCGCCGAGCAAGCAACGAACACCGGCGTTGGCTCGGACCGATACATCCGCGACACCGGGCTCGACCCTGACCCGTGGGATGTCGGCGCGATCGCCTCGATCCTGCCCGAGCTCGCGAGGCCCGAGGTCGATTGGACCAAGTCGCTCGCCGAGTTCTCGCGCGAGGAGATGATCGAGTTCCTTGGCGACGCCTTCAACCTGATCCGCAAGGCGATGCGCGCCCGCGACGAGGGGGAGAAACGGGTCACGCGCAAAGCGCCGCGAGGCACAGCCGCGGAGCCGGAACCGGATTGGGACGACCCGATACCCGAGCAGTACCAGTGATGCCTGACTTTAACCGCACCGAATTGTCGGCCGCCCCGGTCAGCGTCGCGATCAACGCGCTGCTCGAAGAGAGCTCGCGGGTGAACGCCGAGCAGACCCGCGGCTACCTCGGCGCGAGCGCGATCGGGCACCCGTGCCAGCGGAAGATCCAGTACGATTGGTTGTGTGACCCGGCGCACCCGCTCCGGCTGCGCGACGTGTTCGACCGCGGGCATTTCTTCGAGCGGCAATCCCGCGAGCATTTCGAGCGGGCCAAGTTCCAGTTCGCCGCCGCCGACAAGTTGAGATTCGAGGCGCTCGACGGGTGGCTGCGCGGCCACGCCGACGGCATCTTCGTCGCCGGCCCGAAGCTACCCGACGCTGGCTACCCGGCGCTCTGGGAGCACAAGGCGGTCAACACGAAGGGCTGGCGCGCGCTGGAGCGCGACGGCCTCGAAAAAGCGTATCCGGCCTATGCCGTGCAGGTCGCGCTCTATCAGCTGCACCTCGGTGCGAGCGACAACCCGGCGATCTTCACCGTCGTCAACGCCGACACCTGCGAGCGGCTTCATCTGCTTGTTCCGTTCGACGCCGAGCGGGCGCGCGCCTGGACCAGCCATGCCGCGATAATCATCGAGGCGACCCGGGCGGGTGAGCTCCTGCCTCGATTCACCGACGACCAAAATCACTGGCGCTGCCGATTGTGCGGTCACACCGGGAGATGCTGGCGATGAGTATCGACCCGGTGACTGGCAAGCTCGGCAAATTTGCTGAAGATGCTCTCCTCACCCCAGGACGGCGAAGTCCTCGCCGCCGCGCGGGCGCTTGTGCGGACGCTCCAAGTTGCCGGCACCGACGTCCACGAGCTCGCCGAGCGCGTCGAGGGGCGGAAGCTCTCCGAAGCCGAGATGCGGACGATCTACGACGCGGCATACCGGGAAGGAAGGTCGGCCGCCGAGGCCGACAAGGGCTTTAGCCAAGTCGGGCCGAACTGGCACGACATGGCGGTCGATTGCCGCGACCACGACGACGGCCGCCTCACCCCGCGCGAGCGTGAATTCGTGGACGACATGGTGCGTTGGACCCTCCACCGCGAGCCGTCAGAGAAACAGGCGAAATGGCTGCACGTACTCTACGTCCAGCTCGGGAAGAGGCAGCGATGACCGACAAGCCGAAGACCTATAACGGCGACCTGGCGAACTTGCCGCCCGCGCTCGCCCCGCTGTGCCAGATCGACCATTGGGTCGTGTGGCGCTGGGAGCTGAAGAATGGCAAGTGGACCAAGCCGCCTTACATGGCGGCGAATCCCGGCCGGCACGCCGCAAACAACGACCCGGCGACCTGGGCGAGCTACCAGGCGGCGGCTACCACGGCACAGAACGGCAAGGTCAACGGCATCGGGTTCGCCCTGCCCGGCACGCCGTTCGATGTGGTCGACCTCGATCATTGCGTTGACCCTGGCACCGGTAAAGTCGACCCGTGGGCACAAACCTGGCTCAACGCGGCGAACGGCTCCTACGTCGAACGCACCCCGTCCGGCGAGGGGCTGCGCATCATCGGTTTCGCGCCCCCGTTTCCCGTTTCTCAAAAATTTTCCGTTTCTCAAAACGGGAAAAACGAGGGAAACGGGAAAAAACCCGGAGCTATGCGGAAACTGCATAGGAAGTGGGAAGTCACGGATGCCGGCGCACGGGAAGGCGCCGCGATCGAGGTTTACCGGAGCTGCGAGCGCTACATCACCGTGACCGGCCTGCAGGTCGGTGCCTGCGCAACGCTGGGCCAGACAGATGATCTACTCGAGAAGATCGCGGCGACCTATGACGCGAAGAAGAGCGGCGGCGGGTTCGACTACAACAAGACCGGTAGGCAAAACAGCTCGATCGACTACGAAGACGTGATCCAGAACGGCGCGCCCGCCGGCAGCGACGTGAGCGCCGTATTCCACAGCGTCGTAGGCCACCTCCACGCCAAAGGCATGTCGGTCGACGAGATCGTCGACGAGCTCTCAAAATGGGTCAACGGGATCGGACAACGCTATGCCGGGCGCCTGCGAGGGGAGATCGAGCGGTCGTTCGAGAAATGGCAGCGCAAACGCCGAATCGAAGCGCCGGCGTCCGAGCCGGACGAGGAAGCCAATTGGGAGGCCGTGGACAAGAATGGGATCCCGCGTCCGACCTGCGCGAATGCGCGCCGGGCAATCCGCGCGCTCGGCATCGAATGCCGCTACGACGTGTTTCACGACAAGCTGCTGGTCGCAAGCGAAGCGATCAGGCGCCGCAGCAACCTGGATCAGACCGTCCTCATCTTGCGCACCAAGATCCACAAGGCCTGGAGATTCGACCCCGGCACCAAGAACACGATCGACGCCGTCGTGCAGCTGTGCCTGGAGAACGAGTTCGACCCGGTGCTCGACTATCTCGACGCGCTCAAGTGGGACCGCATGCCGCGGCTC
>DASWCW010000236.1:0-12741 GCA_036395835.1 Xanthobacteraceae bacterium
GTGTTGCGCAATGAACCAGCCAGAAACCCAAGACCGGATCGTGGGCGGAATGGCGGGCCGCTATGCGACCGCGCTGTTCGAGCTTGCGCGCGATACCGGTGCGATCGACAAGGTCGCGGCCGATCTCGATGCGCTCGCGGCGCTGATCGCGCAAAGTCCGGATCTCGCGCGCCTCGTGCGCAGCCCGGTGCTCGGCGCCAACGATCAGCTCAAGGCGCTCTCGGTCCTGCTCGACCGGGTGGGCATCACCGGACTTGCGGCGAATTTCGTCAAGCTCATCACCTCGAACCGGCGGCTGTTCGCGCTGCCGGATATGATCCGGGCCTACCAGGCGCTGGTCGCGCGCGAGAAGGGCGAGGTCACCGCGCAGGTGACGGTTGCCGAGGATCTTGCGGACAAACATCTCGCCGCGCTCAAAGACGCGCTGCGCTCGGTCACCGGCAAGGACGTCGAGCTCAGGGTGCAGGTGAACCCGGCGATCGTCGGCGGGCTCATCGTCAAGCTCGGCAGCCGCATGGTCGATGCTTCGCTGAGGACCAAGCTCAACTCGCTCAGGCACGCGATGAAAGAGGCTCACTGATGGATATCCGCGCCGCGGAGATTTCCGCGATTCTCAAAGAGCAGATCAAGAATTTCGGCCAGGAGGCGGAGGTCTCCGAGGTCGGCCAGGTGCTCTCGGTCGGCGACGGCATCGCCCGCGTTTATGGTCTCGACAACGTCCAGGCCGGCGAGATGGTCGAGTTCGAGAACGGCGTGCGCGGCATGGCGCTCAATCTCGAGGTCGACAACGTCGGCATCGTGATCTTCGGCAACGACCGCGAGATCAAGGAGGGCCAGACCGTCAAGCGCACGCGCGCCATCGTCGACGTGCCGGTCGGCAAGGCGCTGCTCGGCCGCGTGGTCGACGCGCTCGGCAATCCGATCGACGGCAAGGGGCCGATCGAGGCGACGGAGAAGCGCCGAGTCGACGTCAAGGCGCCCGGCATCATTCCGCGCCGCTCGGTGCACGAGCCGATGGCGACCGGGCTCAAAGCGATCGACGCCTTGATCCCGATCGGCCGGGGCCAGCGCGAGCTGATCATCGGCGACCGCCAGACCGGCAAGACCGCGATCGCGCTCGACACCATCCTCAACCAGAAGCCGCTCAACGCCAGCGACGACGAGAAGATCAAGCTCTATTGCGTCTACGTCGCGGTCGGGCAGAAGCGCTCGACGGTGGCGCAGTTCGTGCGCGTGCTCGAGGAGAACGGCGCGCTCGAATATTCGATCGTGGTCGCGGCGACCGCCTCCGATCCGGCGCCCATGCAGTTCCTCGCGCCGTTCTCCGGCTGCACCATGGGCGAGTTCTTCCGCGACAACGGCATGCACGCGGTCATCATCTACGATGATCTCTCCAAGCAGGCGGTGGCGTATCGGCAGATGTCGCTCCTGCTGCGCCGCCCGCCCGGGCGCGAGGCGTATCCGGGCGACGTGTTCTATTTGCACTCGCGCCTGCTCGAGCGCGCCGCGAAGATGAACGAGGAAAACCGCGCCGGCTCGCTCACCGCGCTCCCCGTGATCGAGACCCAGGCCAACGACGTGTCCGCCTATATCCCGACCAACGTCATTTCCATCACTGACGGCCAGATCTTCTTGGAGACCGATCTGTTCTACCAGGGCATCCGTCCGGCCGTGAACGTCGGGCTGTCGGTGTCGCGCGTCGGCTCCTCGGCCCAGACCAAGGCGATGAAGAAGGTCGCCGGCCGCATCAAGGGCGAGCTCGCGCAATACCGCGAGATGGCGGCATTCGCGCAGTTCGGCTCCGATCTCGATGCCACCACGCAGCGCATGCTCAACCGCGGCTCGCGGCTGACCGAGCTGCTCAAGCAGCCGCAATTCTCGCCGCTGAAGATGGAGGAGCAGGTCTGCGTCATCTACGCGGGCGTGAACGGCTATCTCGACCCGATCCCGGTCTCGCGGGTGCACGCGTTCGAGCACGGGCTGCTGACGGCGATGCGCGCGCAGCACGCCGAAATCCTCGAGGCGATCCGCACCTCGCGGGACCTCGATGACGGCACCTCGGCCAAGCTCAAGAGCGCGGTCGACGCCTATGCGAAGACGTTCGCGTGATGCGGAGTTGGATGCACGCGCGCTTCCCTTCCCCGCAAGCGGGCGAGGGAGCGCGCCCGCAAGCCGGTAGTCCGAGGCCATGCCCAGCCTGAAAGACCTGCGCAATCGCATCGCCTCCACCAAGGCGACGCAGAAGATCACCAAGGCCATGCAGATGGTTGCGGCATCGAAGCTGCGCCGCGCCCAGGCCGCGGCCGAGGCGGCGCGGCCCTATGCGCAGCACATGGACAAGGTGCTCGGCAATATCGCGCGCGGCGTCGTCGGCCTGGAATGGGCGCCGAAGCTGCTCGCCGGCACCGGGCGCCAGCAGGCGCATTTGCTGGTCGTGTGCACGGCGGAGCGCGGGCTGTGCGGGCCGTTCAACTCGGCGATCGTGCGGCTTGCGCGCGAGCGCGCCGGCAAGCTCATCGCCGAGGGCAAGGAGGTCAAGTTCCTCTGCGTCGGCCGCAAGGGCTTCGAGCAGCTGCGTCGCCAATACGGGCGCCAGATCCTGGAAACCGTGGACCTGCGCGCGGCGCGCGTGCTGAAATTCGAGCACGCGCAACCGATCGCCGAAAAACTGACCCGGCTGTTCGCCGAAGGCGCGTTCGACGTCTGCACCTTGTTCTTCTCGCGGTTCAAATCGGTGATCGCCCAGATTCCGACCGCGCAGCAGATCATCCCGCCGCTGCTTCCCGCGCAAGAGGCCGACAATGCCGGCGGCGCGGTTTACGAATACGAGCCCGACGAGGAAGACATTTTGGCCGAACTCTTGCCGCTCAACATCGCCGTGCAGGTGTTCCGAGCGCTGCTGGAGAACGCCGCCTCCGAGCAGGGCGCGCGCATGTCGGCGATGGACAACGCCACCCGCAACGCCGGCGACATGATCGAACGACAAACCATGACCTACAACCGCACGCGCCAGGCGATGATCACCAAGGAGCTGATCGAGATCATCTCCGGCGCCGAGGCGCTGTGAGGCGCCGCCTTTTTTCCTGACGAGGACATCATGGCCAATCTGACCGGACAAGTTTCGCAAGTGATGGGCGCGGTGGTCGACGTGCAGTTCCAGGGCGAGCTGCCGGCGATCCTCAATGCGCTGGAGACCGACAACCACGGCAATCGCCTGGTGCTCGAAGTGGCGCAGCACCTGGGCGAATCCACCGTGCGCACCATCGCGATGGACTCGACCGAAGGCCTGGTGCGCGGCCAGGAGGTCAAGGACAGCGGCGCGCCGATCAGCGTCCCGGTCGGCGAAGGGACGCTCGGCCGCATCATCAACGTGATCGGCGAGCCGGTCGACGAGGCGGGGCCGGTCAAGTTCAAGGAACGGCGGGCAATCCATCAGGAGACTCCGCTTTATACCGAGCAATCGACCGAAGCCGAGATCCTGGTGACCGGCATCAAGGTCGTCGATCTGCTCACGCCCTATGCCAAGGGCGGCAAGATCGGCCTGTTCGGCGGCGCCGGCGTCGGCAAGACCGTGATCATCATGGAGCTGATCAACAACGTCGCCAAAGCCCACGGCGGCTATTCGGTGTTCGCCGGGGTCGGCGAGCGCACCCGCGAGGGCAACGATCTCTATCACGAGATGATCGAATCGAAGGTCAACAAGGACCCCAAGGAAAACAACGGCTCGACCGAGGGCTCGAAATGCGCGCTGGTGTACGGCCAGATGAACGAGCCGCCGGGCGCTCGCGCCCGGGTCGGGCTGTCGGGCCTCACCGTCGCCGAATTCTTCCGCGACCAGGGCCAGGACGTACTGTTCTTCGTCGACAACATCTTTCGCTTCACCCAGGCCGGGTCGGAAGTGTCGGCGCTGCTCGGCCGCATCCCGTCCGCGGTCGGCTATCAGCCCACGCTCGCAACCGACATGGGCGCGCTGCAGGAGCGCATCACCACCACGACCAAGGGCTCGATCACCTCGGTGCAGGCGATCTACGTTCCGGCCGACGATCTGACCGATCCGGCGCCCGCGACGGCGTTCGCGCATCTCGACGCCACCACGGTGCTGTCGCGCTCGATCGCCGAGAAAGGCATCTATCCGGCGGTCGATCCGCTGGATTCGACCTCGCGCATGCTCGATCCCCGCATCGTGGGCGAGGAACACTATCAGGTGGCGCGCGACACCCAGCAGGTGCTGCAGCGCTACAAATCGCTCCAGGACATCATCGCGATCTTAGGCATGGACGAGCTCTCGGAAGAGGACAAGCTCACGGTGGCGCGGGCGCGCAAGATCGAGCGCTTTCTCTCCCAGCCGTTCCACGTCGCCGAAGTGTTCACCGGCTCGCCCGGCGTGTTCGTCAACCTCGAGGAAACCATCAAGGGCTTCAAGGGGCTCGTCGAGGGCAAGTACGACCAGCTGCCCGAAGCCGCGTTCTATATGGTCGGAACCATCGAGGAGGCGGTCGAGAAGGGCAAGAAACTCGCCGCCGAGGCGGCGTAGGATATTTGTTCGGACGCGTCTTCCCGGGGCCGAGCGAAGGTCGGGAACCCGGGATCCATGCACACCGATTATGCAATTTTCGGGGGGCGGTGTTCATGGGTTTCGGGTTCGCGGGCTGAAGGCCGCGCCCCGGAATGACAGCATCGGAGTCCACGGATGGCCACGTTTCATTTCGATCTGGTCTCGCCCGAGCGGAAGGTGTTTTCCGGCGAGGTCGAGCACGTGGTGGTGCCGGGCAGCGAAGGCGAGTTCGGCGTGCTCGCGCATCACGCGCCGTTCCTGTCCATGCTGCGGCCCGGTATTCTCACCATCCTGGGTCCCGGGCAGCCGCAGCGCATCGTGGTGGGCGGCGGATTTGCCGAAGTGGCGCCCGAGGGCCTCACCGTGCTGGCCGAGCTTGCGGTTCCGGTCGAGGAGTTCGACCGCGCGCATCTGGTGCAGGAGATCAAGGACACCGAAGAGGACGTCGCCGACGCCAAGGACGATGCGTTGCGCGACAAGCTTCGGCGGCGCCTCGAGCAACTCAAGCAGCTGCAGGTCGCGCTCGGCGAGCGGGCGGCGCGCGCCTGAGATCGATTCTGACCTGAAAGGGAACTAATCAGCGTTAACATTTAGACCTGTCAATCGTGTAGTCGATCACCGGGCTCCCATCCGGTAAGACGAAGAAGTGATGAAATACGAGTCCTTGGGATATAAAGTTTCCATACTTGCCGCAGAGGTATCCTGTAAGAATTCCTTTGATGTTGCCGTAGTTTGCCTGTGCGCTCAACGCGGATGAGGCGTCAAGAACAACAAAGCGTTCGTCCACGACGCCTTGGTGCGCCGTCGCCGCATCAAGACGAAACGGAGAATTTGAGGGTTTCCCCAGCTGCTCATTTTCGGCTTTTGCGACCGTCAGCGCAAATTCTGCGAGAGCCTTGGAGTCAGCCAGCTTCGATTTGGGCAAGCTGTCGCAGGTTGACACGTCGAAGGTGAATTCGATTTGGTCGTTGTTGTTTGATGTTGCGATAATCTCACGCATCACCACGCCATGCTTCAAGTAAATTATGCGACTTTCATTGCAGTAGTAGGAAGCCTTAACCGACCGTATGTGATCGGCGTTGCTTTTTAGGCGGGAAAAGACAGCAGGGTCATTGGCCACAAACCGAACTTCGACGATATTCTCGTGAGATGTTGCGGATTCAAACGCTATCTGTGCGCCCGGCGCCTTCAGCGTGCTTGCAGTGATCGTGCGAGCTATCGCTTTTGCTATTTCGATCGGTGTATTTGGCGCTTGATTGTTGAGTGTTTGGCTTACACCCTCGTCAAAGGCCACACCAATCAATGCTGTAACCGCTACGATTCGAGTCGAGATTCGAAATGGGGTCATCGTGATCCTCTTCAGTCGTCATCCCCGCATCGCGGCTTTTATGGTCTCGACGCTGGCGTTTGCGGCGCGCGCGGCGGCGATGATCCGCGCCTCGCGTTTGCTCAGCGCGTCGGCCGCCGCCATCATCGCGGAGATCTTGTCGATCGGCACCACGACCGCGCCGTGCCGATCGGCGTGGACGAGATCGCCGCTTTGCGTCGCCATGCCGTGGACGTTCACCGCACCCCCGAACTCGACCACGTGCACATAGGCGTGCGAAGGGCCGATCGATCCGGCGAGCATCTGGAAGCCGTCGGGGATCTGCGGAATGTCGCGAATGCTGCCGCTGGTCACGGTACCGAGACAGCCGAGCGCCTTGTGCAGGTTCGATTGCACCTCGCCCCAGAACGCGCCGTAGCCCGCGTGCTCGCCGTCGAGGTCCTCGATTACCACGATGCTCGGCCGCGGTTCGGCGGCGACGTAATCGAGATACTCGAGCCGTCGCTGCATGTAGGAGGTGTCTCCCGCCGCGATGGCGTCCTTGGCTTTGATGGTGACGGTCTTGGCGAAGCCGACCATCGGCGGCAACTCCGGGAACGGGCAATGCAGGTGCTTGATCGTGTAGCCGGACCCGCGCCGCTCTGGCGCGACGATCTCGATCAGATTGCACACCGTCGGCGTATCGATCGATCGCAAGAATTCCAGCTCTTGCTGACTGGGGGCATTGCTCATTGCAGGAAATCCCTCGCAGGGTAGCAGAGGCGCGGAAACGCGGGACTCGGCTCCCGCTTCCGCCTCGGCAGGCTGTGCTCACAGGTTCATAATGCGGAATTCAGCACGGCGCTACGCGCCTTTTCCCACCCGACCGTTGCGCACTTTCTCGGCCAGATGGCCGAATTCGGCGACGATGCGCTCGTAGACCTTGCGCTTGAACGGCACGATGAGGTCGGGAAGCTCGTGCATCTGCGCCCATCGCCACTCAACGAACTCGGGCTCATGGCCGCCCGGATGCGCGATGTCGATCTCGGAATCATCGCCCGTGAAGCGCATCGCGTACCATTTTTGCGTCTGGCCGCGGTAGCGACCGCCCCAGGCATGGGGAACGAGCGCGTCGGGAAGATCGTAGCTGAGCCAGTCGCGCATTTCCGCCAGCAGCTCGACCGAGCTGATGTTGGTCTCCTCGTGCAGTTCGCGCAGCGCCGCGCGGAACGGATCCTCGCCCGGATCGAGCCCCCCCTGCGGCATTTGCCAGGCATGGACCTCGTCGACCTGCTCGGGGCCCCCGCTGCGCCGGCCGATGAAGACGCGGCCTTCGGGGTTGAGCACCATGGTGCCGACGCACGGCCGATAGGGCAGGTGCTGGTAGGTGCTCATGGCAGATCCCGCGCGGCGAACGCCGCCGGCATGCAGTGTCGATCAACGGGATCGTTTTTGGCCGGGGGGAGCGCTCGGGGCCGGTTCCGGCAAGCCGATCACCACTTCCTGGCGCTTTCCGCTCATCCCGTCGATGATGGTGACGGTACGCTGGCCGCCGCCGGGGGGTTCCCGAACGCCGCCGGTCGGATCCGCCTCGACCCGAGGCGGCACCACGGGTGTATCCGCCTGGACCTGCTGCGGAGCGGGCGAAACGGCCACGGGCGTGTCGCGGAACGGGTGTTTCGTCAGAGCCATCCACATGCCGACGCCGAACAGGGCAACAGCGAGGGCAATCGCGATCGCGCGCGGAACCGAGACCCGGCGGCGCGGCGGGACGGATTGCCCGAGCGGAGCCGTCAGCTCGTCCATGGCGGATCAAGGCGAATCATGGGCGGAGCTTAGCATGCGCGGGCTGTCATCACCCGCGTATGCGGGCGACCCAGGAATCCCCGGTCCGGGTTGGTTACCGGTGCCCGCATTCGCGGGGCATGACATTTCCGAGGTCTGGGCGGGCTCTCAGTTCGGTACCGCAGCCTTCGGGTTGGGCGGGAACGCGGCGTTCACCCTCGTCCCGCGCAGCAGGTCGTACGCCATGCCCAGCGCCTTGTCGTCCTTCGGGTCCGGCGGGATATAGGACTGCGAGCCCGTCTCCTCCTGGCCCTCGGCCTTGAGATGGCCGCGCAACGCCGCCTCGCCCTTGGATTCGGTGCGGACCTTGAGTTCCTCCGGAACCTCCTGGAGCACCTCGATATCCGGCGAGATGCCCTTGGCCTGGATCGAGCGGCCCGAGGGGGTGAAATAGCGCGCCGTGGTCAGCCGCAGCGCGCCGTTACCCGAACCCAGGGGGATGATGGTCTGCACCGAGCCCTTGCCGAACGAGCGGGTGCCGATGACGGTCGCGCGCTTGTGGTCCTGCAGCGCGCCGGCAACGATCTCGGAGGCGGAGGCCGAGCCGCCGTTGATCAGCACGATGAGCGGCTTGTTCTTGATGAGATCGCCGGCCCTGGCGTTGAAGCGCTGGGTCTCCTCGGCATTGCGGCCGCGGGTCGAGACGATCTCGCCGCGCTCCAGGAACGCGTCGGAGACGGAGATTGCCTGATCCAGCAATCCCCCGGGGTTGTTGCGCAGGTCTAGGACGAAGCCCTTGAGCTTCTCCGGCGCGATCTGCGCGGTGAGATCGGTCAGGGCCTTTTTCAAGCCCTCGGTGGTCTGCTCGTTGAACTGGGTAATGCGGATATAGCCGATCTCGCTGCCTTCGTTGCTGGAGCGCACCGAGCGCACGCGGATGATATCGCGCACGATCGAAACTTCGACCGGCTTGTCCTGGCCCTTGCGCATCATTTTCAGCCGGATCTTGGTGTTGACCGGGCCGCGCATCTTGTCGACCGCCTGATTGAGGGTCAGGCCCTGAACCGGCTCGTCGTCGAGATGGGTGATGATGTCGCCGGCCATGACCCCGGCTTTGGCGGCGGGCGTGTCGTCGATCGGCGCCACCACCTTGACCAGGCCGTCTTCCATCGTGACTTCGATGCCGAGCCCGCCGAACTCGCCGCGGGTCTGCACCTGCATGTCGCGGAAGCTCTTGGCGTCCATGTAGCTCGAATGCGGATCCAGCGCATTGAGCATGCCGTTGATGGCCGATTCGACCAGCTTGCCGTCGTCGGGCTTCTCGACATAGTCGGCGCGCACGCGTTCGAACACGTCCCCGAACAGATTGAGCTGCCGATACGTATCGGCTCCGGCGGCGCGGGCGCTGGCGCCCACGAAGGCCAGCCGCGGCTGAGTCGCGAGCAGAGTGAGGGCCGCGCCGGCGGCGGCACCCAGGAGAATCAACGGTGTCTTGCGCATCATCCGCGAACCTTTTCGCTATCCTTGGTTGCCCACCATGGGTTCGGATCGACAGGGGTTCCGTCCTTGCGGAACTCGACATAAAGCACCGGCTGGCTGGAGCCAACCGCGATGGCGGCGGCCGACTGCGGCCCACCCCCCATCACCGCCACCGGCTCGCCGGTCAGCACGGACTGACCAAGATCCACCGAAATTCGTTCCATTCCCGCCAGCAGCACATGATACCCGCCGCCCGCGTTGAGGATCAAGAGTTGGCCGTAGCTGCGGAACGGTCCCGCATAGACGACCCATCCGTCGCATGGCGCGGTTACTTGCGCGCCGGCGCGACTGGCGATCCAAAGCCCTTTCTCGGTGCCGCCGAGGCCGTCGGGAGCGCCGAAGTCGCGGATTTTCACGCCGTTGATCGGTAACGGTAGCGCACCCTTGGCCGACGCAAAGGCGACCGCCGGAGCCAATCGCCCGGGATCCTTCAACGACGCAAGATTGCCGCGAATCTCCTTGCCCTCTTGCGGCCGTGCCGCCGTGCCGGGGGGGCGGGCGGAGAGAGCCACATCCTGCTCGAGCTTGGCAATCAAATCTTTGAGGCTGTCGGCTTGGCGCGCCAGCGCGATCGCGCGCTGGCGTTCCGTCTCCAACGCCTTCTCGGCCTCGGCCTGCTTTTTCTGGCGTTCTTCGATCAGAAGCGACATGCGGTGCCGCTCTTCCGACAAGGCTGCAACGTCGCGTGCGAGATCGTCGCGCTCGGCCGCCATCGCGGTGCGCACGCGCACGAGCTCGGCGAGGTCGGCAGTGAGCTTCTCGGCCTCGCCGCGCATCTGCGGCAATACCGCGCCGAGCAGCATGGCCGTGTGGACCGACAGCAAGGCGTCTTGCGGACTCACCAGGATCGCCGGCGGCGGGCGATGCCCCATGCGCTGCAGGGCCGCGAGAATCTCCACGATGAGCGAGCGCCGCCCATCGAGCGATTTGCGGATGGTGCTTTGGTTCCCCTCCAGCGTCCGGAGCCGGGTTTCGGTCGCGCCGATGCGTTCCTCGTCGCCGCGGATGCGAGCCGCGGTGCCGATCAGCGCCTCGTTGAGCTTGCGGCGGTCTTCGCCGAACGCTTCGATCTCCTTGCGAAGCCGCGCTTCGCGCTCGGCGGCCTGCTTCTGCTCGGCGCGCAAGGCCTCGAGCTGCTCGCGTGCCGCCGGGCCGGAAGTTGGCTGCGGCAGGTGCGGCGGCGGCTCCGCCCATGCGGCGGCGATCAGGCCGAGCGGCGCCGCGAGCGCGAGCGCCGCCCACAAGAAGCGGCGCCCCGCGGGCGGAGAAAGCATCGTGATCTTCATCGTCAGCCGATTCGCTTGCCCCTCGCTCGACTAGTCATCGACCATCGAGACCACAGCTCCGGCGCAGGCCTCGGGCTTGCCGTTGCCGCGAGCGCGCGCGTCATTCGCGGTGATACGGATGTCCCGACAGGATGGTCATGGCACGGTAGATCTGCTCCAGCAGCATGATTCGCACCAGCTGGTGCGGCCAGGTCGCGGCGCCGAAACAAAGCGCAAGCTCGGCGCGCCCGCGCAAGGGCTCGGCCAGGCCGTCGGCGCCCCCGATCAGGAATGTTACGGTTGGGGTTCCCCGGTCGCGCCATCGTTCGAGCCGCTCGGCAAGGTCGGTGCTGGACAACGCCTTGCCGCGTGCATCGAGCGCGACGATTGCGGCATTTTCGGGAATCGCCGCGGCAAGCCGTGCGGCTTCCTCGCGGATGCGATCTTCGCCGCGGCGGGCGCGGCCCTCTTCGATCTCCACGATCTCGATCGAGCGGAACCCCAGCCTGCGGCCGATTGCGGCGGCACGCTCACGGTAACGCGCGGCGAGCTCGCGTTCCGGTCCCGATTTCAGCCGTCCGACCGCGGCGACGACGAGGTTCATCGCGCGCCGCCCGGAGCAATCTTTCTCAGCCCGCCCGTCGCGCTGCCGACCGGCCCGGTGCCCACATTTTCTCGAGATTATAGAACGCCCGGACTTCCGGCCGGAACACGTGAACGATCACGTCGCCGGCGTCGATCAGCACCCAGTCGCAATGCGGCATACCTTCGACCCGCAGGCCGGACACGCCGGCCTTCTCCAGGTCCCGCAGCACGTGATCGGCAACCGCACCCACGTGGCGGTGCGACCTTCCGCAGGTCACCACCATGTAGTCGCCGATCGAAGTCTTGCCGCGGAGGTCGATGGTGATGGTGTCCTCGGCCTTGGCATCGGAAAGCCGGGCGAGGACCAGGCGAAGGGTCTCCTCGGCGTCAGGATGCACCTTGGAGACGCGCTCGGGCCGCCGATGAGACGCTGCCCGAAACCATGTAGAAGTGGACAGGGGTCCTTTCCTCCCTCATGCCCGGCGCACGGCGCAGGGCTACCGCCTAAAGTAAGCATCGACCGTTAACGGTTTCAACCTCTCGCGGCCCGTAAAGCCGTCGAGGACACAGGTGATTTCAGCCCGTGGAGGAACACCCAGGCCGGGGGTTCCGCCGTGGGCAATCGGCGCGCCAGCGCCTCGGACAGGCGATGGCGCGAGAAACGGTCCGCAAACGGCCCGGCCGGGACGGCGCCGGTGCGGTCGATCACCGCGATCGGCACCAGCTCGGCGATGCCGCGCCAGTTCTGCCAATGGTGGAATGTCGCAAGATTGTCCGCGCCCATGATCCACACGAAATGCACGGCGCGAAGCCGGCGCCGCAGCCATTGCAGCGTGTCGAAGCTGTAGCGGGTGGCGATGTCGGCTTCGAGCCCGGTCACGTCGATGCGCGGATGCGCGGCGAGCCGTTGCGCGGCCGCGATACGATCGGCGAGCGGCGGCAGCGCGCTCGTGTCTTTGAGCGGATTGCCCGGGCTCACCAGCCACCAGATTCGGTCGAGACCGAGCCGCTTCATTGCCAAGAGACTCGCCGCGCGGTGGGCCGCGTGCGGCGGATTGAACGACCCGCCGAACAGCCCGATCTTCATGCCCGGCGCGTGCGGCGGCAGTCGCGGCGGCGCGATCACTCGCTTTGATTCGGGGGCGCGGCGGTTCACGAGCCTCACCTCCCCCGCTTGCCGGGGAGGTCGCAATGCGCCGGCGGGAGGGAGCCCTCCACCGTCCCTCTGCATGAGAAGTGCCCATAAATAGCGGGTTTCTCGACGGTCTTGCCCGGCCACCTATCCACCCACCTACCCAGGGACGCTACGCTTTGCGACGGATTGCATGGTATCCCCGTAGGAAGCCCGCTGGCGGCGATCGGCTGCCAAGATAGCCCAGGAGCGCTCGAGCGCGCCATCGCCGTCCTGGACGGGCGGCGCGACCGTGGCGGCGCCTTCTAGCCAGAACGGGCAATTCCCCCGTTGGCGGCAGCCTTAGAGCTGGCAGAAAAGCGAGCTCGCGGCCGCGGCCCTTACTCCCCTTAGTGCAAGGCGACCAGCATAGCCGCAATCACCACAAGAGCGCCAAGTACGGTCATGACCCCGTGCGCCACGACGGCGCGAAAAGGAGGCTCTGATGTAACAAAGCCAACTCGAAGCAGCCTTGCTGTACAAGAGATGAGGGTCGGCCCCTCGTGCTCGGATTGCAGGATCAGGGTCCAAACCA
>DASWCW010000237.1:0-13062 GCA_036395835.1 Xanthobacteraceae bacterium
AGCCCGAGCGTCTCGGCGGCCACCTGCGTCATCGAGGTCCAGGTCCCCGGACCCATGTCGCTCGCCGCACTCATCACCTCGGCCGTGCCGTCTGGCAGGAGGCGTGCCATCGCGGAGGAAGGTGCGAAGTTCATCGGATAGATGGCGCTCGCCATCCCCCAGCCGATGAGCCAGCGCCCGTCACGCATCGACCGCGGCTCGCCGTTACGCCTGCTCCAGCCGAAGCGCTGGGCGGCAATGCGGTAGCATTCTCGCGTCGAGCGGCTCGAAAAGGGCAGCCTCTTGAATTCGTCCTGCTCAGGCTCATTGCGCAGGCGAAGATCGATCGGATCGACCTTCAGCGCGACGGCGAGTTCGTCGATGGCAGATTCAAGGGCGAAAATTCCACTCACCTCGCCGGGGGCGCGCATGTAGGTCGGCGTGTGGACGTTCATGGGCGCGACCCGATGGCGCGTATGGACGTTCGGGCACGAATGCAGGAATCGGGTCGGATTGAGGAGCGCCTCGGTGAAATCTTCGTAGCTCGAGGTTTCCTGGAACCCGTCGTGCAGGACGGCGGTCAGGCGCCCGTCGCGCGATGCGCCGAGCGCGACGCGCTGGACCGTGTGGGGCCGGTAACCAACGCCGTAGACATTTCGCGGCGCGACAGCATCAGCTTCACCGGCCGGCCGGCAACGCGTGCGCCGAGCGCTGCCAGCGTCACATGCGGCCAAGCCCGCAGGCCTGAACCGAAGGCGCCGCCCACGAAGGGCGAGATGACGCGAACGTTCTCCCGCGGAATGCCGAACACGGCAGCAATCTCGTCGGCCACGTTGTGCACCCACTGGGTCTTGTCCCACAGCGTCAGGCGATCGCCGTCCCAGGCCGCGATCGTGGCGTGCATCTCGATCGGGTTGTGGTTCTCGCGCGGGATCACATAGCTCTGGTCCACCTTGACCTCGGCTGCGGCGAGCGCCGCTTCCGGGTCGCCGCGCCGACCCTCCGAAGGCCGCCGTTCGCCCTGATCGGTCTGGTTATGGCCAGGACGAACCGGCTCCGCGCGAGCGATGTCCGTGACCGCCTGTTCCATGCCGTAGGTGGCGCGCACCAGCGTTGCAGCGTATTGGGCCTGTTCGAGCGTAGCGGCGATGACTAGCGCGATCGGCTGGCCTTGATGGCTCACTCGGTCGTCCTGGAGCACATGCAGGCGCTCACCGAATTCCGGATCAACGAGCGCCTTGTGGCTGCGGTAGGCGAGCCGTGGCGCATTGCGGTGCGTGAGGACGGCGAGGACGCCGGAGGCCCTTTCCGCCAATACGCTGTCAATCGAGGCGATGCGGCCGTTCGCGACCGTGCTGCGCACGATAGCGGCGTAGGCCACGCCCGGCACATCGAATTCGGCGGCATAGGTGGCACGGCCAGTGACTTTCTGTCGGCCGTCGACACGGCTGATGGGTTGTCCGATCACGGCAGTGGTCATGCGCGAGCTCCTGCATTTTCGACGGCGCGCACGATGGCGCGCTGCATGAGTTCGATCTTGAAGTTATTGTGCCCGCGCCCCTGCGCGCCCTCGGCCGCAAGCGCAGCCGCCTGGCGGAGCGCTGCCGGGTCGAGGCTCGCCCCAGCCAGGGCCGCCTCGACCTTGGGCACACGCCAGGGCTTCGTGCCGACGCCGCCGAGCGCGATATACGCTTGCCGGATGCGGGCACCCTCCATGTCGAGCGCCACCGCAGCCGAGACAATCGCGAATTCAAAGGAGGCGCGGCCGCGCACCTTCAGATAATGCGAGCGCCGTGCCGCCGGATTGGCCGGCACTGTAATGGCAGCGATCACCTCGCCCGCTTCGAGAACGGTCTCGATGTGCGGCGTGTCGCCCGGCAGCCGATGAAAGTCGATGAGAGACAGGGAACGTTGGCCGCCCGCACTGCGCACCTCCAGGGCCGCGTCCAGGGCGACGAGCGCGACCGCAAGGTCTGACGGGTTGGCGGCGATGCAGTTGTCGCTGGTGCCGAGCACGGCATGCCAGCGGTTCTCGCCACCAATAGCAGAGCAGCCGGATCCCGGCACGCGCTTGTTGCAGGCGCTATACCCAATGTCGCGGAAATATGGGCAGCGGGTACGCTGTAGCAGGTTCCCGCCCATGGTTGCCTGATTGCGCACCTGCGGGCTGGCCGAGTTCAAGAGTGCCTCGGAGATAACGGGAAACTGCTCGACCACGGCCGGATGCGCCGCCACATCCGCCATCGTGGCGGCAGCGCCGATCCTGAGACCGAGCGGTCCAAGTTCTATGCGGTTATCGAGAAGACCGGCGAGGCTGACGAGCCGCTCGGGCCGGCGCACGTGCTCCTGCAGAAGCTGCACCATGTCGGTGCCGCCGGCGATGTATTCGGTGGGCGTATCGTTGCGGCCGGCTTGAGCGCGCAAAGCGAGGGCGGCATCAAGGTCGCGCGGACGTTCAACAGCGAACGGGTGCATGGCTCAACCTCCGCGCACCGGCCGGGCGAGTCGAACCGCGTCCTGGATCGCCGCAACGATGTGATCGTACGCTCCGCAGCGACACAGATTGCCGCTCATCCACTCTCGGATTTCCTCGGGAGAACCAGCATGCCCTTCCGCGATGCAAGCCACGCCCGCCATGATCTGTCCGGGCGTGCAGTAACCGCACTGGAAGGCGTCTCGCTCGATGAAAGCGCTTTGCAACGGGTGCAGCTGGTCGCCTTGGGCCAGGCCTTCGATGGTCGCGATCTCGCGGCCTTCCGCGAGCGCGGCAAGTGACAAACAGGACTTCACGCGCTTGCCGTCCATCAGCACCGTGCATGCGCCGCACTGGCCAAGACCACAGCCCTTCTTGGAGCCGGTCAGATGCAGGTGCTCGCGCAGCGCGTCGAGCAGCGTGGTGCGCGGATCGAGCATTAGCCGATGTTCGGTTCCGTTGACGCGCAGAATCAGGTCGAGCGGAGCGGGCGAAGCGCCGGTTTGCGCGGAGGCCTCCGGCCCAGGCATGAGCTGTCCTCCCACAAAGGCACCGCCAGTGACCACGGCCACTTCCAGAAGCTCGCGCCGGGTCATATCGGAGTCGGTGATCCACAGGCTTCCCAAGCTTGAAGGCTCTTCCATATGCGGCTCTCCTAGTGTGCAGACGCAACGCGTGCCGATCGATTTAAGACGGCGCATCCTCTCTGAGTACCCGCTAAAATCGGCATAGAGTTATGAGCGGAGGCCATAAATGCAGCGCGGCAGTCTGGATGACCTGTTGGCTTTTCTCGCCGTAGGGCGCGAGCGCAGCTTCACGAAAGCCGCAGCAAAGCTGGGCGTTTCGCAGTCGGCGCTGAGCCACACGATCAGAGAACTCGAAGAGCGGCTCGGAGTTCGCCTCCTGACACGCACAACCCGCAGCGTCTCTCCAACGGAAGCCGGCGATCGCCTGCTTCAAAGTTTGGGGCCGCACTTTGAAGAGATCGAGGCCGAGGTTGCGAACATAAGAGAACTGCGCCACAAGCCAGCCGGTACGATCCGGATCACAGCAACGGAATATGCTGCCGACGCGATCCTACTGCCGAAACTCGCGAAGCTGATGCGGGAATATCCGGACATCAAGGTCGAGATCGTGATCGACTACGGCCTGACTGATATCGTGGCCCAACGGTTTGACGCTGGCGTGCGAAGCGGTGAGCAAGTGGCGAAAGACATGATCGCCGTACGGATCGGGCCAGACATGCGCATGGCGGTCGTGGGGGCACCGTCGTATTTCAAGGGTCGGCTAGGACCGAAGAAACCGCATGACCTCATCAACCACAACTGCATTACTCTGCGTCTACCCAGTGGCGGATTGTATGCCTGGGAGTTTGAAAAAGGCGGCCGAGAACTGAGAGTGCGCGTCGAGGGCCAGCTGACCTGCAATACAACCGCCCAAATGCTGAATGCCGCGTTGGCCGGAATAGGCTTGGCCTATGTGCCCGAAGACTGGGTGCAGCCCTATCTCGCCAAGGCTCGTCTCAAACGCGTGCTCAAGGACTGGTGCCTTCCATATTCAGGGTACCACCTGTTCTACCCTAGCCGCAGACAAGCATCGGCGGCATTCGCTCTGCTGGTTGATGCGCTGCGCTATCGAGCCTGAGTAAAAGCGGTTATTGAACCGCGAGTAGATTCAGAATCCGTCAATTCGGACGTTTTTCGAAGACGTCCTTTGCCACCGGAAGCGCCGAAAAGGCGTTCGGCCAGCCGACGTAGAAGGTCAAATGGGTAATCGCCCCGGAAATCTCGGCCGCGGTCAGGCCGTTATTCATTCCGATAGTCAAGTGCGCGGCCAGTTGCGCGCCTTGTCCGTTCGCAATGAGCGCGCTGACAGTTACGGGGCTTCGGTCGTGCGGCGCAAGATCCGGGCGAAGCCACAAGTCACGAAACAGAACATCCGCGGTGTATTGAACGATTCCGGGAAATGCGGCACCGAACTGTCCCCCGACGCGATTTGCTGCCCTCAAAGTGGCTACGCAGCTGCTTTCTAAGTGTTATCGTGGCGGCACCGAGGTCTGTTGTTGGCACTTCTCGGAAGAAACGGCTGGGATCGATGACTTCCGCTTTCGGTGCCAATGCGGAAGTTGGCTGGGCGGCATCAATTCCGTTTGTCAGGGACATCTCGGCGCCATTGGCGATTGAAAAATGAATTGCCGGATTGCAGTCGTGGAGAAGCGCTTGAACGCCGAAATTCGGTCAACTTACACAGTTTCTTACACATACACAGCCAACGTTGAAAATAAACAAATAGAATCAAATAGATGTACCAAATTACAGCTCACTCAAAATGCCTTTGGCAGTCCCGCCTGTTTCAAGACCGCATTTGCCGTATGTCGGGATTTGATATGGCGTCCACCGCGAAGCGGCGGCCGGAAATCGGGCTCTCCCAGATTTCATGGTCTGCGCGGCCGCGTCGGACAACACGACCCTCCGCCTTTAGCGGAATTTGCTTGAGGGCGGGCGTGTAGCCGCCGCTCATGCCCCGGCGCGCGAGCGCACCTGCACGCGCGTGAAACTCTCGGCGATGATTTGAACGGGAAGCTCAATCGTAGGCCCGCCGTCTTCCTCGCTCTCGAGAAGATCTTGAATCAGGTTCGGCAGCTTGGCTTCGAGAGCCTGGATGCTCTCAGCTTCTGTAACCAGACCCGGAACATCCTCGCTCTCCGCGACCCAAACCTGAGCCTCAGGGTCCCATGTCGCGCGGACGACGATCAGGCGTGGCATGTTTCGGCTTTCCCTTTGGACTGCATCGATTTGCATCATCGCAGTACCGATGGGGGCATGGCAACTCGGGAAACGCGTAAAACCCGCTCAAGGTGCCCGATGTCGGACCCCACCTTGACTTGGCGCTCCGCTGCGCGCCAAAGACCCGCCCGCAACCCGCGAGATGCTCATGCCGCTCCTGGCACTGCCGTTTCCCGCGCCCAACCCGGTGATCGTCGAACTCGGTCCGTTCGCGATCCGCTGGTACGCGCTCGCCTATATCGCCGGCATCCTGCTCGGCTGGCTCTATGCCCGCGCCATCATCAAGTCGCGCTCCGCCTGGGGCGGGCCGGCGCCGCTGACCGCCGCGGATTTCGACGATTTCGTTCTGTGGGTGACGCTCGGCATCATTCTCGGCGGCCGCACTGGTTACGTGTTGTTCTACAATCTGCCGCATTTCATCGCGCATCCGATCGAGATCCCGCAATTGTGGAAGGGCGGAATGTCGTTCCACGGCGGGTTCATCGGCTGCATGCTCGCGGTCATCTTGTTCGCGCGGGGCCGCGGCATCCCGATCTTGTCGCTCGGCGATCTCACCTGCGCGGTCGGGCCGATCGGGCTGTTTCTTGGCCGCATCGCCAATTTCATCAACGGAGAATTGTGGGGTCGGCCGAGCGAGGTGCCATGGGCGATGGTGTTTCCCGGCGGCGGCCCGCTGCCGCGCCACCCGAGCCAGCTCTACGAGGCGGGCCTCGAGGGCCTCGTGCTGTTCGCCGTGCTGGCGATCCTAATCCGCGCCGGCGCGCTGCGCCGGCCGGGGCTGATCATCGGCGCGTTCGCGCTCGGCTACGGCATCGCGCGGTGCATCGCGGAACTCTTCCGCGAGCCCGATCCGCAGCTCGGCTTCCTGTGGGGCGGATTGACCATGGGCATGCTGCTGTCGGTCCCGATGATCCTGGCCGGGCTCGGCTTCCTGTTCGTCGCGCTGCGCCGGCGCCCCGCTGCGGCGTGAGGCTGATGCCCGGGACATGCAGCAGCCTCCGTTCACCTCCCCCTGGAGGGGGGAGGCATAGGCGGCCCTTCAGCCGCCGTTTGAACAACGCCGATGCGGAGCATCGGCTATGGAGCGTCATCAGACGCGAGCCGGGTGGGGGTGAAGCTGATTCACCCCACCCCGGCAGCTCGCAACATGCTCGCTGCCGACCCTCCCCCTCCAGGGGAGGGTGAAGAGCGCGGCGACTTTCGCATGACCCCGCTCGAGGCCGAGATCCGCCGCATCATCGCGGTCGATGGGCCGATCCCGGTCGCGCAATTCATGGCGCTCGCGCTCGGCCATCCGGTGCACGGCTATTACGCGGCGCGCGACCCGTTCGGCGCGTGCGGCGATTTCATCACCGCGCCGGAGATTTCCCAGATGTTCGGCGAGCTGATCGGACTGTGGGCGGCGGCGGCGTGGAACGAGATGGGCGGCCCCGGCCGCGTTCGCCTGGTCGAGCTCGGACCCGGGCGCGGAACGCTCATCGCCGACGCCTTGCGGGCGGTGAAGGTCGCGCCGGATTTTCGCGAAGCGCTCGCCGTCGACCTGGTGGAGACGAGCTCCGCGCTCCGGCAGCGACAGCAAACAACGCTGGCGCATTGCGGGGTCCCGGTGTGCTGGCATGCGAGCCTCGCGGAAGTGCCCGAGAAAGATCCGCTGATCGTCATCGCCAACGAGTTCTTCGACGCGCTTCCGATGCACCAGGCGGTGCGTGCGGAAAGCGGCTGGCACGAGCGCATGGTCGGCATCGGCGATGACGAAAAGCTCGTGCTTGCGCTCCACCCCGATCCGATCCTGAATTTCCCGGCCATGCTGCCGGCAAATCTCGGCACGGCGCCGATCGGCGCCATTTTCGAATGGCGCTCCGACGCGCTCGTCACGGACATCGCCGGCCGCCTGGTGGAGCACGGCGGGGCGGCGTTGATCGTCGATTACGGCCATGCGGGAAGCGCGCTCGGCGAGACGCTGCAAGCGGTGGGATCTCACTCTTTCGCGGATGTCCTGGAGCGGCCGGGCGAGGTCGATCTCTCGGCGCACGTCGATTTCGCAGCACTCGGGAATGCCGCCATGCGGGCGGGCGCGCGCGTGCTGGGCCCGGTCACGCAACGCCAATTCCTGCGCGAGCTGGGCATCGAGACCCGCGCCGCCATGCTCGAGACCGCGGCGGGAGCCCGCGCTGCCGAGATCGACGCGGCGCTCGCGCGGCTCACCGAGGCGGGCCCGCGCGGCATGGGCGAATTGTTCAAGGTCCTCGCACTCGCCGATCCAAAACTTGGCGCGCTGCCGGGATTTGGGTAGCGTCCGCCGGATCAGAAGAACGCCCCGTCCAGCGGGAGACCAGGTGGCCACTTCGTTTGCATTCGCGGACCAGGTCCGTCCGGCCCGCCGGCTGGTCTCGTTCCGCGTGGCCGGCTGGCTGTGGTCCGGCCTGCTGCTCGCGCTGCTGGCGTTCCTCGTGCTCTATCCGACCTTCATGCTGCTCTACGGGGCACTGTCGGGCACCAATCCGGTGGTCGACGGATTTGACCCCTCCGCCATCTCGCTCGACAATTTCATCGAGGTACTGGCCAACCCCAACGTGCATTTCGCGCTCGTCAACACGCTTCTGGTGTGCGGCGGGGGCACCGCGATCGCGGTCGTCGTCGGGCTCGGCTTCGCCTGGATCGTGGTGCGCACCAACACGCCCTGCAAGGCGCTGATCGCGACCGCGGGGCTCGTCCCGCTGTTCGTGCCGCCGCTCGTCGCCGGCGTCGCCTGGACCATCCTCGGCTCGCCGCGCACCGGGCTCATCAACACCATGCTGGCGTGGCTCGGCGTCGATTGGCGGCTCAATTTCTATTCCATGCCGGGGCTGATCGCCGTGTTCGGCATGTACTACGCGCCCTACGTCTACATGTTCACCTCGGCGGCGCTGCGCAACATGGATCCTTCGCTCGAGGAGGCAGCCGAGATTTCCGGCGCGAGCGCGCTCGGCACCTTGCGCACCATCACCTTTCCGCTGATCGCGCCGGCGATCATCGCCGCGATGCTGCTGTCGTTCATCGTCATGCTGGGCATCTACGGCATTCCGGCCGTGCTCGGCGCGCCCGCCAACATTTCCGTGCTGACCACCTACATCTTCAACCTGACCGCCTGGTCGCCGCCGCTGTACAGCACCGCGGCCGCAGTCGCGATCATCCTGATGATGGCCACGGGGCTTCTGGTGGTGGTGCAGCAGATGGTGCTGTCGGGCAAGAGCTTCACCACGGTCGCCGGCAAGGCGTTTCGGCCGCGCGCGCTCGACCTCGGCCGCTGGCGCTTTTTCACGCTCGGGCTCGCCATCCTCTATCTGCTGGTGGTCGCGGTGCTGCCGACGCTGGCGCTCGTCATCGCCGCATTCCGCAAGTACCTGTTCTTCCGCGGCGCCGCGAGCCTGTTCGACCTCAAGCAATACGGCCTGCAGCATTTCGAGAGCCTGTTCGGCAATCCGCTGACCATGCTGTCGATCATCAACACCGTGGAGGTGGCGCTGATCACCGCGGTCGGCGGCGGCGTGCTCGCCTTTGCGATCGGCTACACCGTCAATCGCACCAACGCGCCGGGCCGCAGGGGAGTCGATCTCATCGCCACGCTGCCGGTGGCCATCCCCGGGCTCGTCATCGGCGTCGCGTACCTGTGGGCCTGGATCGGGCTGCCCGGCGGGCTCTACGGCACGATCTGGATCCTGGCGCTCGCCTTCATCGCCCGCTTCATGCCGGACACCGTCAAGGTGCTGTCGACCTCGCTGATGCAGATCCACCGCGAGCTCGAGGAAGCCGCATGGCTGTGCGGCCGGGGCACGCTCGGCACCATCCGGTCGATCGTGCTGCCGCTGGCGCGTCCGGGCGTGATCGCCGCCATGACCCTGCTGTTCATCCTCTCGGTGCGGGAGCTCGGCTCCTCGCTGTTCCTCTACAGCAGCCGCACCATGGTCATGGCGGTGCTGCTGCTCGACTACTACAATCAGAACATCAATATCACTGCGGCCTTCAGCGTGGTGCAGACGGCGCTGCTCGCGGTGCTGATCGGATTTGCGCACTGGCTGTCGCGGGGCGCCGCCGATACCGGCATCGCCCGCGTGCGGTAGTGCCAGTAATCGGGGACGACAGCCTGGGAGGAGACAATGATTGATAAACTCACGTCGCGACGCGCAATGATGAAAGGCGCGCTCGGCCTCGCGGCCGCGGCCGTCGCGGGGCGCGCCGGGGCGCAGGGGCCCGCCAAGAATCCATTCGGGCCGCCGGAGCTGATCGAGGCGGCGAAGCAGGAAGGCACGCTGGTGTACTACACCGCCAATTTCGCCGAGGTGGAGCGGCAGGTCGTCGCCGCCTTCAACAAGCGCTTCCCGTTCGTGAAAGTCGAGATGGTGCGCGCGCCCGGCGGTCAGCTCATCACCCGGGTGAAGACCGAGGCCGCTGCCGGCAAGCTCGCCGCCGACGTCGTCGATCATTCCGATCGCGGGCTGATGCTGGAGATCGAAAATCAGTTCGCGGATTATGCGCCACCCAATGCCGGCGACTACATCGCCGACGTGCTGGTGTCGCCGAAATTCTGGCCGCGCGCGACGCTCGGCTGGTCGATCGCCTACAACGTCGAGCTGGTGAAGAACCCGCCGAAGTCGTGGATGGATCTCACCAAGCCGGAATACGGCAACGGCCAGATCGGCCAGGTGATCGGCCCCTCCGGCGGCACCACCTGGACCCGGATCATGTTCGAGCGGCAGGTGCTGGGCGAGGATTATTGGCCCAAGCAGGCGGCGACCAAGCCGGTGCTGTTCCCGTCGGGCGCGCCGCTGTCGGATTCGCTCATCCGCGGCGAGGTCTCGATCGCGCCGCTGCTCTACAACATCATCTGGACCAAGAAGCGCGACGGGGCGCCGGTCGAGATCTTCTTTCCGCCCGAGGGCGTGCCGATCAACCCATACGCGAGCGGCATTCCGAAAACCGCGGCGCATCCCAACGCGGCGAAGCTGTTCCTCAACTGGAATCTGTCGGAGGAGGGCCAGACCTTCATGATCAAGGAGCTCGGCCATCTCACCTCGCTCAAGCAAGCGCCGGCCTATCCGGAGGGCTACGATCCAAAGGTGGTCAAGGTGTGGGTGCCGAATTTCGAGCAGTACAAGAAGCTGCATGCCGCCTGGATGGAGGACTGGAACAAGATCTACGGCTACCGCCAGTGAGCTGAGATCGAGCGGCATACTCCTCCCTCCCCCGCTTGCGGGGGGAGGTGATCGAGCGAGACGAAATTCAAAGGCTCACCATGTCGGCGGAACTGCGGGTCGAAAGCTTGCGCAAAGTCTTCGCCACGGGCGCGCCCGCGGTCGACGACGTGAGCTTTTCCGTGGGCGCCGGCGAGATCGTCGCGCTGCTCGGCCCCTCCGGCTGCGGCAAGACCACGACCCTGCGCTGCGTCGCCGGCCTCGAGCATCCGAGCGCGGGGAAGATCCGCATCGCCGGCGCGACCGTGTCGGCGCCCGACGAGGGCGTGCTGGTGGCGCCGCGGGCGCGCAACATCGGCATGGTGTTCCAGTCTTACGCGGTGTGGCCGCACATGACGGTCGAGCAGAACGTCGCCTATCCGCTGCGCCAGCGCCGTGCCGCGCGCGCGGAGATCGAGCGCAGGACCGCGGAGATTCTCAAGCTCGTCGGGCTCTCCGACTTCGCGCGGCGCCCCGTGGTCTCGCTCTCCGGCGGACAGATGCAGCGCGTCGCGCTCGCGCGCAGCCTCGTCTACGAGCCGGCGCTGCTGCTGCTCGACGAGCCGCTGAGCAATCTGGACGCCAATCTGCGGCTGCGGCTGCGCGACGATCTGCGCCGCATCATCAAGCGGACCGGCGTCACCGCGCTCTACGTCACCCACGATCAGGCCGAGGCCGCCGTGCTCGGCGACCGCGTCGGCGTGATGCGCGACGGCAAGCTGCTGCAGATCGGGCCGCCGGCCGAGATCTACAACCGCCCCGCCGATCTGTTCGTCGCGCAATTCACCGGCGCCTCCAATCTGCTCGCCGGCCGCGTGCTCGACCGCGACGGCGAGTTCGGCACGATCGAGGCGCCCTCCGGCCATCGCTTCCTCGCCTGGCTGCCGCCGCGCGTCGTCGCCGGCGCCGCGGTGAAGATCGCGGTACGCCCGGAGAACGTGCGATTCGGCGATGGCGGCGGCGAACCGGGGTCGAACCGCTTCACCGCGCGCGTCCTGGTGCAGCGCTACGAGGGCGCGCAGACGGTCTACAGCCTCGCCGTGCTCGGCGGGAAGCTCGCGGCGCTCGAGCTCGGCAGCAGCGCGCGCTATGCGGTCGACAGCGAGGTCGACATCGTGCTGCCGCCGGCGCTGTGCTGGGCCTATCCGGACGAGGAGGACGCGGAGTCCAACAAATAGCCCGTAGCCCGGATGCAGCGCCCGGAGTGGCGCGTAATCCGGGATCGCGGCTCCCGCATTCCGCTTCGCTCCATGCGGGCTACGGGATCAAATCGAGGGACCACGATCCGCCATGAATGAAACGCCAAAACAGAAACCCAACATCTACTCCAATGAATCCGCTGCGGCGATCCGCGGTTCGACCGTGGGCCCCGAATTTCAGACGCTGCACGAGATCGTCAAGAAGGCGCGCCAGAATCTCGACCAGAACGACTGGGATTACATCGTCGGCGGCACCGAGAGCGAGACCACGCTGCGGCGCAACCGCATGGCGCTGGATTCGCTCGCGTTCCGGCCGCGCGTGCTGCGCGACGTGAGCCGGATCGACGCGGCGGTCGAGCGGTTCGGGCGCAGGCTGCGGCTGCCGCTGCTGCTGGCGCCGGTCGGCGCGCTCGAAGTCTTTCATCAGGGCGGCGGCGCCACCGTGGCACGGGCCGCGCAGGAGTTCGGCGTCGCCCATATGCTCAGCTCGGTGTGCGAGCCCGGGCTCGAAGCCGTCGCCGAGGCCGCGCCCGACGCGCTGCGCATCTATCAGCTCTACGTCCGCGGCGACGAGGGTTTCGTCGACGACCACGTCCGCCGCGCGATCGCCAACGGCTATTCGGCGTTCTGCCTCACCGTCGATACCGCGGTCTACAGCCGGCGCGAGCGCGATCTCGCCAAACGTTTCGTCACGGCGGGACGTCGCCGTGTTTCCGGCCGCGAGTTCCAGGCGGCGCTCGCTTGGCGCACGGTCGAGCGCATCAAGCGGAACTTCCAAATTCCGCTGGCGCTCAAGGGCATCGCCACGCGCGAAGACGCCGCAAGGGCGGTCGAGCACGGCGTCGACTGGATCTACGTGTCGAACCACGGCGGCCGGCAGCTCGATCACGGCCTCGGCTCGATGGAGGTGCTGCCCGAGATCGTCGAGGCGGTTGCCGGCCGCGCGAAAATCATGATCGACGGCGCGTTCTGCCGCGGCACCGATATCGTCAAGGCTATGATCCTGGGCGCGGATCTCGTCGGGCTCGGCCGCATGCAATGTTACGGTCTCGCGGCGGCCGGGCAGGCCGGCATCGTGCGCATGCTCGAGCTCATCGAGGACGAGGTGCAGCGCTCTCTCGGCCTGCTCGGCGTGACGAGTTTCGCCGAGCTCGATCGTTCCTACCTGCGCGCGGCGGCGCCCGCCAATCCGCCGCACGTGCTCAGCGCGTTCCCGCTGCTGCAGATCGAGGACTATCGGTATTGAATCTGTAGCCCGGATGGAGCGCAGCGCAATCCGGGAGCTCCGTTCCCGCATTTCGCCGCGCTCCATGCGCCGGCAGCGCTCCCATCGCCCGCAGCATGTTCTAGGCTTCGCCGCGGGCGTATGGTATAACATCGCAACGCTGCGACCAGCCGAGGAGATCGCCATGCAA
>DASWCW010000238.1:0-8116 GCA_036395835.1 Xanthobacteraceae bacterium
TTGGAGCGGGCGATGGGATTCGAACCCACGACCCCAACCTTGGCAAGGTTGTGCTCTACCCCTGAGCTACACCCGCATCCGAAACGAGGGTATGCAGCGAAAGCTCAACCGAACCGCGCTGTCTCGCCTCCTATGCCAAAACCGGCCCGGCATTGCAACCGAGGCACCGGCCGACCAGGAGCCATGGCTAACTGAGCGGCCAGCCAGACGTTCCCGAGCAGCCCGGCAGCCGATGCGCCGCCGGCCCGCCGGAGACGGCCCGCCGGCCCGGTCGCCCTAGACCGCTCGATTTTGCAAGCTGCGTGCTATATTGGCGCGCCAATGCATATCGGCAACGGATCCATGGCGCCCCCGGTCCGATCGAGTTTCGCCAATGTCGTGCCGTTTCCGCGCCCGTTTCGCGGCGCGGCCGCGCCGGAGGACGGCAGCCGCGCGGCGGGCAATGCGGCGCTGCTGACCGCCGCCGTCCTGGTCGTGGCCGGGGGCGTTTTCCTTCTCAACGCCATCACCAGCATCCCGCGGCATGTCGATTGCAATTTCTCCAAGCACCGGCCCTGCCATAGCTTCGTCGACGCGAATTGAGTTCTCATGTCCCGAGCGCGGCGCGGCACGACAGCGCTGCGCCGCAGACCCGGGACCCACACTCGCCCTGGACCAGACCTGGGCCCGGATCTGCAGCACGGCGCTACGCGCCGCGCTGCGTCCGGCGAACGCTAGGCCCACCATGCCCGCCACCCCCGACGATCTCTTTGCGTTGCTCGACCGGCTCGGCATCGCGCACGCGAGCGCGAGCCATCCGCCGCTGTTCACGGTCGAGGCGTCGCGCCGGCTGCGCGGAACGATTCCCGGCGGCCACACCAAGAACCTGTTCCTGGCCGACAAGCGCGGCCGCGTTTTTCTCGTCTCGGCGCTCGAGGACGCCGCAATCGACCTCAAGCGCCTGCATCATCGCCTCGACGCCGGCCGGTTCTCGTTCGGGTCCGCGGCACTGATGCGGGAGCTGATCGGCATCGAGCCCGGAGCGGTGACGCCGTTCGCGCTCATGAACGACACCGCCGGCCGGATCGCCGTCGTGCTCGACGCGCCGATGATGCGGGAGAAAACGCTGAATTTTCATCCGCTGGTCAACACCATGACGACGACGATCGCCCGGGACGACTTGGTGAAGTTCCTGGAGGCGACCGGGCATAAGCCGCGGATTCTCGCCGTTTCCGGCCCCGAGCGGGCCGGCCCCGCCGGACCCTGCTAGCGTTGCATTCGCCCCCGCCATGGACCATGTATCGGGGAAACCAGCCGATCCGGCGCCACCGAGGGCCAAGAACCATGCTGCAACATGCGGGAGTGACGGCAGCGGTCGCAGAGGACGTCGTGCGGGAGACGACGACCCAAAGCTTCGTCAAGGACGTCATCGAGGAATCGCGCCGGCAGCCGGTGCTGGTCGACTTCTGGGCACCGTGGTGCGGTCCCTGCAAGCAGCTGACCCCGATGCTGGAGAAGGCGGTGCGCGCCGCCAAGGGCAAGGCCAAGCTCGTCAAGATGAACATCGACGAGCACCCGGCGGTCCCGGGCCAAATGGGCATCCAGTCGATTCCCGCCGTGATCGCCTTCGTCAACGGCCAGCCGGTCGACGGCTTCCTCGGCGCGCTTCCGGAAGGCCAGGTCACGGCTTTCCTGGAGCGGCTGGTCAAGGACCGCGTCGGCGGCGAGGAAAAGGATCTGCTCAAAGCCGCGGACGCGGCGCTCGTCGAGGGCGACACCGCCGGCGCCGCCGATCTCTACGCCAAGGTTCTGGCGCAGGACGCCGGCAACGTGCCCGCGCTCGCCGGGCTCGCGCGCTGTTACGTCGCGACCGGCGCGATCGAGCAGGCCAAGCAAACGCTCGCGCTGGTGCCGGAGGCGAAGCGCAACGAGGCTCCGGTTGCCGCCGCCCGCGCCGCGCTCGAGCTTGCCGAACAGGCGACCTCGCTCGGACCGATCGCCGAGCTCGAGCAAAAACTCGCCGCCAATCCGCTCGATCACCAGGCGCGGTTCGATCTTGCGCTGGCACTCAACGCCAAGGGCCGGCGCCGCGAGGTGCTCGACCATCTGCTCGAGATCGTGCGCCGGGACCGCAAGTGGAACGACGACGGCGCGCGCAAGCAGCTGGTGCAATTGTTCGAGGCATGGGGCCCGACCGACGAGGCCACGCTCGAAGGCCGGCGCCGGTTGTCCTCGATCCTGTTTGCCTGATCCGCTTGCCCGGGCAGCGGGCGGCGCTGGAGAGCGACGATGCCGATGAACGCGGTCTATCGCGGGCCCGGCGATCTTCCGCAGGTCATTCCGGTTTTCCCGCTTGCCGGCGCGTTGCTGCTGCCGCGCGGCCAGATGCCGCTCAACATATTCGAGCCGCGCTATCTCGCCATGGTGGACGACGCGCTCGCGGGAGCGCGCCTGATCGGCATGATTCAACCCGATGCCGCCCATCCGGGCCCGGAGGCGAGGCCACATCTCTATAGCGTCGGCTGCGTTGGCCGCATCACGCAATTGGCCGAGACCGGCGACGGCCGGTACCTGCTCGAGCTCACCGGCATCGCCCGCTTCCGCGTCGAGGAGGAGCTCGCTGTGCCGACGGCGTACCGCCAGTGCCGCGTGGGCTATGCGGAATTCGCCGACGATTTCGTGGCCCGCAAAGGCGAGGAGGCAGTCGACCGCAAGACATTGCTCGCGGCGCTCACCGCGTTCCTCAAGGCGAACAGTCTCAAGGCCGACTGGCAAGGCATCGAAAACGCGCCCAACGAGGCGCTGGTCAATGCGCTGGCGATGATGTCGCCCTATGGGGCGGCGGAAAAGCAGGCGCTGCTGGAGGCCCCGGATCTGAAAACGCGCGCCGAGATTTTAGTTGCGGTCACCGAGATCGAGCTTGCCAAGGCGGGGAGCGAAGGCGAAACGCCGCTGCAATGAGTTTCCCGGCGCGCGCGACAGCGCGAACGGGACCCCGGATGATCCGGGGAAAGCACGGAGGAAGATCGAGATGAACGACACGCCGCGCGACCGTCACGCGGTCGATCCGAAGCTGCTGGAAATCCTGGTTTGCCCGCTGACCAAGGGTCCGCTGGAATATGACGCCGAGAAGCAGGAGCTGATCTCCCGATCGGCAAAGCTCGCCTACCCGATCCGGGACGGCATTCCCATCATGCTGCCGGAGGAAGCCCGCGCGCTGGAGTAAGGCTGCCTACCTCCCCTGAAGGGGAGGTCGGCAAGCGTGCAGGGCACGCGAGCCGGGTGGGGTGAGGGGAAACAGCTTCGTCAACGAATTGACCCCACCCCGGCAGCTCGCAGATGCTCGCTGCCGACCCTCCCCTGAAGGGGAGGGATCAGAGCGCCTCGCCGCGGAGCAGTTTTGGCACGTCGCCGGTGACGCCCGCGGCCTCGCGGATGAACAAATGCTTGAGGCCGGGCAGCCGATCGACGAGGCCGAGGCCCACGTCGCGAACGAGACGCAGCGCATCGGAGCGGTTCGAGAACAGGCGATTGAGCCCATCGGTCGCCATCCCCATCATCATCGTGTCGAACCGGCGCCAGCGCTGGTAGCGCTCCAGCACCTCGCTCGAGCCCGGATCGAGGCCGAGCCGCGCCGCATCGACGATCGCCTCGGCGAGCGCCGCGACGTCGCGCAGCCCCATGTTGAGACCCTGGCCGGCGATCGGGTGGATCACGTGCGCGGCATCGCCGATCAGCGCCAGTCGATCGCCGATGAAGGAGCGCGCCACCGAATATCCCAATGGATGCACGCGGCGCGGACCGATGATCTCGATCTCGCCGAGCTCGAGCCCGAACCGGCGTTCCAGCTCGGCGTGGAAGAGATCGTCCGCAAGCGCGACGATTTGCTCCGCAGCTTGCGTCTCCTCGGTCCACACGATCGACGAGCGGCGACCCTTGAGCGGCAGGATCGCAAACGGCCCCGCAGGGAGAAAATGCTCGCACGCGCGCCCGCCGTGATCGCGCTCGTGCGCCACATTGGTGACGATCGCCGATTGCGGATAGGTCCAGCCGTAGGTCGGAATGCCCGCGAGCTCGCGCAGGCGCGAGCGCGCGCCGTCGGCTGCGACGAGGAGACGCGCGGGCGTGTCGGTATCATCGGGAAAGCGCACCGCGACTTGGCCGGATGTCGATTCGAACCCGGTCACCGCGGCGGACTTCAAGACGATCCCGAGCTCGCGGGCCTTCGCGGTGAGCGCCGCAACCAGATCGCGGTTCTCGATCATGTGCGCGAACGGCTCGCCGGGCTCGACCTCGCCGCCGAAGCTCAGGAAAACCGGCCGCACCTTGTCGCTGAGCCGGCTGTCGGTCACCGCCATGTCGAGGATCGGCTGCGCCTCCTGCGCGACCGCCTCCCATACGCCGATCGTCTCGAACAATCGTCGCGCGCCCGCGGCGATCGCCGAGGCGCGCAGATCGCCCGAGCCGTCCCGCCCGATGAAGGGATCCGCAACGATGATGGCAAACGCCGAGCCGAGCCCCTGGCGCAGCGCGATGCCGAGCGCCAGCCCGGCGAAACCGCCGCCCGCAATCACCACATCGGCCCGTTCCATACCGGTTCCCGAAGACTTGTTCACTGGTCAATCGAAGCCGCCGTTATAGCAGGTTCAGAGGCCGCAACCTGGAAATCGGCACATTGCCACTTCCGCAAACCCTGCTAGGACCTGACCAACGATTCCCGATCATCGACCGCTGAACCCAGGCATGTCCGCCCTCAAAGCCGTTCTCGATATCCTCGATCTCGAGCCGCTCGAAGTGAACCTGTTCCGCGGTCGCAGCCCGCAGTCGGGCTGGCAGCGCGTGTTCGGCGGGCAGGTGATCGGACAGGCGCTGGTTGCCGCCTGCCGCACGGTCGAGGGCCGCCAGCCGCATTCCATGCACGCCTATTTCCTGCTCCCAGGCGATCCCAAGGTGCCGATCATCTACGAGGTCGACCGCATTCGCGACGGCAGGAGCTTCACCACGCGTCGCGTGGTGGCGATCCAGCATGGTCGAGCGATCTTTTCGATGTCGGTTTCGTTCCACAACGACGAGCCCGGGCTGGCACATCAGGCGGCGATGCCCGATGTGCCGCCGCCCGAAGCGCTGCCGAGCGAATCGGAAGTCGGCGGCGAGGTGCTGCAGCACGTGCCGGAAGCCGTGCGGCGCTACTACGAGCGCGAGCGCCCGATCGAGATGCGGCCGGTGGAATACGCGCGCTATTTCGGCAAGAAATTCGCGGACGCGAAATTTCACGTCTGGATCCGGACCACGGAACGGCTGCCCGACGACCCGGCCATTCACCAATGCGTGCTGGCCTATGCGTCGGACCTCACCCTGCTCGACACGGCGCTGATGCCGTATGGCCGCACCTTGTTCGAGCAGGAGTTCATGGCCGCGAGCCTCGACCATGCGCTCTGGTTCCATCGGCCGTTCCGCGCCGACGACTGGCTGCTCTACGCCCAGGACAGCCCCAATCTGTCGGGCGCGCGCGGACTGGCGCGCGGGTCGATCTTTGCTCGCGACGGCACGCTGGTGGCCTCGGTCGCCCAGGAGGGAATGCTGCGCGAGCGCCGGCCGGAGCGCTGAACCCATGCCGGCCCGAGCGAAATCTTTCCGCCCGTCCGTTTGCGCTTGATCTGGGCCGCCGGATCGTGCGCTATCGGGCGCGAGCGGCCCCCAAGTCCCGCGGTTGGGGAGCGACCACGCGGTCGGCAGAGAAATCCATGAAGCTCGTCATCGCCATCATCAAGCCGTTCAAGCTCGACGACGTCCGCGACGCCATCGGCGATCTCGGCATCGCCGGCCTCACCGTGACCGAGGTCAAGGGCTACGGCCGCCAGCGCGGCCATACCGAGATCTACCGCGGCGCCGAATATGCGGTGAATTTTCTGCCCAAGCTGAAGATCGAGGTCGCAGTTCCGGCCGACCGGGCCGACAAGGTGGTCGACGCGATCACCTCCACGGCCAAGACCGGCCAGATCGGCGACGGCAAGATTTTCGTGCTCGATCTGGAGCATGCGGTGCGCATCCGCACCGGCGAGACCGACGCCGACGCGCTGTAATCCGGCAACTGCCAGCGCTCGACCTCGCTTTTTCGGGGGCGCCGGCACATCGCGTCCCGACCACTGACCATTTTTTGTGCAAACTTGGTGCTTCTTTGTGCGGCACGCCATGCCGCCGTTCGTATCCCGGGTCGGTCGAAAGAGTCATTCTTTCCAAGTCGATAGACCTGCCGCGATCGAGTTGGCACGGCGCTTGATTCCACACTTCCCCGTGGAGCAATGCCGGGGTGGGAGCACCTTCCGCGGCCAAGCCCAATCGTTGCCCGGTCTCCAGTCGCGTGAACGGGCCCAAGCGGGGGATTTTCATGAAACTCGTCATGGCCATCATCAAGCCATTCAAGCTCGACGAGGTCCGCGACGCGCTGACCGGCATCGGCGTGCACGGGCTGACCGTCACTGAAGTCAAGGGGTATGGCCGCCAGAAGGGCCATACCGAAATCTATCGGGGCACCGAATATGCCGTGAGCTTCCTGCCCAAGCTCAAGATCGAAGTCGCGGTCGCCGCTGACCAGGTCGACAAAGTCACCGAAGCCATCACCGGCGCGGCCAAGACCGGCCAGATCGGCGACGGCAAGATCTTCGTGTTCGGTCTCGAGCATGCGGTGCGCATCCGCACCGGCGAAACCGACCAAGCGGCGCTTTGAACCCGCACCCTCTTCGATGGACAGGAGCCACACCATGACCTTCCGGAAATCGCCTCGTGCGGGGCTCATCGCTCTCGCCTGCGGCTTTCTTCTCGCCGCCTTGCTCAGCTTTGCGTTCGTGAACGCCTCGCTGGCGCAGGCGCCGACCCCCGCGCCCGCCGCCCCGGCGGCGGCTCCCGCGGCCGAGGCCGCGCCGCCGGCCTGCGACGGCACCGCCAAACCCCCGGTCCTGGAAAAATGCACGCCGAATTCCGGCGACACCGCCTGGATGCTCGCCTCGGTGGCGCTGGTGCTGCTGATGACCATCCCGGGGCTCGGCCTCTTCTACGGCGGCATGGTCCGCAAGAAGAACGTGGGCGACACCGTGATGACGAGCTTCGCCATCACGTGTCTCATCACCGTGCTGTGGGTGGTCTGCACCTACAGTCTGGCGTTCCGGGCGGGCAGCGGGTTCATCGGGGGGCTCGATCGGGCGTTCCTGCAGGGAATCCTGAGCGACATTTCCAAGAATATCGGCAACCCCAATCCGCTGGCGCCGACCATCCCCGAGACCGTCTACATCTGCTTCCAGCTGACGTTTGCGATCATCACGCCGGCGCTGATCGCCGGCGCCTTCGCGGAGCGGATGAAATTCTCGGCGATGCTGTGGTTCATCGGGCTGTGGGCGATCCTGGTCTATGCCCCGATCGCACATTGGGTCTGGGGGCCGGACGGCTTTCTCGCGTCCGGCAATTCCGACGCCTGGGTCAAGGTACTCGACTTCGCCGGCGGCACCGTCGTGCACATCAACTCCGGCACGGCCGGCCTGATGGCGTGCCTCGTGCTCGGCAAGCGCAAGGATACCGGACCGGGCCACAACATGGTGCTCACCTTCATCGGCGCCTCGCTGCTGTGGGTCGGCTGGTTCGGCTTCAATGCCGGCTCGGCGGTCTCCTCCGGCGTGCAGGCCGGCATGGCGATGACGGTCACGCAGGTCGCCACCGCCGTCGCCGCGCTCACCTGGATGTTCGTGGAATGGGCGATCCGCGGCAAGCCGACCGTCATCGGCATCTGCACGGGCGCGGTCGCCGGCCTCGTCGCCATCACGCCGGCTTCGGGCTTCGTCGGCCCGGTCGGATCGATCGTGATCGGGATCGCGGCCGGCGTGTTCTGCTATTGGGGCGTGACCGGCCTCAAGCACATGTTCGGCTATGACGACGCGCTCGATGCCTTCGGCGTGCACGCGGTCGGCGGAATCGTCGGCGCGCTGCTCACCGGCGTGTTCGCCATCGAGCAATACGGCGGCACCCCGGGCCTGATCGAGGGCAACCCCGCGCAGGTGATCAATCAGATCGAAGGCATCCTGATCGTCTTCATCTACGACGCGGTCGTCTCCTTCATCATCCTGAAGGTGATCGATTTCACCATCGG
>DASWCW010000239.1:0-31736 GCA_036395835.1 Xanthobacteraceae bacterium
GAGCCGCGCCTCGACGGCGACGCGATTTATTGGATCGAGGGCAGGCCCCGGGAGAAAGGCCGCAACGTCGTGGTCCGCGCGGCGCACGGCGACATCGCGGACGTCACCCCCGCGCCGTTCGATGCGCGCTCGCAGGTGCACAGCTACGGCGGCGGCGCCTATGCGGTGCGCGACGGCACGGTGTATTTCGTGCATTTCCGCGACAATCAGCTCTACCGCCAGGCGCCGAACCGGCCGCCGGCGAAGCTGACGTCGAGCCCGGCATGCCTGTTCGCAGATATCTGCATCGATGCCGAACGCAATCGCTTGATCGCGGTGCGGGAAGAGCGTCCCGACGGCGACGTCGTCAACGCGATCAACACCCTGGTCGCGGTGGATCTTGCAACCGGCACGGAGACGACGCTCGATTCCGGATGGGATTTCTATTCCTCTCCCGCGCTCAGCCCGGACGGGAATAGGCTCGCCTGGCTGAGCTGGCGCCATCCGTACATGCCGTGGATCTCGACGTATCTGCACGTGGCGGATTTCGATGCGACAGGGGCTCTGAGCAGCAACCGCAATACCATCGCGGGGGGCGAGAAGGTCTCGATCGTGCAACCGCAATGGTCGCCCGACGGCAGGCTGTTCTTTCTCTCCGACGCGACCGACTTCTGGAATCTCTATCGCTGCAACGGCTCTTCTGCCGAAGCCGTGCTTCCGCGCGAGGCCGAGTTCGGCGCGCCGCAATGGCAATTCGGGGCCTCGACCTATGCGTTCGTTTCGGCCGAGACCATGATCTACTCGTTCACGCGGAACGGGATGTGGTTCCTGGGGCGGCTCGATCTGCCGACGCTCACCGCTTCCGATTACGCTAGCGAGTTCGCCTCGATCGCCGGGCTTCGCGCCGCCGGCAAGATCGTGGTGATGCGCTGCTCGACGGCGAGTTCGCCGCCGGCGATCGCCACACTCGACATCGAGCGCGGCGACGTAAAGCCGATCCAATATTCCATTCCGCCGGCCAGCTATGAACAATTCAAGCCATATTTCTCCGTACCGCAATCGATCCGATTTCCGACCGACGGCGGCGAGACTGCGCATGGATTTTTCTACGCGCCGCACAATCCGGACTGGCAAGCGGCGGCCTCCGAGAAGCCGCCGCTGATCGTCAAAAGCCACGGCGGGCCGACGGCGGCGACCGCGGCCGGGCTCGACCTTGCGCTGCAGTTCTGGACCAGCCGAGGCTTTGCGGTGCTCGACGTGAACTACCGCGGCAGCAGCGGTTTCGGCCGCAAATACCGGGAGAAGCTCTATGGTCAATGGGGAGTGGCCGATGTCGCCGATTCAATCGCCGGGGCCAAATTCCTGGCGGGGCGCGGCGACGCCGATGCGGGGAAACTGATCGTGACCGGCGGCAGCGCCGGCGGCTACACCACATTGTGTGCGCTCACGTTCCACCGCGAGTTTGCAGCCGGCGCGAGCTATTACGGCGTGAGCGATCTGGTCGCGCTCGCCACCGACACCCACAAGTTCGAATCGCACTACCTCGACTGGCTGATCGAGCCGTACCGGCCGGGCAGCGCGCTCTATCACGAACGCTCGCCGATCCATTTCGCCGAGCGGCTGTCGGCGCCGGTCATCTTCCTGCACGGCGAGGACGATCCGGTGGTGCCACTCAATCAGGCCCAGATGATGTTCGCGGCGCTGCGCGCCCGAGACATTCCGACTTGCCTGCTGGTATTCCAGGGCGAGAAGCACGGGTTCCGGCAGTCCGAGCACATTCGCCGCGCGCTGGAATCCGAGCTGTTGTTCTACGGCATGAACCTGCTGCACATTCCGCTCACATCCTAGTCGCCGCCCCGGCCCGGCCCAGGTTGAGTGCCGCGGCCGATTGCGCCAAGCTGGCCGCGATTGCGGCTCAGCGACGACAACGAGCGGAGGCAGCATGGGCACGAAGATCCCCTTCAAGCGGCCGGACGGCAAGGATGCGGCCGGTTATCTCGCCAAGGCGGGACGCGCGAACGCGCCGGGCGTCGTCGTCATTCAGGAATGGTGGGGCCTGCAGGATCAGATCAAGGGCATTTGCGACCGCTTCGCCGTCTCCGGCTACGAGGCGCTCGCGCCCGATCTCTATGCCGGCACGGTCGTTCCCTATCACGACACCGAGGCTGCGAACCGCGAGATGAGCTCGCTCAATTTTCTCGACGCGACCGATCAGATCGTGCGCGGCGCCGCCCAGTATTTGAAAGTGACCGGCGCCAAAGTCGGGCTCACCGGCTTCTGCATGGGCGGCGCCGTGACCGTTCTGGGCGCGATCCGCATCCCGGAGCTTTCCGCGGCGGTTTGCTTTTACGGCATTCCGCCCGGCAATGTCGCCAAGCCCGCCGATATCCGCGTGCCCCTGCAGGCTCATTTCGCCAACGATGACGATTGGTGCACGCCCAAGGCGGTCAATGATTTCGAAGCCGCGCTGAAAGCCGCCGGCAAATCCGCCGAGATCTATCGCTACGATGCCAAGCACGGCTTCATGAACGAGCAGCGGCCCGACGCGCACCAGCGCCAGGCCGCGGAGCTTGCCTGGTCGCGCACGCTCGAATTCTGGGGCAAGCATTTGGGCCGTTGATCACAGCGGTTGTCTTGGCCCGCGCATGCGGGCCATCCAGTAGCCGCCGAATTCAGAACAGCCCCCGCCGCGATTGCAGGGCTTACTGGGTCGCCCGCATGCGCGGGCGATGACGGTCGGAGAATTACTCCGCCGCCGTCTTGGCATTCGGCGCCGCGAACGCCGCCTCCATCTCGCGCCTGACCTTCACCGCGAGATCGTTGCGATCGTACTCGACATCGGCCCAGCGCAACGGCTCCCCCGCCGCGATCTCGCGCTTGAGCTTGACGTTGTGCGCCAATCCCAGCGGCAGGAATCCGGCCTCGAGTGAGCGCTCGGCCGGGCACTGCTTGCCCCACACGCGGTAGCCGCCCTCGCCGTCGAGAATCTCGCCGCGGTCGAGCTTGCGTTTTGCGGTCGCAACCACGTCGGAGCGGAAGCCGGTGGCGGCTCCGGTCGGCTCGCGGCGCAATGCAATCGAGGCGACCGAGATGCCGAGCTCGAGCCCGATCATGTGGGTCGGCCGGTAGAGCGCAATGTGCTCGAAATCGTCATCGGGGAGCATGTGATACTCCTCCGCGCAATGGCGCACGTAATCGTCGCCGGCCTTGACGACCACGTAGGTCCCCATCTGCAGATGGTTGGCGACCGGCGACTTGTCGCGATGCAACGATGACACCACTTCGGTGGTCCCGGTGATCGCCAGCGCGCCTCCGGCGTGCCGCGGCTTGCAGATCCGCGCGAGGTCGTAGACCGAGGCGGGCGGGAACGACAGGCCGTCCGGCTGCGGAACCAGGCCGGTCGCGTTGCATACCGCCGTCATCTCGATTGCCGATTTGGTGCCGTCGATGAAGCTGTTGAACATTTTCGGGTTCATGCCGCCGCGCGCGGCCTTGTCGGGCGCGATGCCGAAATTCTCCCACACGTCGTCGGGCGTCGATTGATGGAAACTCGGGTGATAGCGCGTACCCTTGCCGGCCGTGACCACTTCGAAGCCGCAGGCTCGCGCCCAATCGACATGCTCGCAGATGAGCGCCGGCTGGTCGCCCCAGGCCAGGCTGTAGATGACGCCGGCGGCCCTGGCCTTGCGCGCAAGCAGCGGCCCGGCAACCACGTCGGCCTCCACATTGACCATGACGATATGCTTGCCGTGCGCGATCGATCGTAGGCAAAAGTGGATGCCCGTGCGCGGGTCGCCGGTCGCTTCGATCATCACGTCGACGTCGGGAAACGCGATGAGCGCCTCGGCGTCCGCAGTGATGAACGTGCGCCCGCCGCGCAGCGCATCGCCCAGATTGGTCGCCGAATACTGCGGTTCGCTCCACCCGCAGCCTCGCAGCTGATTGCGGGCACGCTCGATGTTGAGATCCGCGAGGCCAACGAGATGCATGCCCGGCGTGCGGCGCACTTGCGCCAGAAACATCGTGCCGAACTTGCCGGCACCGATCAGGCCGACCCGAACCGGCCGGCCGGCGGCTTCGCGCTCCATGAGCTTGGCGTGAAGGTTCAATGCTTCCTCCGTCTCGGGTTTCAGAAATCAGATAACAGAAATCGGATATCGGTGGCAAACGGTCACGGAGATCCGTTCCTAAACTTTTCCTGACTTCTGCTTGCTGATTTCCTTGCTTGCTGTCACCGGCACAACGCGCGCTGAACATAGGATTCCATCCGGCACTCGCCGGTCGTCGGCTGCGCCCCGGAAATCCACACTCGAGCCGGACATTTTTCCACCGATTGGACGTCGAGGCTGTTGCCCGCCGCAAGTCCTTTGCTGCGGCACAAGGCTTCGATTGCGCCGCGGCAATCCGGAGCGCCGTTGGCGGCGGTCTCGCAACGCTCGCGTCCGGAGACGATTTTCGCATTGGGCAGCAGGCCGACGCCGGCGCTCTTGCGCGCATCCTCGGGCGAAGCCTCGGACTTGCCCTTCCAGGCCGTGCTCACGCGCGCGAGCGATCGGTCGATCCAGCGGCCGATCGTGCCGAACAGGCCGCCCTGCCGCGATGCCTGCGCTGCGGCGGAAGGCGCCGGCTCCGACGGCGCGGCCTGCTCCGGTTGCGTTGCGGGAGCGGCTTGCGGCGTCTGCTGCGCGCTCGCCGGGATGACGACGCAAAGCAGGGCGACCAGGGCGAGCCCCAGTGCGGCACCGTGGCGCGCCGACCGCGGCCGCCGCCGCTCGCTCTTCCTGGTTCGGATCATGGCGTGTTCCGTCCGGCCCCGAGCGGGGCCGGCGCAGGCCTGAGTCCGCGACAACCGCGTGGCAAAATTGAGGAGATCGGCCCGTTAGAACAACCGGGTGGCCGCGATCACTCCGACGAGCACGACGAGCACTCCGATGGTGAACCACAAGCCCAGGCGTTTTTCGATGTTTACCCGCGCCCACACACCATAGCGGTGCAACAGAAAAGCAAAGAAATAGAACCGCATTCCTCGCGCCACCACCGACAGCAGCAGGAACGGCACAAGGGGATAAGCGGCAAACCCCGACGTGATGGTCACTATCTTGTAGGGAATCGGGGTGATGCCCTTGAGCAGGATGATCCAGGCGCCGTAGCGGACGTAAGCGTCGCGGAACAGCTCCACCTTGTCGCCATATCCGTAGGCCTGGATGATCCAATGCCCGACAGTATCGTAGAGCGTCGAGCCGATCAGATAGCCGATCAGGCCGCCCGCCACCGACGTCACGGTGCACAGCGTCGCGTAGTACCAAGTCTTGTCCGGTCGGGCGAGCGACATCGGGATCATCATCACGTCCGGCGGAATGGGGAGAATCGAGCTCTCGCCGAACGACAGTGCACCCATGATCCAGGACGCATGCGGCTTGCCCGCGGCGCCGATGCACCAGTCGTAGATCCGTCGAAGCAGCATGACGCGCCTGATTACCGGTACGGGAGGGCACTGTCCATCGAAAGCGCGCCCGCAGCCGAACGGGCGCCGCGGCTCGATCCGGCTAGCGGCGCTTGTGCAGCCGTCGGCCGTCGAGTGCGACAATTTGCCGACGGGACTCCGAATCGGACTCCGGCGCGGCTTTCGGCAGCTTTTCGGCGATGCCGAGCAGGCGCTCGCGCCGGTCCATCTCTTTCCACACGTCCTTGGGATTCACTCCGGCCGCCCCCCACAGCACGACCAGGTGATAGAGCAGGTCGGCACTCTCGCGGATCACCGCGTCGCGGCCGCCGTGCATGGCGTCGATGATCACCTCGATGGCCTCTTCGGCGAGCTTTTTCGCCATTTTGGGCCGGCCCGAGCGCAGCAGTCGCGCGGTGCGTGACGTGCGCGGATCCGCGTGCTTGGCGGCCAGCACGGCCGCGTACAGTCGATCCAGCGAATCGGTCATGCGACCAGCATAGCCGCATAGATTTACCGGACGTTAACGAATACGCCCGGGCCGCACAGGCTCATTCCGGCTCGGCCAGCAGGCTCGCGTTGCCGCCGATCGCCGCGGTATTGACCGCAATGGTCTGCTCGATCGCGAAGCGCGGAAGATAATTCGGGCCGCCAGCCTTGGGACCGGTCCCCGACCGCCCCGATCCGCCGAACGGTTGCGTGCCGACGACGGCGCCGATCATGTTGCGATTGACGTAGACGTTCCCGATCGCGAGCCGCGCGATGATGCGCTCGACCGTGAGCTCGATCCGGGAATGGATGCCGAGCGTCAGGCCATAGCCGCTCGCACCGATGTCCTCGAGCAGTCGGTCGAGCTCGTCGGCGCGCCAGCGCACGACGTGAAGCACCGGCCCGAATACCTCCTGCTTGAGATCGCCGGCACGGTCGAGCTCGACGATGGTCGGCGCCACGTAGGTCCCGGCCGAGGGCAGCGGCAGCCGGTCCCAGCGGAATCGCACGCGGCCCTGGCCTTGCATCCGCGCGATCCATCGCTCGAGATTGGTTTTCGCCTCGGCATCGATCACCGGCCCGATATGCGTGGAGATTTCGCGCGGATCTCCCACCTGCAGCTCGAACACGGCGCCTTCGATCATCTCCAGCAGAATATCGGCCACGTCCTCCTGGATGCAGAGCAGCCGCAAGGCCGAGCAGCGCTGACCCGCCGAGCGGAACGCGGAGGTCAAGACATCGTCGGTGACTTGCTCCGGCAAAGCCGTGGCGTCGACCACCATGGCATTGATGCCGCCGGTCTCGGCAATGAACGGCACCAGCGGCCCGGACTTTGCGGCGAGCGCGCGGCTGACATTCGCGGCGACCTCGTTCGACCCGGTGAACGCCACCCCGGCGGTCTGGGAATTTTCGACCAACAGCGCGCCGACGCGGCCGTCGCCCGGGACCAGATGCAGCGCGCTCGCCGGCACCCCGGCCGCGTGCAGCAGCCGCACCGCCTCCGCGGCGACGAGCGGCGTCTGCTCGGCCGGCTTGGCGACCACGCTGTTGCCGGCCGCGAGCGCGGCGCTGACCTGGCCGACGAAGATCGCGAGCGGAAAATTCCACGGCGAGATGCACACGAACGCGCCGCGGCCCCGATAGGCGAGCTCGTTCGATTCCCCGGTGGGCCCGGGCAGTGATCGGGGCGCCAGCGCGTGCCGGAGTTCGCAAGCGTAGTAGCGGCAGAAATCGGCCGCCTCGCGGACTTCCGCAATCGAATCCTCGAGGGTCTTGCCGGCCTCGCGCTGCAGCAGCGCGATCAGACCGGCCCGCGAGGCTTCCAACACATCGGCGGCCCGGTCGAGTGCCGCGGCGCGGATTTCGCGCGGTGTAGCCGTCCACGCGGGAAACCCCGCGGCGGCCGCCGCCACGGCCGCGGTGGCGATGGCTTCATCGCCCTCGGCCACGATCCCGATGCTCGCGCCGTCGATCGGCGAAGTGACGGCGCGCCTTCGGCCCTCGAGCGCTGCGCCATCGACCAGAGGCTGCGCGATGGCGGTATGCGGGGCGTTCGCGGCGATTTCCGCCAGCAGCGCACGCACCGCCGCGCGATCGCCGAGCTCGAGGCCACGCGAATTGCGGCGCGCCGGCGCATAAAGGTTGCCGGGCAGCGGAATGTGCGGATGCCGGGCCGCACCGGGATTCGCGATCCGCGATCGCGGACGCTGCAGGATCGTATCGATCGCCACCCGAAGGTCCGCCGCGACCGACACGAACGAAGAATTCGCGCCGTTCTCCAACAACCGCCGCACCAGATAGGCGAGCAGGTCCCGATGGCTGCCGACCGGCGCGTAGACCCGGCAGGCGGCGCCGGGCGCCTCTGCCATCAGCGTTTGATAAAGCGCCTCGCCCATGCCATGCAGGCGCTGGAACTCGTAACCATCCACTCCGCCCGCCTCCTCGATCACGCTCGCCACGGTGAGCGCATTGTGCGTGGCGAACTGCGGAAAGACCTGCGGGCGCGCCGCGATCAGCCTGCGCATGCACTCCATGTAGCAAAGATCGGTCACGGGCTTGCGCGTGAACACGGGGTAATCGGCAAGTCCGCGTTCCTGGGCGCGCTTGATCTCGCTGTCCCAATAGGCGCCCTTGACGAGTCGCACGCTCAGGCGGCGGCCCAGCGCTTGCGCCGCCCCGATCACCCAATCGATCACCGCAGGCGCGCGTTTCTGATAGGCCTGCACCGCGAGCCCGAACCCCGACCAGCCGGCGAGCGAGGCATCGGCCAGCACCAGGCCGATCAGCTCCAGCGAGAGCTCCAGGCGATCCGCCTCCTCGGCATCGACCGTGAACTGCAGGTCGCGCGCCTTGGCCCTGCGGGCCAGCGCCAGGAGCTTCGGCCCGAGTTCGGCCAGAACCCGCGATCGCGAGATCGGCTCGAAACGCGGATGGAGCGCGGAGAGCTTCACCGAGATGCCGGGTCGATCCGCGGATCGATGCTCTGCCGCACGTGCCGCGATGGCATCGATGGCGGCGGCGTAGGCGGCGAAATAGCGCTCGGCGTCCGCCGCGGTTCGCGCGGCTTCGCCCAGCATGTCGAAGGAATAACGGAACTCACCGTGCCCGGCCGCACGTGCAAGCGCTTGCTCGATCGTTTCGCCGAGAACGAAATGCGAGCCCAAGAGCCGCATCGCCTGCCGGGTCGCGGCGCGTAATGCCGGCAACCCGAGCCGCTTGGCGAGGCTGGTGAGAATATGCTCCGGCGTTTCGCCCGGATGAATGATGCGCGCGCCGACACCGAGCGCCCACGCCGAGGCGGACACCAAGAAGGCGGTCGATTGCACGTCGTGGTGCGACCAGTCGGCGGCCGCGAGCTTGTCCTCGATCAGCCGGTCGGCCGTGGCGGCGTCCGGCACCCGCAACAGCGCCTCGGCCAGCACCATCAGGGCAAGCCCCTCCCGGGTCGAAAGCGAGTATTCGCGCAGAAAATCCTCGACCCCGCCCAGCCCGCTGGCGCGTGCTCGAATGGCATTGACGAGCCTTTCCGCCCGCGCATCGATGCGCCGCTCGGCCTCCGCCGAGCGCGGCGCCTCGGCGAGCAGGCGCTCGGCGATCGCCTCATCGGGGGGCGCATAGGCGGCCTCGAACGGCGCGATGTCGCCGCGCTCGGCCGCATGTTCTTGCGGTAAACTCATCGAAGCCTCCGCTCCGAATCCGCCGCCTTCAACACGCCCGCCGGCAGCGCATTGCGTCGGCTCGCCTTCGTCATGCGGCATCCCGCCGCGCTGCCAGGCGCGAATGCCCGCGTCCCACCTTGCGGCTTGAGCTTTGCGCCGGCATTGCCGACTATGACGCAAGCGGCGGCCGGAATAAAACCGTCAAAACGGCGTTAGCACGAGAAGTGCGCAAACCATCTTGCCGGTCGCAAGCGGCCGCACGGGGACGCGAGCACATGCGGGAGCTGGAGCGAGATCGGCTCGGCCGCGCCGCGCGCAAGCTGGCGCTGGCGAGCCTGATCTTGGCATTCGGCATCTCGCCGCTCGCCGCACAGACATCGCTCAAGCTCAGCCTGAACGGGCAATTGGGAGGAGCGGTCGCACCGTTTCTTGTCGCAGCCGATAAGAACTACTACCACGCCGAGGGGCTTTACATGACCATCGACCCTGGGGCGGGTCCGTTCGACACGGTCAGCCGCCTCGCGGCCGGCGGCTATGACATCGTCTTCGGCGATATCAACGCCCTGATCCGGCTGCGCGACCAGAACCCCGCGGCGCCGGTCAGGGCGGTGTTCATGGTGTACAACCGGCCGGCCTACGCCATTATCGGCCGCAAGAGTCGCGGCGTCGCCCGACCGAAGGATCTCGAGGAGCGCAAACTCGGGGCGCCGGCAACCGACCCGGCTTATGCGCAATGGCCGCTGTTCGCGCAATTGAACGACGTCGATGCCGCGAAGGTCACGGTGCTCAACGTCGCCGTCCCGGTTCGCGAGCCCATGCTCGCGTCGGGCGAGGTCGACGCGATCACCGGCAATACGTTCGTCTCCTATGTCAATCTCAAGGAACGCGGGGTTCCGGCCGACGACATCGACGTCATGCTGATGGCCGACTATGGCCTGGAGCTTTACGGGGGCGCGATTCTGGTGAATGCGAAATTCGCCTCGGATAATCCGGAGGCGGTTCGCGGATTTTTGCGCGCGTTTCTCAAAGGTCTGAAGGATACTATCAGGAATCCGGCCGCAGCGGTCGACTCCGTGCTCAAGCGCAGCGAGGGAGCCAGGAAGGAGATCGAGCTCGAGCGGCTGCGCATCGCGCTCAAAGACAACATTCTCACGCCGGAAGTGGCGGCGCGCGGTTTCGGCGGCATCGAACCTGCTCGTTTCGATCGAGCGATCGATCAGATCGCGCTCGGCTATAAGTTCAAGATCAAGCCGAAATTGGAGGATGTGTTCGACGCGAGCTTCCTGCCCCCGGCGGCAGACCGCAAGCTGACCAGATAGTCGCGAAGCATCATTCCGAAGCCGGGTGCCGGATCCGGTTCGGCTCGAACATCGGATCAATGCTCCTGCATTTGCGTCGCCGGCTCCTCGACATCGGGCGGAACGGCCGAAGGCGCCGCGATCGCCGGCCGCAGGGCTTCGGCAAGCGCGTCCGCAAGCTGCCCGACCCGCGGTTCCCCCGCGCCCTCCCGCAAATAGATCCCGCACGTGAGCTCGGGCAGGGGCGGCAGGCGCGGATCTTCGCAGGTCACCAGCTCGGCCGGAGCGAAGCGACGCAGGGTCGCGGTAATCCCCAGCCCGGCCGCGACCGCCGCCGCACAGCCGAGATAGCTTGGGACGCGGCAAGCAGCTTCCCATTCCGCGCCGCTCCGGTTGATTGCCGCGGTCGCAAGCTGCGTGATTTCCCCGGCGCCGCTGGCGAGAACGAGCGGCAGCGGAGCGGCTCGATTGAACGCAAGCCCCGGCGCGCAGACCCAGGCCACAGGTTCCGTCCAGCGATGGCGCGCTTCCGCGCTTGCTCCGCTCTCGCCCAGTGCAATCACCAGATCCAATTCGCCTTGTCTGAGATCACGCGAGACATCATCCGAGTCCCGGATCTCGAAGGCTCCTGGCGAGCAACGGCCGCACGCGTAAAGCACCGGAGCCAGCATTGCGCCCTGTGCCTCCTCCGAAATGCCGATCCGCAATCCCGATGGAGACCTGGGTGTCGCCATTTCGATGATCTGGTCGTTGACGGACAGCAGCTGGCGTGCGTGCCGGACCACCCCCTCGCCTTTCGGCGTGAGCGCCACGCCGGGAGCACTCTTGTCGAGCAGCTCGCCCCCGAGCAGAACCTGCAGGCGCTTGATCTGCGCACTCACCGCCGGCTGGGTCATGCCGAGGCAATGAGCGGCCTTGGTGAAGCTGCGAAGCTCGACGACCGTGACCAGGGTTCGCAACAGCTCGGTCGGAATATTGGTCATCTCGGATGCCGCGATTGCGGTGCGGCCCGGCTCGCGCCGGACCGCACCTGTCGTTTTCCTCCAACGCGGTCGCGGGCGTTTCCGATCCGTCAAAAATTCCAAAATTTTTCGCTGCAAATCCTGAGAATTGGCGCCAATCCCGCCTTGCCGGCGAAATGCGCCGAAATGCCGGCGGCGGCCGCGCCCTTCTCGTTCGTTTTCGAAGCCAGTGGCAATTCGGGATGGTCCCGGCCGAGCCGTCGACCGGCGCTCCGACGTGGGAAGCTCAGACTGTTTTCGCCGAGGCGGACACCCGTCGTGCCGGCTTGTCGAACGCCATCACCTTGGACACGAAGGCGCTCCGGTCGCGGACATGGGCGAGACCGCACGCTGCGGCGATCGCGACGAAATCCTCCTCGAGATAGCTCGTGTAATACGGCTCGTGAAAATTCTGGGGGAAGAGCTCGAGCAGGCCTTCGTAGTCCGGCTCGTCGCCGCGCTGGAGCGAATCCACCAGGACGAGGCGTCCACCCGGCTTGAGCACACGGGCGAATTCATGGAAGACCGTGCGGCGCACCTTGGGCGGCAATTCGTGGAATAGAAAGATGCTTGTCACTGCGTCCTGGCTCGCATCCGGCATGGGAATTGTTTCGCCATTACCGACGATGAAGTCGATGCGCGCCCAACGCCGCAAATGCCGCTTGGCTTCCCTGACGTAGGCCTCCGACATGTCGAGCCCGGCGACGGGAAGTCGAGGCCAGACCTGCTTGACGAAATCGAGGAACCGCCCGGTGCCGCAGCCGACGTCGAGCAGCCGCAGCCGGCGCTGATCGCGGCCCGCGAAAATTTCATGGAGCTGCGGCAGTGCCTGCCTTCGCGTGGCATTCGCCGTGCCCTGAAACAGCACCTCGACCTGGGTGTCATAGCGCCGGGCCGACTCCTCGGTCATCCAGCCGCCCGATTGGAAATGAAAATTCTGGAGATAGTACCGCGGCCGCTTCCCGCGCGTTGCAGCCGTCAGCACCTCGCTGCGAGCGCCGCTCTCGCGCCGCCGGTGGACATCGGGCAGATCCTCGAAGAAAAGCCGCGAGCGGCGGAGCAGCATCGCCAGCGAGCCGTCATGGTCCGCCGGCAGCGGATAGATGCCCGCCTCGACATTGGCGAGGTCCTGCTGGAACAGCGCCGCCATGTCCGCAAACAATCGGCTGCGGTCCGGCACGGGTCGATCGGTGCGGGGGCGCGGGCGCGGGCGCGTGCTCTCGCCATCCCGCCGCGCCTGCTCGGAAAGGCGTCGCATGGCGAGGCCGTGTCCCATATACCAGGCGACGCGGGACAACTGGGTTGCGCCGTACGCGGCGCGGGCGATGAGACGGGACAGGGGATCGCTCATGCTGATCTTCGTTTGCACCCCGGCATATCGCCACTCGTCGAATTGCCACCGCCTTAGGCCACGCGGCGAGGCGTTTTCGCGCGTCGGAAACGCGACCAAGCACTTCGCCGAAAACGCTTCAGCTCATGCCCGACGCGGACATCGGTTCGATCTCGTACATCACGCGCACTTCGCCGGGCCGGGTCCAGGGATATTTGTCCTTCTCCAGGTATTTCTTCGCGAGCGTATCGATGTGCGCGTTCGCCCTCTCCTCGGCGACGCGCTCGACACGGCCGCGGACCTGGAGGTAGCGATATGGGTTATCGGGGTCCATGATCGCCAACGCCACCGGCGAGCCTTCCTTCATGTTGCGCGCCTTGACCCGGCCCTTCGCCGTATTCACGCGAATGCGCCCGTCCTTGTAGTCGAACCAGACCGGCGTCACCTGCGGCGATCCGTCCGGCATCACGGTCGCCAGGTTTGCGAATGCCTTCTTCTGCTGCAGCAGATCGAGATATTTTTCGGGAATTGCGGCCATCGTGTTGCCTCTGCGGTACGTGCGCTCTTGGCGGCCCCCGGTCACCGCATCGAGCCGGCGGAATTAAGCTAACTTCGAGCCGGCCGCTTTACAACGGGACTCGCTCCCGGCCAGGATTTCAAATTCGGTCAAGAGCAAACCCATGGCCGTCTCCCGCCTCGATCGCATGACGGCCAACCCGGCCGGCGACTGGACCATTGACGACATTGAGGCGCTGTGCTGAGAGCACGGCATCCGCTGCACGCCACCACGCGGAGGCGGGTCGCACTGGAAGGTGTCCGATCCGACGCAATATGATATCCTGACAATCCCACGACGCCGGCCGATCAAGCCGATCTATATCCGAAGGCTAGTTCGGTTCGTGCGCGTGGTGATGGAAGCGCGCGATGCCCAAGCTTGAATATCCCATAATCATTGAACCGCTGCCCGAAGCCGAGGGCGGCGGTTTTGTTGCGCTGGTGCCGGATCTGCCCGGCTGTATGTCGGACGGCGAAACTGCCGAGGCCGCACTTGCTGCCGTTCAGGACGCCGTGACTGCCTGGATCGAAGAGGCAACCGCCCTGGGCCGTCCCATTCCGCCCCCTTCTCGTCGTTTCACCGCCGCCGCCGAATAGTCGATCGGCTCGCGTGTCTCCGCCTTGAGAATCACTGCCCATCGATGCCGGCAGCCTGCAGCAGGGCGCGCGTGCGGGTGCGCGCGGGCACTTTCAGGAACGCGGCGAGATCTCGCGGATTGTCGATGTCGAGAGCAATGCCCGCAAGCCGGACGATCTTCGGCTCGACGCCGATGCGTTTTGCGGCCTCGAGATGCGGCATGAAGCTGTCGTCCCCGAATTGCAGCGCGACCAACTCCGGCGGCGCGCACAGCACCGCGTTCGACCCGCGTCCGTCGTGGGCCGGTGTGATGACGAAGTCCTGCGTGCGGTCGTAGGCGTCGATGAGCTCGCGTATTTCCTCGGGCGTGATGAGGGGAACGTCACCGGGTATCGTCAGCATGGCGCTGCGGCCCTCGCGCCCGAGCGCGCGCGCGGCCGCGCGCACGGCTCCGGTCTGCCCGTCCCGGGCGCCGTCGGCGAACACCCGGGCGCCGTAGCGGCGCGCAAGCTCGCTCGCCGCCGCATCGATCGTCACCACCACGATCCCGCGCAGGTCTTGCGCGGCTGCGAGCGCGGAGAGCACATCCTCCGCCATGGCGAGCGCGAGGCGCGGCTTCAGCTCCGCAGGGACCGCGTCCTTCAGGCGCTGCTTGGCTTGCGCGGTCTCCTTGATCGGAACCACGGCCCAGATGTCGCGCATGTTCACACCGGCGCAACGGCCGGTTCGGCCCGGGAGCGGCGCAGCGAATCCGCGAATGCCAGCACCTCACGGGCCAACGCTTCGCGATCGGCGAGCGTCGTCATCATCGTCGCGGCGTTTGCCACCTCGAGGCCGGAACAAGTGACCGTGCCGGCATCGCTGTGATCGACCAGGTAACCGTCGAGCAGATCGCCGTAGTGCCGCGCGACCGCGGCCGCCGCGACCGGCAGCCCGAGCTCGACCATTATCTTGGCGGTAGGCCCCTTCACGGCGCGGCCGCCGATGATCGGTGAGACCGCCACGACCGGAGCCGGACAGGTGCGCAGCGCCTCGCGCACGCCGGGCAGCGCCAGGATCGGGTCGATGCTCAGGAACGGATTGGACGGGCAGACGACAATTGCACGCAACCGCGCATCGGCCAGTGCAGCCAGGAACTCGCCGTGCGGGCGAGCCGCGGCCGCGCCCTCATAGGCCAGTTCCGCCACGGCGGGTTCGCACCCCCGGCGCACGAAATAATCCTGGAACTCGAGCCAGCCCTCCGCGGTGCGCACGCGGGTGCGAACCTCATCGTCGGTCATCGGCAGGATTTTCGTCCGCACACCGAGGCGGTGGCGAAAATCATCTGTGATCCGCGACAGGGGCTCGCCGGCTTTCAGCCGGCGGGTACGTTCGACATGGGTGGCAAGATCGCCGTCGCCGAGCTGGAACCAGGTCTCCCCGCCGAGCGCGCCGAGCGCGGCCATGAAGGTCCAGGTCTCCGACCGCAGCCCCCACCCGGTCTCCGGATTGTCGATCCCCGCGAGCGTGTACAGGAGCGTGTCGAGGTCGGGCGAGATCGACAGCCCGAGGTGCTCGAAATCATCTCCGGTATTGGCCACGACCACGAGCTCTCCGGGCGGCAGGATGCGGCTCAATCCGAGCGCAAGTTTCGCTCCGCCGATGCCGCCCGACAGCGCGAGCACCAATCCGTCCTGAGCGTGCGATGCAGGTGCGGAGGCATTCATCGGAACAGGTCCTCCGCCGCAGGCCGGACCAGAGACTGCGCCGGGCTCGGTGCCTCGGTCCAGGCAAGGCCGCGAACGAGGACGACCGGCAGCTTTTCGGCGGCCTGTCCCATGACGAGGGAGGCCGCGGCCGCGATCTCGTCGGCATACCCCACGACGGTCACCTGCAGCTTGCGGCCGAACAGGTCGGCCTGCCCGCGCAGATCGCGCAACGCGGGAATCCCCGCGACCCCCAGCGCAACGCCGACGGTGCCGCGGCGCCAGGCCCGCCCGAAGCTGTCGTTGATGACGACCGCGAGATCGCAGCCATAATATGCCGACAAGCGCGTGCGCAGCGTCTCGGCGGATCGATCGGGATCCAGCGGCAGCAGCAGAACGCGACCGCCGTCCGGCGCCACGTTCGACTGATCGATTCCGGCATTCGCCATCACGTATCCGAGCCGGTGCTCGGCGATCAGCAGGCCAGCGCGCTGGCGGACGATGCGCGTGGATTCCGACAGGATGACCTCGACGAGTCGCGGATCCTTGGCCGTCTCGGCCGCGATCGTGCGTGCACGATCCGACGGCTCGACGGTCGCAAGATCCACGAAACGATCTTCGGCCTTGGAAACGATCTTGTGGGCGACGACCAGAACATCGCACGCCGAGGGCCTCAGCCCACTGCGGTCCAGGCCGCCCGTGATGATGCCGGCGAGATCGTCCCCCGGTTGAACCAGCGGCAGATCGGGCACGCCGATGAGCTCGATGCGGGTCGCATTTGTCATCGGATGCGCAATGCCGGATCGTCAGCCGAAGCGGGCGCGCAGCCGCGGCAGGATCTCCTTGGCGTAAAGCCGCAGGAAGCGTTCCTGATCGGGCCCCGGCGCGTGGAACACCAGATGGCGGAATCCGAGCGCGACATATTGGCTGAGCCGTTCCACGTGCTCGTCCGGCTCGGTCGACACGATCCATCGCTTCGCGGTCTCGCTCGCGGGAAGATTCCCAGCAAGCCGCTCCATCTCCAGCGGGTCCTCGACCGAGGTCTTCTGCTCGGGCGCAAGCGCCAGCGCCGCCCAGTGCCGGGTATCCTCCCTCGCGCGCGCGAGATCGGTGTCGAACGACACCTTCATCTCGATCATGCGATCGATGCTATCGCGGCGCCCGGCCGCCTCCAACCCGGCGAGGACGTTCGGCAGCAGCGTGTCGCGGTATAGCTCGGGTGCCTTGCCGCTGGTGCAGATGAAGCCCTCCGCGGTCCGGCCGGCGTATTTCGCCACCATGGCGCCTGCCGCCGCGACATAGATCGGGACCGGCGTTTGCGGACGATCGTAGATCGTCGCGTTCTCGGTCCGATAATATTCGCCCTCGAACGACACCCGCTCTTCCCGCCAAAGTCGCCGGATCAGATTCAAGGCTTCGCGGAAGCGCGCAAAGCGCTCCTTGAACTCGGGCCATTTCACTCCGGTCGCCGGGACCTCGTTGAGCGACTCGCCCGTGCCCGCGCCGAGAAGGATGCGGCCGGGAAACATCCGGCCGAGCGTGCCGAACGCCTGCGCGACGACGGCGGGGTGATAGCGGAAGGTCGGCGTGAGCACGCTCGTCCCCATCAGCACCCGCGAGGTCTTCGCCCCGAGCGCACCGAGCCAAGTCAGCGAAAACGGCGAGTGCGCGCCGGTGTGCTTCCAGGATTGGAAGTGATCGCTGACGAACACGGAATCGAAGCCGAGGCTTTCGGCCAGAATGGAGAACTCCAGGAGCTCACCCGGCCCGAATTGCTCGGCGGACGCCTTGTAGCCCAATCGAATCACGAGGCCTCCTCATCGCGCCGACGCGCCGGGCGGCGAGCGCCGCAGGCTAATGCGCGGGCTGGCTCGATCGCATGGCCGGGCGCCGAAGCGGCGTTTGCACGACCGGTAGAAGCGCGGGCGCGTCGAAGCTTTGCCGGTAACGATCCGCGGCGACCTCGCGATAGAGCGTCGTGCGCTGGCGCGGCACGCGGCCTACTTTCCGGATCAGGTTTTCCATGCGCTCGGGCGGCAGCTCCTGGCCGTGCTGCGTGCCGGCGGCCCGCGAGATGCTCTCGTTCATCAGAGTGCCGCCGCAGTCGTTGGCGCCGGCAAGGAGAACCTGGGCGACGCCGGCCGGCCCCAGCTTGACCCAGGACGCCTGGATGTTGGTGACCAGCGGATGCAGCACGAGACGCGCCGCCGCGTGCATCAGCAGCGTCTCGCGCCAGGTCGGCCCTTTGCGCGATCCGCCCCTGAGATACATCGGCGCTTCCATGTGGACGAACGGCAGCGGCACGAATTCGGTCAGCCCGCCGGTGCGCTCCTGGAGGTCGCGAATGTGAAGCAGGTGCGCGGCCCAGGATTGCGGCTCCTCGACGTGCCCGAACATGATCGTGGCGGTGGTGCGCAAGCCTGCCCGGTGCGCGGTCTCGACGACCTCGAGCCATTCGCGCGTGTCGAGCTTGTCCGGACAGATGCGGGCCCGCACCGCATCGTCGAGAATCTCCGCCGCAGTGCCGGGCAGACTGCCGAGCCCTTCCGCGCGCAGCCGCTCCAGGAAGGCGCGCAACGACAGGCCGAGCGTCTGCGCGCCGTGCGCGACTTCGAGCGGCGAGAAGGCATGGACGTGCATCGCCGGGGCCGCTTCCTTCACGGTCCGCAGCAGGGTCAGATACGTATCGCCGGTATACGCGGGATGAATGCCGCCTTGCAGGCAGACCTCGGTTGCGCCGCGTTCCCAGGCCTCGACCGTGCGTCTGGCGATCTCCTCGAGCGCGAGGTCGTAAGGCCGGCCGCGCAGATCATCGCTGAGCTTTCCCTTGGAGAATGCGCAGAAGCTGCACGCATAGCTGCACACGTTGGTGTAATTGATGTTGCGATTGACCACGTAGCGGACGACGCCGCCGCTGGCCTTTTCGCGCAGCGCGTCGGCGGCCGCGCAGATCTCCTCGACTTGCGGGCCGCGCGCCGCGAACAGCCGGACGATTTCGGCCGGCGTAAGCCTGTGCCCTGCGGCGGCGCGATCGAGCAGGTTCGCCATTGACGCACTGCGCCGGTGGCTCGCAGCGTGCGGCGGGGGCATGACCGCGCCCGGCACCCAAGCATCCTCGCGCGCGAATCCCTCGGCATCGATTTCGTCGAGCACCCGCGACACGAGCGAACGATCGAGCCAACGTTCCGGCGCGCATGCATAATTCGGATAGACGGCGAGCCGCTGCGCGAGCGTATATCCGGCCTCGGCGGTCGCGCGTTCGAGCGCCGCGAGTCCCGGCCACGGCGCCTCCGGATTGACGTGATCGGCGGTCACCGGGGAGATCCCGCCCCAGTCGTTGATGCCGGCGCTTGCCAGCCGCGGGAACGCCGCGAAGCTCAGATTCGGCGGCACCTGAATGTTCATCGCTGTGCCGAGCACCAGCCGCGCCGCAGCCGCCGTCCACAGCACCTCATCGAGCGAGGGTTCGGCGGCACCCGCCATGCGGGTGCCGGGCTTGGCGCGGAAATTCTGGATGATGATCTCCTGCAGATGGCCATAGCGGGCATGCAGATCGCGCAACATGAGAAGCGACAGGATCCGCTCGCGCCGCGTCTCGCCGATGCCGATCAGGATGCCGGTGGTGAACGGCACATGCTGGCGGCCGGCCGCTTCGATCATGGCAATGCGGACCGCCGGGTCCTTGTCCGGTGAGCCGAAATGCGGCCCGCCGGGTTCGGCGAGGCGGGGCGAGGCGTTTTCGAGCATGATGCCCTGCGAGACACTCACCCGCCGCAGCGCCGCGATCTCCGCCTCGGTCGCAATTCCGGCGTTGACGTGCGGCAGCAGCCCGGTCTCGCGGACGACGAGCTCGCACATGGCCACGAGATATTCGATCGTGCTTGCGTAGCCGAGGCGTTCGAGCGCGGAGCGCGCCGCCTCGTAGCGCAACTCGGGCTTGTCGCCGAGCGTGAACAGAGCCTCCCGGCACCCGGCCGCCCGGCCGGCGCGGGCGATGGCCAGCACCTCGTCGGAACTCAGATAGGCGGCGCCCACCTGCCGAGGGCTCGCCGCGAAGCTGCAATAGCCGCATACGTCGCGGCACAGCCGGGTCAGCGGAATGAATACCTTTCGCGAATAGCTGATGACGTTGCCGTGACCTTCGCGGCCGAGCGCTTGCGCCGCTTCGAGCAGCTGCGGCAGCGGCGTGGATTCGATTTCCGCCAGCAGCCGGTCCGCGTCCTGCTCGATGATAGGAATGGCACGCATGCGGTGCTCGTGCTCAAAGTCCCTGCATCAGCGCGGCGCCTCGATCGAGCATCGGCAAGATCTCCTCGCGTGATTTCGAGGGGAGCTGCAGCACGACGCGATCAACGCCGGAATCGCGATATCGCTTGACCAGCTCGGCGTCGCTGGGTGCGCCGAACACCGAAAACGACAGCGAGGCGGGGTCCCGCCCGGCGTCCTTTGCCATCTTGCGGAACTCCGGCAGGGTCTGCGCGGGATCGATCTGACGGCCGCCGATCGGGATCCAGCCGTCGCCATAGGCGATCGCGCGCTTGGCGGCGTGCGGAAAGCCCCCGCCGACCAGGATCGGCGGATGCGGTTTCTGCACCGGCTTCGGCCACTGCATGATCTCGTCGAATTGGACGAACTGCCCGGCGAATTTCGCCCTGTCCTGCGTCCAGATCGCCTTCATGGCGAGGACGCGCTCGCGCATCAGCTTGAAGCGGGTCTCGAACGCGGTGCCGTGATGGGCCATTTCCTCGGCGTTCCATCCGGCTCCGATGCCGAACAGGAACCGGCCCGACGAGAGCCGATCGACCGTGGAGACCTCTTTGGCGGTGTGAATCGGATCGCGCTGGATGACGAGACAAATGCCGGTCGCGAGCTTGATGGTTTTGGTCATCATGGCGGCGGCGGCGAGCGACACGAAAGGGTCGTAGCTGGCGTAATAATGCTTGGGCAGCTCGGCACCGCCGGGCCACGGCGATTTGCGGCTGGTCGGAATGTGGCTGTGCTCCGGCAGCCACAGCGATTCGAAGCCTCGCGCCTCCGCTTCCCGCGCCAGATCGTGCGGCTGGATCGCGTAGTCGGTCGCAAACATGGTGAGGCCGATGTGCATGGCGCTGCCTTTCCGCCGAGATTCGCCGATCCAACGCCGCTCCGGGTATTGAGCATGTCGCGAACGGCTGCTGTAGCGGATCGAGCCTATTCGAACAACCGTTTCGGCTCATGCGGGTTCGGAAGCGCGTCCACGGCCAGGTTCCCCCAACTGGTCACGCGCTCGATGCGAACCGCGATGACGGCGAGGCCGGCAATTTGCATGGCAGCCAGCTGAGAATAGCGGGACCGAAGCAGCGCCTGCGCCTGATCATGCTCCGTGCCGCCGGACAGGATCTCGGCACGTCCGCGCAGCAGGATCCAGCCCAGCAGCGTCCAGTCGTCGTCGTAGCGATCGGCGAGGAATGCGACGTTGGGGTTCTGCTCGATATTCCGCACGCGCTTGAGCTTCGCGCCGGCAGCCCGCTTCGGCTTCTCGTCGATCGTGATGTAGAGGGTGCGGTTCGCGATCGCGAAGCACACCGGCACCACGTGCGGGAACGCGCCGCCGTCGGCGGTCGCGAGATGGCCGACCTTTCGCGCCGCCAGGAACCGCTGCTCGCGATCGGACAGCATGCTCGGGTCGCGGGGCGACGGGATAGAGGACCGGCGCCTAGCCCTTCTTGCCGTATGGATTATAAGCCGGCCTCGGCGGCGCGTTGCCGGCCGCAAACGGCGACGGCGGAGGACCGCCGCCTTTCTTCTTCTTGTTCCATTCTGCCTTCGGCTTCTTCTTTTCCTTGTTGCTTCGCTGCTGACCCTTGGCCATGGCGGTCTCCCGTGCGGCTGTGCGCGTAGCGCGCTGCATCGATGATAGCACGACCCGCGCCGGTTTGAAGTTTTCGCCTGCCCCGCCGCACGATGCTATCCTGCCGCATCCCGCCCCGCGGCGTCATCGGAGGAACGGATGCAGATCGGCTTCAACCTGCCCCTGAGCGGAGCCCTGGCGTCGCCGCCGGTGCTCACGCGCCTCGCCGTGGAGGGCGAGGCGATCGGTTTCGACTACATCGCGCTGAGCGATCACATCGTCGAGCCGCTCGACATCCACGCGCGCTATCCCTATTCCGAGACCGGCGAGTTTCCCAAAGGGTCGCGCGGCGAGCGCCACGAGCAGCTCGCCGCCATGGCGTATCTGGCGGCCAAGACTTCGCGCATTCGTTTTCTCACCTCCGTGATGGTGGTGCCGCATCGGCCCGCCGTGCTCACGGCGAAAATCCTGTCCACCATCGACGTGATGTCCGGCGGCAGGATCATGGTCGGCGTCGGCGCGGGCTGGCTCGAAGAGGAATTCGAGGCGCTCGGCGCGCCGCCTTTCGCCGAGCGCGGCAAGGTGACCGACGAATATCTGCAGGCCTTTCGCGAGCTGTGGACCAAGCCCGAGCCGCGGTTCGAGGGCCGCTTCGTCAAATTTGCCAACATCGCGTTTGCGCCCAAACCCGTGCAAAAACCGCACCCGGCTTTGTGGATCGGCGGCGAAAGCGGCCCGGCGATGCGCCGCACCGCGCGGCTCGGCGACGGCTGGTATCCGATCGGCACCAATCCGACGCATCCGCTCAACACGCTGGCGCGCTATCGCGCAGCGGTCGCGCGCCTGCGCAAGCTGATCGAGGACGCCGGCCGCGATCCTTCCGGCGTCGCGCTCGCCTATCGGGTCCATCGCCACGGCGCGCTGGCGCCCGCCAAGGCCGACGATGGCGAAAGACATCTGTTCTCCGGCAGCGCGGCGGAAATCGCCGGGGATCTGCGGGCCATGCGCGAGCTGGGCGTCGAGGCCGCGGACTTCAGCTTTCCCGAGCCGACGGCGGATGCGGTCCTGGCAGCCATGCGAAAATTTCACGACGAGGTGGTCGCAAAAATCCGATAGATCGCTGCTGCCCACGGCCGATTCGGAACTGCGGCAACTGCCCTGGAGTTTCCCGGGCAGTCGGCGGTCGACGCGAATTTTCCTCGCTTCGGACCGCGATCCCACACGCGGGGTGCAGCATGCCAGAATTTCGAACCGACAATCAGCTCGTCACCCAGATCACAATCGTCGATCCCGAACCGGGCAAGCAGGCCGAAGCCTTGTCTCTGATGAGGGACCGCGCCCATTTCATGGCACGCCAGCCGGGGTTCGTGTCGATCGTCCTCCATCGCAGCCTCGATGGAAAACGCATCGTCAACTACATCCAATGGAAGAACCGCGAGCTGCTGGAATCGGCGCATCGCTCGCCGGAATTCCGCAAGGAATGGGGCCAGTTCGATCGGCTGACCGAGGACATCGACCCGCATCTCTACGAGGTGGCGCACATCGAGGACGGCAGCTGACGCGCGCGAAGCGCGGCCGCGCCTAACGGTCGGGCAGGGGGATCATGGCTGCGACGGGATGGTGGGAGGCGTTTGCCTTCGTCTGGGTGATCGGGCTTCTCAACCTCACCTATGCGGCCGGCATTGCGCTCGGCGTGCATCCGACCGCGTTCCTGCTCGAGGCGTTCCTGTTCGGCGGGATCTCCTTGGTGCTGATCGCCAAGCCCGGCGGGAACGCGCACCGCATCGTCTTTGCGCCGCAAACCTGGGCCTACGGCGCCACCACGATCCTCGGCGAAATCTTCTATTACCTGATGATCGTGTTCGTGCCGCCGGCGGACGCCAGCGTGTTCATGCGCGTCACCATCCTGCTGACGATTTTTCTCGGCTGGCTCGTGGTCGGGCGTCGGATCACGGGGTTGCGCGGGCTCGGCATGGTGATCGTGCTGATCGGGCTGTTGGTCACCGGCTACTTCTTTCCCGCAACCCAGGATCCGTCCTTCATCGCCGTGACCTTGGCGTCGGCCGGTTTCATGTCTGTGCGCAATCTGTTGGCCGAGTTCCACCCGTGGAACCGGCGCGCCAGGACCGTGATCGAGAAGATGCGGGTCACCGGTCTCGTCGTGCTGGCGACCTCGATCGGCGGGCTCGTAGCGATCTCGCTGTTGTCGATGCTGATCGAATACGGGGCGCTCCCGCCGCTGAGCGCCGTGCCGCCCGCGCATCAGTTCCTTGCGCTGCCCACCCTCGCGCTGGCGCTCACGATGGGCTGCGTCATCATCACCACGATGCAGTACCTGATGTTCTCCTCGGTCGTGAGAATCACGTCGGAGAATTTTTTCGCTGTCGCCTCGCTCTCGCCCCTGACGACGCTGATCCTGCAGGAGACGGCCGTCCGGGTCGGCCTCATCGGCGCCGAAGCGGCAGGCTGGAACATCCTGCCCTTCATGCTGCTGATTCTGGTCGGCAATCTGTTGATCGCCTGGCGCGGCGGGGCGGCGGCCGGCGACAATCTCCTCGCGCCGGTCCCGGCGACCGAAGCGCGGGAGGGAATGCGTCGATGAAGATGCCGGCCGGACTTACGAGCCACCCGGGCAAGTGGCGTTGTGCGCGCTCACCCGAGAATGACGAACTGCTGGGGCTCCAACGGTAAGCGCACGTAGAGCGTACCGTCGTCCGCCTGCTCGAGCGTGCGAGTACCCGTATCCCCGTAGAGGTAGCTCGTGCTGTCGCCGTTCCGATGCAGGCTAGCGTCGACGACGACGCAGTCTTGACGCCTCTCGCCGGATACGTTGTACGCGACCAGCACCAACGCGCCAGGAGCGAGCACGACTGCGTGGGCATGCTTCGCACGACGTACGCAGATACCGCAGGCGATGGCGACCGGCTCTCGTTCCGCCGCACGAGGGTGGAACAGTCCCGCGTTGCTCCTGTGACACGGTTCATACATCCACATCCTTGGGTTGGGCTAAGGTTCCTGCATCGATCTGGTACCGACAGCGGACCAGTACGTGCAACACCTTCAGCCGGATGACCCTGGCCAGCCGGATCGAACCTACTTCAACGGAGGCATCCATGGTTTCGCCGACTCCCCAGACGCAGTTCACGCGCGACATCCTCGGCAACTTTGTCTGCAACTCGTTTGTCGAAGCACAGGGCAGCGGTCCCTTCGACGTGATCATTATCGGTGGCGGGACCTTCGGTCTCGCGCTGGCCCAGGATCTGTTCTTCCGTACGCAGCGGCAGGGCCTCGGCGCCGCTCCCGAGGACACCCTGAGACCAGCAGGTTACCGGATCCTCGTCCTGGAGGCGGGTCCATTTGCTTTGCCCGAACACACGCAGGACCTCCCGAATCTTCAATTGTTCGGGCCCGGGCTCCAGCCGTCCCCGTCCGTCCCGTTGCCCGGCACCCGCCAGGAACTCATCGCCCGCGGAATGCAGAATCAGCCGATCCTTGAGAACTGGGGCTTGCCTTGGAACTCGAACGAACGGTTCGGCGGACTCGCGTATTGCCTGGGCGGCCGTTCGCTATACTTCGGTGGCTGGTCGCCGCGCTATCTCGAATCCGAGATGCACGCGACCCCGGTCGGTTCGATCGGCGTCGATACGCTGTGGCCGCGGGCCGTGATCGAGGACCTGACGCTCGAAAGGAGTCTGAACAACGGTTTCCAGCTCGAAGCCGCCAGGGGAACCGGCGTCAGCGCAGCCAACGACTTCATCAATGGCGCACTACATGACCTCCTAAGGAAGAAACTGTTCGACGCCTATAGCGGACTTCCCAATGCGCTGCCCTTGACCGAACTGCCGGACTACACGACTGAAGCTCCGGAGGACGTGACCGCCGAGCTGCGTCAGAAGCTTGCCAATCCGCCCTATGCCAATTTCATCGAAAGTCTAAAGCTCGACGCTCCCCTGACGGTGCAGTCCGTCACACGATCAGGATTTTTCCCGTTCAACAAGTTCAGCAGCGTGCCGCTAGGCATCACGGCGGCGCGCGCGGCATTCAGCGAGGCCGGCCCAAACAATGCCGCCAAGCGGCTGATGATCGTACCGAACTGTCACGTCAAGCGTCTGACCACGCGCAGCTACACGCTCGCCACCGGCGCGGCCGTGCAGGAAGTGAGCGGCATCGACACCGGCGACGGCCCGCTCGACCTCAGCAGCACGATCGCCGGCAACGGCAATCGCCGCCCGGTGGTGGTGCTGGCGGCCGGCGCCATCGAGAGTGCCCGACTGGCGCTGGTGAGCGTGCCCAGCGTGCCGAACGGCAATCAGATGGGCGCCAATTTGATGGTGCACCTGCGCAAGAACGTGAGCTTCACCGTTCCCCTGCCGGCCGGGCTCGCCATCACCGATCAGGAGCTTTCGGCCCTGCTGGTGCGCTGCCGCGCCAATCTCGGCGACGGCACGCCGGTCCATTTCCATCTGCAGATCACGGCGTCGGCGGTCCCTCCTGGTATGCAGGGAGGCGGGCGATCGGATTCGCTACTGTTCCAGAACGTGCCCGATCTCGACAATGTACGGCTGTTCTCGCAGACGCCTCCCGGGCAGCTCGACGTGTCGATCCGTGCCGTCGGCGAGATGCTGCCCAACCTGTCAAGCAACGCGGTGAGCATTCCGACGGCGCCGGAACTCGACGAGTACTTGGTGCCGCGCGCAAACGTGAGCATCGTGCGCAGCAGTCACGATAACGAGGCCATGACGTTGATGGATGCGATGATCGACGCCGTGGCCCAACAGGTCTTCGGCGTGGCGCCCCCGGGCCCGCAGGCCGCGGCGACTCCACCCGACGGGCTAGGCACGACGTACCACGAATCCGGGACGCTGCGCATGGGCGAGCACCCCGCCCGATCGGTTGTCGATCCCGACGGGAAATTTCATTACGTGACGAACCTCTATGCGGCGGACGCGTCGGTGCTGCCGACCTGCGGCTCAGCCAATCCGGTGATGAACGGGATCGCGCTGCGGCGCCGGCTGGCACGACGGCTCGCGCCGGAGGGCGACGGCATCGCCAACCCCAAATCCGGTCGTCCTGTCCGGCCGTTCTTCCAGCCGGCCATGCCGGCGCAGCCTCCCTCCGCCGGAACGGTGATCCCGCTGTTCGACGGTCAGACGATCGCCGGCTGGCGCATGGCCGGACGCGGCACCTTCCATATGATCGACGGTGCGCTGCAGAGCGTGCCGAGTTTCGATCTCGGCCTGCTCTGGTGCACCATCCCGATGCCGCAGAACTATCGTCTCGAATTCGAGTTCATGATTCGCACCTTCAACACCAACAGCGGCGTCTTCGTTCGCTTCAGGAACCCGCAATCGACCGGCTACTACAATCCCGCCTGGTCGGCGGTATTCATCCCGGGCGTGCCGGCCACGGCGAGCGGATTTGAGGTGCAAATCGACAATACCGGCGCGCCCGACGGGCTCGCCAAACATCGCACCGGGGCGATCTACGCCGTCAATTATCCCGGCGACCCGAGCCCGGATCCTGCGCTGCCGGCGCCGCAGTCGGGTGATTTCGTCAACCCGCGCGATGCGGTGGTGATGGCGTGGAACAAGTACATCATCGAGGTACGCGGCGATGTCATCGCAGCCAACCTGAACGGGGTCGACACCGCGAAATATACCAACACCGACCCCACCCGCGGCCGCTTCTCGACCTCGGAGCCGACATTCATCAGCTTGCAGTGCTACTCGAACTACAGCTTCACCACCGCGTTCCGGAACCTCAAGGCCCCGGTGCTGTGATAAGCACGGATCCTCGCGATCCGCAGCATGAAACGAGGCACGAACCGGCTCGGCTCGGCGCGCTGGTCCTTATCGGCGCCGGCAACCTCGATACCAACCGTGCATCTCGTAGTCCTCTCGCCGGCGCTCGCTCGAGGCCGAACGGTTACCGCAGCCGCTCCAGGATGCTCACGTAGTTCGCGACCGCGGCGCCGCCCATGTTGAAGGTACCGGCGAGGGTCGCGTCCTTGATCTGCATCGCGTTCGCGGTGCCGGTGAGCTGCATCGCGGCGAGCGCGTGCATCGACACCCCGGTCGCGCCGATCGGGTGGCCCTTGGCCTTGAGCCCGCCGGAAGGATTGATCGGCAATTTGCCGTTCTTCTCGGTCAGGCCCTCGCGGATCGCGGCGGCGCCCTGGCCTTCGGGAACGAGGCCCATGGCCTCGTATTCGATCAGCTCGGCGATGGTGAAGCAGTCGTGGGTCTCGACCAGCGACAAATCCCCGAGCTGCACGCCGGCATGCGCCAGCGCCCGCCGCCAAGCCTCGCCGCAGCCTTCGAATTTCAGGATGTCGCGCTTCGACATCGGCAAGAAGTCCTGGACGTGCTCGGCGGCGCGGAACACCACGGCCTTGTCGAGCCTGAGCGCGGTCTCGACGTCGGCGAGCACCACGGCTGCGGCGCCGTCGGAGACGAGCGAGCAATCGGTGCGCTTGAGCGGCCCGGCCACGTAGGGATTTTTCTCGCTCTCGGCGCGACAGAACTCGTAGCCGAGGTCCTTGCGCATCTGCGCGAACGGATTGGAAACCCCGTTCTTGTGGTTCTTGGCCGCGATCCTGGCGAGCGCGTCGGACTGGTCGCCGTGCTTCTGGAAATAGGCTCCCGCGATCTTGCCGAAGATGCCGGCAAAGCCGCCCTCGATATTGGCCTCCTCGCGGACGTAGGAAGCCTTCAGGAGATTCTTGCCGATCTCGGCCGGGGGCGTCGTGGTCATCTGCTCGACGCCGACCACCAGCACCAGGCGCGCGGCATTGGCCTCGATCGCCCGAATGGCCTGGTGCACCGCGGCCGAACCGGTCGCGCAGGCGTTCTCGACCCGCGTCGCGCGCTTGAAGCGCAAATCGGAAGCGGCCTGGAGCACCAGCGACGCGGTGAAATCCTGGGCCGAGAAGCCGCCGTTGAAATGGCCGAGCACGATCTCGTCGATCTCTTTCGGCTCGACCCCGGCGTCGGCGAGCGCCTCCTTGGCGACGCGCACGATCAGGCTCTCGACCGTTTCGCCGTCGAGCTTGCCGAAGGGCGTGTGGGCCCATCCAACGATGCAGGCGGTCATGATGCTCTCCTCGGCTTCGTCGAAATTTGGTCGCTTTCCTGGGCCATGGCGACAGGTGCGCCGGGCGGATCGCGGCGGCTTTGCGTTCGATCCGGGTCTCCGCTTACATAGCGATGTCCATCGCGAATGTCATCGCCCCGCCGTCGACGGCGCGATGATTCCGAGCCCTGAAACCCCGCCGCGATCCGCGAGTTGCGAATCAGCGTGCGGACCCGGATGTTGTCGAGGCCGAACCGATTGGACCTTTCCGTGCAATGGTTGCGTAGCCGCCGACTGGCCCGAGCCTCGACTGCCGCGGCGTTCGCCGCCGGCTTGGCGATGCTCGCCGGGCGTTCCGCATCGGCCGAAGCCCTGCTGCTGGTCGAAGCCGATACCGGCAAGGTGCTGCACGCCGAGAACGCGACCTATCCCTGGTATCCGGCCTCGGTCACCAAGCTGATGACCACCTATGTGACGCTGCGCGCCGTCAAGGAGGGGCGGATCGCGCTCGATAGCCTGATCAACGTCACCGACAATGCGGTTGCCCAGCAGCCGACCAAAATGGGATTCCGGGCCGGCACCCAGGTCACCGTCGACAACGCGCTCAAGATGATGATGGTGAAATCCGCCAACGACATGGCGGTGACGCTCGCCGAAGGCGTGGGCGGCTCGATCGAGAATTTCGCCAACCACATGAACCGCGCGGCGCAGCAGCTCGGAATGACGCAATCGAGCTTCGTCAACCCGAACGGGCTGCCCAATGAGAACCAGATCACGTCGGCGCGCGATCTCGCCATCCTGGCGCGGGCGCTGATCCACGAATTCCCCGAATACGATCTCTACTGGCACATCCCGGCGATCAAGCTCGGCAAGCGCGTCATGCGCAATTACAACACGCTGATCGACCGCTATCCGGGCGCCGACGGCATGAAGACCGGCTTCATCTGCTCGGCCGGGTTCAATCTGGTCGCGACCGCGACGCGCGGCAACAAACGCCTGATCGCGGTGGTGCTGGGCGCGCCCTCCTCGAGCGTGCGCGCGATGCAGGCCGCGCAGCTGCTCGAGAAAGGCTTCAACACCAATCCGCTCTCCTGGCTGCTGCCCTCGCTCGGCACCCTCGATTCGCTCGCCCCGATCTCGGCGGCTCCGCCCGACCTCCACGAGTCGATGTGCGGCAAGCACCGGCGGCGTCCGGCCGCGGAGACCGAGGAGGAAGCCGCCGGCACGTCCGATGACCCCGACGCGGCGTCCGCCTACGCGGCGATGCACCAGAGCCTGCGTGCCCAGAAGGTGGTGCTGGGTCCGTTGATGTCCTCCATGCCGCCGATCGAGGTGTTCGTCGGCGCCAACAAGCCGCGCCCGCGGCCGGTGGTCGCGCACGCGCCCTCCGGCGACAGCGCCACTCCAGCACCCGCGGCCAAAAAGCCCGCGCCGGCAAAACCCGCGGCCGCCAAGCCCGCCGCCGCCAAGCCGCTCGCGACCAAGAAGCCGAGTACGGCTGCGGCGCCTTCCCCCAAGCCGCAGGCGAAGCCGGGCTCCTGATCGCGCCGCCCCGAGCGGCGGCGGCGCCCCCTAGTCTAGTCTGCATCGCCTGCAGTCGAGCTCGCTTGCCACCCTGCGAGCGCTCTTGGATAGTACGCTGGCGCACGGCACGCCGAAGAAGCGCCGGCAGCTTGGTGGGGGAACGCCATGGGATGGATCGAGCGGCTCAAGGGCGATTTCACGTTCCTCAAGGGCGCCTTGCGGGCGCTGAGGATGACGACGCCGATCGCCAAGAACCCGACCCGGGTGTTCCCCATCGTGGTCGAGGAGCTCGCGGAGAAATTCGGCGACGCGCCGGCCTTGCTCTCCTCCCGCGAGCGCCTGAGCTATCGCGAGCTTGCCGAGCGCTCCAACCGCTACGCGCGCTGGGCCCGCGGCCAAGGCCTCGCGAAGGGCGAGACCATTTGCCTGTTGATGCCAAACCGGCCTGAATACATGGCGATCTGGCTCGGCATCACCCGTGCCGGGGGCGTCGTGGCGCTGCTCAACACCAATCTCATCGGGGCCTCGCTCGCGCACTGCATCAACATCGTCGAGCCCAAGCACGTCATCGTCGCCGCGGAGCTCGTGCCGGCGTTCGCGACGGCGCGCGCGCAGCTGGTGACGAACGCCAAGATCTGGGCACACGGACCCGATGGCGAGTTTCCGCGGATCGATCAGGCGGTCGCGGATTGCTCCGGGCAAAAGCTTGCCGATTCCGAGCGCGTCGCGCTCAGCATCGAGGACCGCGCGCTCTACATCTACACCTCGGGCACCACCGGCCTGCCCAAGCCCGCGAACATCAATCATTACCGGCTGATGCTGGCGAGCCACGGTTTCGCCGGCGTGATGGACACGCAGCCCGGCGACCGCATGTACGACGCGCTGCCGATGTATCACACCAACGGCGGCGTTGCGGCGCCGGGCGCGATGCTGGTCCGCGGCGGATCGGTGGTGTTCCGCGAGAAATTCTCCGCGCGCGAATTCTGGGACGACGTCGTTGCCTGGGATTGCACGCTGTTCTTCTACATCGGCGAGCTCTGCCGTTATCTGACCAATTGCCCGCCGAGCCCCAACGAGACGAAGCACAGGATCCGGCTGTGTTGCGGCAACGGGCTGCGCCCCGACGTGTGGCCGGATTTCGCCCACCGCTTCCGCATCCCGCAGATTCTCGAGTTCTATGCCGCGACCGAGGGCAACGTCTCGACCTTCAATTTCGAAAGCAAGCCCGGCGCGGTCGGCCGCATTCCGTGGTTCATCGCGCACCGCTTTCCGACGAAAATCGTCAAGTTCGACGTCGAGAAGGAAGCGCCGGTGCGCGATGCGCACGGCTTCTGCGTCGAATGCGCGCCGAACGAGGCGGGCGAAGCGATCGGAAAAATCCTCAACGATCCGTCGAAGCCCGCGAACCGCTTCGAAGGCTACGCGGTCAAGGCCGAGACCGAGAAGAAGATTTTGCGCGACGTGTTCGAGAAGGGCGACATGTGGTTTCGCACCGGCGATCTCTTGCGCAAGGACGAGCAGGGCTATTTCTATTTCGTCGATCGCATCGGCGATACGTTCCGCTGGAAGGGCGAGAACGTGTCGACGTCGGAAGTGTCCGAGGCGATCACCGCGTTTCCCGGCATCGCCGAGGCCACCGTGTACGGCGTCGGCATCCCGGGCAAGGACGGCCGCGCCGGCATGGCGGCGCTCGTGGTCGAGGGCGATATCGACCTCAAAGCGCTGCGCGAGCATCTCGTTCAGCGGCTGCCGGATTATGCTCGCCCGCTGTTCCTGCGCGTCCGCGACGAGCTCGA
>DASWCW010000240.1:0-6644 GCA_036395835.1 Xanthobacteraceae bacterium
GAACGCCAGGACCATCTTCAGCGAGATGGACGAAGGACCGACCAAAGTGCACTATCAGGTCGGCTACAGTTACCGTATTTCGCGGCATACCGAAAATCTGCTCGATGCGCTCCGTGCCGTCCAAGAACTATCCTTACGAGAGCACAATCGTGAAGAGGTGCATTGATAGTGATTGAGCCGGTCCTTAGAGTTCTCCCCGGCTAAATTTTATTATGACGCACCAAGTCTATCCGACCGTCAGCAACACTCCAAAACTATCGGTTCAACCCTTGATTCGGGAAGCCATCGCCCGACTAGTCCCTGATGTCGATGGGACGTGTCGCTTCGGTCGTTATCGGGTGCATATTAGTCCCACCGGTTCCTGGTTGCAAATAGATGGCCGGAGATGGGAAATAGCATTCCAAGACGTCACCCGGTATGTCTCGGATGGCCGGTGTAGGAACTCCCGATTAATGCCGACTGCTTGGGGGAAGATGTGGACCCTCCCGTCCAGACAGCCTCCGACCCGGCCCGGTTTCAGGATTTCGGTGATCGGTACTAATGGCAAGAAACATACTGATATCTTCAAGACCGATGCAGGACGATTAGGGACGAGGACGGAACTCGGACTTGGTTATGATATATGGCGATTGTCCAACCAACGTCGCCTGTGGAAGAAGCGACGAGTCCTGATTGCTGAGGTTTGTCCTCTGGCATCCGATGCGGTGATCAAGGAGAAGGTGGAATCAGGTTGGTGGCCGTCGAACAAACAGCGTCCGGCCGGTATGTATCGGTCTCGCTTCGATACCATCCAGGCGGCTCTGCGAGAGAACAAGCGTATGAATGGCAAGCACGTCTATCATGGACGGGCGATCTGGGAGAGTAAGTTGCCACCGCCGCCATCGACCGTCATTTAGCCACTCAAAGAATAGCCAGGGGTGTCGGGAAATAGGGCTGTCCCCCCGCCAGAGCCGCCCCAGGGCCCGCCGCTGCTTCCCCCGTCTCCGGTGCCCCCCCGTTCATCGCCGCTCCTGGGGCTCCCTAGGGGCCTCATACAACAGCCCCGCCCTCAGCTATGAACCGAGAGCGGGGCTGCTGATGGGGGCCGGACGCAACGTAGGACAGCCCCTCTTCGGCGTGATGTTCTTAGCTCTGCGGTAAAAGCCCCGCACGGTTGTAAGCTCGGGCGGAAATAGTGAAGTTCCCGAGTTTGGTCGTCCCAACGGCTGATTAGGCCTCCGACACCGCCACGCCTGGTTTCATGTCAACCAATCCGCCATCCTCGAACAAACAAACCCGGTCGAGGAACCCGGGGACACATTGCCAATGTGATTCTAATTTAGTGTTGTCATTCAAGGTGTGAGCGGTGACAAGGGGGCGCGGCTGATAGGGTAAGGCTAAACCCCAGCAGCCGCGCCTCGCCCTGGTCACTCAAGCCGCAAACCCAAGAAAACGGCGAGCGCCCGGGGCAGGATATAGGGACCGGCCGATAGGAGGGGAAGCCGCTGGTGAGCCCCTATCGAAGCCAGCCGCTTCCGGTTGTATTCCAGTAGAAACGGGGTCGGCGGGCAGGGTCGGTGCGCCTTTCGGGTATTGGTTGCATTAGTGTTATTCTCGCAACCCCGGCATAGTATTTCGAGCAGCGATTTTCGAGGAGCATAGTCCCGGTCATAGTCCCTACGACGGGGATGTCTGGGGGCGAGAAGGCAAGTCATTGCAGCACCGGCATAATCCGATGTCGGCCGGGGTGGCAAGGGCTGCGGCCACGCATGCGCCCACCCGAGATTTCCCCTCCCGCTGCCTGCTCATGATCGGCCCGCACCCCCGGTTCGTGGCGTTATAGCAGGCCGACCATGGCGTCCCCAAGGCAGCGGACGGTCAAGCCCGGGCGTCGTCCTTCAGGCGCGCGTAGAGCAGATGGTCCTGCCAAATGCCGTTGATGCACAGATATTCGCGCGCATAGCCCTCGCGGGTAAATCCGGTCTTCTCCAGCAGGCGAATCGAGGCAGCGTTGGTGGGAATGCAGGCCGCCTCCACGCGATGCAGCCGCAGTGCGCCGAACGCGAACGGCAGCAGCGCGCCAACCGCCGCGGTCATGTGCCCGCAGCGAGCGTAGGGCTCGCCGATCCAATATCCGAGGTTCCCCGCCTGGGCGACGCCGCGGCGCACGTTGGCCAAGGTCAGGCCACCCAAGAGTACCTGGTCGCTGCCGCGGAAAATGAAGAAGGCATAGGATTGGTCGCTGCGCTGGTCCTCGGCGTAGCGGCGCAGGCGCCGGCGGAACGCCGCGCGCGTAAGATCATCCGCCGGCCAGGTCGGCTCCCAGGGGACGAGGAAAGCCCGGCTGGCCTCGCGCAGCGCCGCCCATTCGGCGTAGTCGCCGGGGCCGGGCGTCCGCAGCGTCACCCCGTCGCCTTCGACGATCGGAAGCGGATCGGAAAAATTGGCGGTACGGAAGAATGCCATGCGATCATTCCGCTCGCAGCCGAGTGCCCGAACAGATTGGTTGAAATCTGATGCGGCGCCGGTTCACGCGGCCTGGCGGCCGAAACTTTCAGCGATTGCGGCCGCGCTTTCAAGCCCGGCCGGTCCGAGTGCCGCGAATGCCGGCGGGCTGCGCCGGATCAATTCGCGCCCCGCGGCCCGCGCCCTCTCCACCGTGACGGCGTCGACCTTGGCAATGATTTCCTCGATCGTGAGCGGCCGGCCGTGGGCGAAAATCTGCCGCGCGAGCTGCTCGGCGCGCGCGCTCGAGCTTTCCAGCGCCATCAGCAGGCCGGCCTTCATTTGCGCCTTGGCGCGGTCGACTTCCTTGGCGTCGAGGTCGGCGGCGGCGGCGGCAAGCTGGTCGACCACGACGCGCATCAGCTCGGACGCATCGGCAGCGTCGGTGCCGGCGTAGAGGCCGAACATGCCCGTGTCCGAATAGGGCGAGTGGAACGTGTAGATCGCGTAGCACAAGCCGCGCTTCTCCCGCACCTCCTGGAACAGCCGGGACGACATGCCGCCGCCCACGATGTTGGTGAAGACCTGCAGCGCGTAGAGCTCGGGGTCGCGCTGCGGCACCCCTTCGAGCGCGAGCGCGATGTGGACCTGCTCGAGATCGCGCGCCTCGACGCGAATGCCGCCCCCGAACTTGGCAGGATCGGGCACCGGCGCGGCGGAGCCGTTGAAGGCGGAGAAACGCCGCTCCACTTCCACGACCACGGCGCGATGCTCGACCGCGCCCGCCGCCGCCACCACCATGTCGGGCGCGCGATAATTGCGGCCGAGATAGGCCCGCAGCCGCGCGCCGTCGAACGAACGGATGCTCGCGGGCGTGCCCAAAATGGAGCGCCCGACCGGCTGCGCGGGAAACGCGGTCGCCTGCAGGTGATCGAACACGATGTCGTCGGGCGTATCCTCGGCGGCGCCGATCTCCTGCACGATGACGTTCTGCTCGCGGACCAGCTCCTCCGGATCGAACGCCGGGTCGGCGAGAATGTCGGAGAGCACGTCGAGCGCCAGCGGCACGTCGGCCCGGAGCACGCGCGCGTAATAGGCGGTCATCTCCACGCTCGTCGACGCGTTGAGATCGCCGCCCACCGCCTCGATCTCCTCGGCGATCTGTCGCGCGGTGCGCCGCGAGGTGCCTTTGAAGGCCATGTGCTCCAACAGGTGCGCAATGCCGTGCTCGTCGTCGCGCTCGTCGCGGCCGCCGCAGCCGACCCACACCCCGAGCGAGGCGGTCTCGAGATGCGGCATGGCGTCGGTGATCACGACGAGGCCGGAGGCAAGGCGCGTCAACTCCACGGTCATGCGGCGGCTCCCTGGGCGGCGCGGCTGGCGCCGAGAATGAAACGCTCGACGGCGGTCTGATCGGCGGGAAGCACCTGCATCCGCTCGGGCCGATCGGCCAAGTCACTGAGCCAAGCCGGCAGCTGCGGCATAATTCCGGCGGCGCGCGCGACCGCTTCGGGAAATTTGCCGGGATGCGCGGTCGAAAGCACCACCATCGGCACGCTGCGATCGCCGCCTTCCTTCTCGGCGACCGCGAACGCGACCGCGCTGTGCGGGTCGAGCAGATAATCGGCCTCGCGACGCAGGGTGCGGATCGTGGCCGCGGTCTCCTCCTCGTCGGCCCGGTCCGCCGAGAAGCGGGCGCGGATCGCGGCGAGCGCGCTCGCACCGATCGTGAAGCGGCGCGACTGGGCGAGCGAGCCCATCAGGGCGCGCACCGCGTCGGAATCGCGGTCGTAGGCATCGAACAGCAGGCGCTCGAAATTCGAGGAGACCTGAATGTCCATGGACGGCGAGGTCGTGGCGATGACGTCGCGGACCTCGTAGGTGCCGGTCTTGAGCGTCCGCACCAAAATGTCGTTGACGTTGGTGGCGACGACGAGGCGATCGATCGGCAGCCCCATGCGGGCCGCCACATAGCCGGCGAACACGTCGCCGAAATTCCCGGTTGGCACCGTGAACGCCGGCCGGCGCGCCGGCGCGCCGAGCGCGAGCGCGGCGGCGAAATAATAGATGGCCTGCGCCACGACCCGCGCCCAATTGATGGAATTGACCGCGGAGAGCCGCACGCGATCGCGGAAGGATGCATGCGCGAACAATCCCTTCACGATCGCCTGGCAATCGTCGAACGTGCCTTCGATCGCGAGCGCGTGGACGTTGGGATCGGGCACGCTCGTCATCATCTTGCGCTGCACGTCGGAGATGCGGTTCTGCGGGAACAGCACCACCACGTCGACCTGGGCGCAGGCGCGGAACGCTTCGACCGCGGCACCGCCGGTATCGCCCGAGGTCGCGCAGATCACGGTCGCCCGTTCGCCGCGCTGGCGCAGCACATGGTCCATGAGCCGGGCGAGCAGCTGCATGGCCAGATCCTTGAAGGCGAGCGTCGGCCCGTGGAACAGCTCGAGGACGAAGGTCCGGGGTCCGAGCTGGATCAGGGGAACGACCGCGGGATGCCGGAAGGCGCCGTAGGCCTCCCGGGTCATGCGGGCGAGATCGCTTTCCGGGATCGCGCCATCGACGAAGGGCCGCAGGATCTCGAGGGCGAGCTCCGGATACGGCAGGCCGGCCAAGCCGGCGATCTGCTCCGGGGCGAAAACCGGCCAGGACTCAGGCACATAGAGCCCGCCGTCGCGGGCGAGCCCGGCCAGCATGGCCTCGACGAAAGACAGCGGCGGACCCTCGCCGCGGGTGGAAATATAGCGCACCGGCCGATCCTTCAGGTCGGCCGCACCCTATTCGCAAGGCGGAGCCCGTACAAGAAACAGCACTCTGGCGGCCGGCAAATGCACCCCGTTTCAACGGAAAGGGCTTCCTGGACGGGATCCGGGCCGCTTACGACCAGTGATGCCGGTAGCTCCAGTGGTGCCCGCGTCCCCAGTACGGACCCCGGTAGTCCCGATGGGCGCCGTAATAGTCCCAGCGCGGCGCGCCATAATAAACCGCGGGGCCGACCGGCCCGCAGGCTTGCCGCCAGCCGCAGCCCCAGTAGCCGCACCGCCAAACCACGGGGCATGGCGGCTCGACGAGGACGACCGCAGGGGGCCGCGGAACGACGGCGACGGGCGGCGCGGCGGCGGGCGGCGGAACCTCCGCGACCGGCGGCGGGGCCTCCGGGTAGAAGTCGGCGGCCTCGGCGTTCGAGAACGCCCCGGCCGAAACGATCGCGGCTGCGGCAGTGACTGCGAGAACCATGTTACGCATGACATCCTCCCGGTATCGCCAAGCTGCAGGGATCAACCCAGTATCCGCGACTATGATCGGCGTCATCTGAACGGGGCATGATGCGAGGCTTCACGACCCGTTCAGCCAGCAGACCAGCTTTTGCCACATTCCGTCGGCGCCGTTGCGAGAGCAGCCGGCCTTGGTCCGAGGTCTCTCGGCTCGCGAGCTCGCCTCCTTCGGGGCTGCGGCGGCCGAGGGCGCATCGCCAGCAACCAGCACCAAGCCTTTGTGCCGCTTGGGCGCGTTGGGGGCTGCCAGAATCAGCGCCCAATAGGTTCTGCCGTGACCGGATGCCGAGGCGATCCCGATGCGCCGGGCGTCCCCCATCAGCAGGTTGGTGTTATGCCCGGAGGATGCCTTCCAGATCGCCAAGGTTTCCGAAAACGTTTTCGTCCCCATGGCGATGTTCTCGGCAGCGGCCACGGTGCTGTAGGCGGAAATGCGTTGCGCGAACGGCGCGTAAACGCTGTGATCCATGACGCCGCTCGCCGCCATCGCGTGTGCCTGCTTGGCCGCAAGGGCATTCAGCGCGGGATCGGCCGTGACGGCCGGGAGGCCGTGACTCCTTCGATACGCGGAGATTTCCGATTCCGGGCTCGCCAGGGCGGCGGTTGCCGAAAGAGCCAGGATCATGGCGGCGCTCGCGTATTTCATCATGCTTCTCGTCCTGGCTCGGGGGCTTGCGGCAGCATGCCAACGGTTCGGCATTATGCGGGCACGCGCCGCCGGGAACGAGGGGCCGCGGGCCCCTTGGCGCATCGAGTCTCCGGTGAGTTGTCGGCGAAAATGCGGCGTGCTCGGAGCGGATGTCAGGCGATCGACGCCGCGGACTCCGGTTACGGCCGGCCCTCCCGCATCCGTCCCCCAGCAAACACCGCGAACACGCCTGCCAGCACCGCGGCGAGACCGAACCAGGTGATGGCGTACAGCAGGTGGTTGTT
>DASWCW010000241.1:0-26881 GCA_036395835.1 Xanthobacteraceae bacterium
CGGACCAGCAGGTGCTCAGCGAAATTGCGCGAGGGATAGCCACGATCACGCTCAACCGGCCCGCGGCGCTCAATGCGCTGACTCCGCAAATGATGGAGGGGCTGATCGATGCGACGGCCCGGGCGGAACGCGACGAGGAGATTCGCTGCGTGGTGATCCGCGGCGCGGGCGAGAATTTCATGGCCGGGGGCGACGTCAAGAGCTTCCACAAGTCCTTGACGGAGGATCGCGACGCTTATCTGCGCCGTCGCGAAATGCAGGTGGTGGCCGCGCATCAGTTGATCTATCAGCTCCGCCGCATGCCTAAGCCGGTTGTTGTCTCGGTGAGGGGTGCTGCCGCCGGCTTCGGCCTGAGCCTGGTGCTCGCGGCCGATCTCGCGATCGCCAGCGAGGATGCGATCTTCACGCTGGCCTATCGGCACATCGGACTCTCGGCCGACGGCGGCGCCACTTATTTCCTGCCGCGCGTGGTCGGCGAACGGCGGGCGCTGGAGCTCGCCTTGCTCGGCGAGCGCTTCCATGCGGGACGAGCGCTCGAGCTCGGCATCTTGAACTGGGTCGTGCCGCGCGCTGGATTGGATGCGGAAACGGAAAAGCTCGCGCGAAAGCTCGCGGACGGCCCGACCGTCGCGCTCGGGCTTGCCAAGCGCCTGATCCGCTCCTCGCTCGATCATTCCTGGGACGAGCACTCGCACCGCGAGGCCGAGAGTTTCGCGGCCGCCGCGGCGACGCAGGATCATCTCGAAGGCGTGTCCGCTTTCGTGGAGAAGCGCCAGCCGGCGTTCCGGGGGAGATGAGCGCCAGCGGACCAGCTCCTCAGCGTGATAGTGCGCTGACGCCCGTGAGATTCGACAGCGACTCCCGCTGGCCTCCCTCGCGGTCGAAATTTCCCGGGTCGAGCCAGCGCTCGAACGCTGCTTGGAGCGCCGGCCATTCGCGGTCGACGATCGAATACCAGGCGGTGTCGCGGTTGCGGCCCTTGTAGACGACCGCCTGACGGAAAATCCCCTCGAACCGGAACCCGAGGCGCTCGGCGGCCTGGCGCGAGGGCGCATTGAGCGCGTCGCATTTCCATTCGTAGCGGCGATAGCCGAGTTCGTCGAAAGCACGGTGCATCATCAGATACATGGCCTCGGTCGCAGCGCGACTCCTCTGCAAGCGCGGCGAATAGGCGATCGATCCCACTTCGATCGTGCCCATGGCCGGATCGATGCGCATATAGCTTGCCATTCCGACCGCGCGCCCGCTCGTGCGATCGATAATGACGTGGCAAAGCGGATCCGCGCCGGAAAAATGCGCCCGCATGAAATCGCGAAAATCCTCGAACCCCGCGAACGGACCATAGGCCAGATAGGTCCAAATCCGCCCCTCCTTATCCTCCGCGTAGGCATCGACCAGATCGGCGCAATGCCGATCCGCGTCGAACGGTTCGAGCCGGCAGAAGCGCCCGTCGACCGCGTCCCGCGGCGGCCGGGGGCGCGGCTCCCAGTTCGGCACGGCAGGGCCCACTGGCTGCCCTAGAGGATTGACATGCGCGCTCATGCTTGCTCCGCCCACGATGCTCGCCGGCTTCTTTGCCAAGAAGCATCGTCCGGGTCTACTGGTATGGCGTGGCAATGAACAGCGCGGGGACGATGGATGATCGAGGTGCGCGAAGCCGAGGCGGGCGATCTCGAGGCCATGCTGGCCATCTACAACGATGCCGTGATCAACACCACTGCGACCTATGATTACGAGCCGCGCAGCAGGAACGCGCAACGGCAATGGTTCGAGGCAAAGCACGCGCGCTGGTGGGGCTCGATGCGGGTGTCGTGGCGGGATTCGCCAGCTACGGTCCGTTCCGCCTCTGGGCCGCGTATCTCTACACGGTCGAGAGCTCGATCTATGTCGCGGCCGAACAGCGCGGCAGCGGCGTGGGCACGGCGATCTTAGGTCCGCTCGTCGAGATCGCGCGCGGAAGCGGCTTTCATGCGATGGTGGCCGGCATCGATGCGACCAATCAGGCGAGCTTGAAGCTGCACGCCAAATTCGGCTTCGAGCAGGTTGCGCATTTCCGGCAGGTCGGTTGGAAATTCGAGCGCTGGCTCGACTTGGTGTTCCTGGAGCGGATTTTCTGATCCAATCGGTGTTTTCTCCCGCCGGCGGCCCGAAGCCTCATCCACGGACAAGGACAAGATGACCAGCAACGTCCAATGCTACATCGTCGGCGCATTCGAGCATCCCACGCGCAAGGCCGAGGACAAGTCGGTGGCGCAGCTCCATGCCGAAGTCGCGATCGGCGCGCTCGCGGATGCCGGATTGAGCAAACAGGATGTCGACGGCTACTTCTGCGCGGGCGATGCGCCGGGGCTCGGGCCGCTTTCCATGCTCGACTACATGAACCTCAAGGTCCGGCACGTGGACAGCACCGACACCGGCGGCTCCTCGTATCTGGTGCACGTGGCACATGCCGCGCAGGCGATCGCCGCCGGCAAGTGCGACGTGGCGCTAATCACCCTGGCCGGCCGGCCGCGCAGCGAAGGCATGGCGACCGGCACGGCGCCGCGCACCTACAATCCCGCGCAGCCCGACGCGCAATGGGAATCCCCGTTCGGCCTCACCATCATCAACGGCTATGCCATGTGCGCAATGCGGCACATGTACGAGTTCGACACCACGAGCGAGCAGCTCGCCTGGATCAAGGTCGCGGCCTCCCATCACGCTCAGCACAATCCGCACGCCATGCTGCGCGACGTCGTGACCGTGGAGGACGTGGTCAACTCGCCGATCGTCGCCGATCCGCTGCACCGGCTCGATTGCTGCGTCATCAGCGACGGCGGCGGCGCGCTCGTGGTGGTGAGGCCGGAGATCGCCCGGAGTCTCAGCCGGCCGCTGGTCAAGCTCATCGGCGCCGGCACCGCGCCGAAGCTCCAGGTCGGCGGCGATATCGATCTCACCTATTCGGCCGCTGCGCGGTCGGGGCCGGCGGCATTTGCGGAAGCCGGCATCAAACCGAGAGATATCAAATACGTGTCGATCTACGACAGTTTCACCATCACCGTGCTGATCCAGCTCGAAGATCTCGGATTTTGCGAGAAAGGCCACGGCGGGGCGTTCGTGGCCGACGGCAACCTGATCTCGGGGGTCGGCAAGCTGCCGTTCAACACCGATGGCGGCGGCTTGTGCAACAATCATCCGGCCAATCGCGGCGGCATGACCAAGGTGATCGAGGCGGTGCGTCAGTTGCGTGGCGAGGCGCATCCGGCCGTGCAGGTCAGGAACTGCGATCTGGCGCTCGCGCACGGGACCGGCGGCTCGCTTGCCACCCGGCACGTCGGCGCCACCCTGATTTTGGAGCGGGAGTGAGCCATGGCGAGGACGCGAAAAATTCCCGCTCCCCAGCCGACGCCGGACTCGCAGGCGTTTTGGGATGCCGCCGCAAGGGGGCGGTTCCTGATCCGCCGCTGCACCGCGTGCGGCAAGGCGCATTGGTATCCGCGCTCGACCTGCCCGTTCTGCTGGAGCGGGAAGACCGAGTGGACCGAAGCATCCGGGCGAGGCACGATCTGTTCGTACAGCGTGATGCGCCGGGCCCCCGAGCCGTACGTGATCGCCTACGTGACGCTTGCCGAAGGGCCCACCATGCTCACGAACCTCGTCAATTGCGATTTCGACGCACTCGCGATCGGGCAGGAGGTGCGGCTGAAATTCAGCGCGAGCGAGGGCGGCCCGCCGGTGCCGACGTTCACCACCGCCTAATCGTGAACAATTGCTTGTTGCGTTGCACAATATTGAATCACAGCATGGCGAGATGCTAGGCAAAAAAGCTTCTGCCTAATTTTTATCCAACGGCGATTCCAAAAGCGGACCAGCATCTTAGCTGACAGGCCCGACTGGCCTGCGTCTTGCAAATTCCAATCTCATCAGGTTCGCGCTCCGGCCGGCAGGCCGCCGCCTAGCTATTGGAGAACACAGAATGTACGCGGAAACCGTCGATCATTTCGCCGCGGTCGCAGCCAAGAAGAGCGAGTACCTGCGCCGGTCGCCGGGGGGATTCTGGATCAGCTCCATGCTGGCCGGTGCCTATGTCGGGCTGGGCATCATCCTGATCTTCAGCGTCGGCTCGGACGTCGATCCGGCCTATCGCGGGCTGATCATGGGCGCCTCGTTCGGCATCGCGCTCACGCTCGTCATCTTCGCCGGCTCCGACCTCTTCACCGGCCACACCATGTTCATGTCGCTCGGCGTGCTGCGGCGGCGGGTCAGCCTCGCCGATCTCGGCTCGTCCTGGAGCATGACTTGGGTCGGCAACCTCGTCGGCGCGGGGCTGCTGGCGGCGCTGTTCGTGACCGGCGGCGGCGGCGCCATGCTGCATTCCAATAGCCAGCTGCTGATGAAGGTCGCGGCCGCGAAGATGAACGCGCCCGCGATCGAGCTGTTCGCCCGCGCCATCCTGTGCAACTGGCTCGTCTGCCTCGCCATCTGGATGAGCGCGCGGATGACCAACGACACCGCGAAATGCATCGCCATCTTCTGGTGTCTGTTCGCCTTCATCGGCAGCGGGTTCGAGCATTCGGTCGCCAACATGACGCTGCTGTCGGTCGCGCTGCTGGGCAACCATCCGGAGAACGTCACCTGGATCGGCATGCTGCACAATCTGGTCTGGGTATCGCTGGGCAACATCGTCAGCGGGGCGGGGATCATGGGGCTCGGCTATTGGGCGGCCTCGCGCGAGCCCGCGCCGAAGGCGATTGCCGGCATGGCGCCCGCGGAGTGAGGGATCGGTGACGATGGGTCCCGATTTCACCGAGGAGCAGAAGCGCTATCTCGAAGGCTTCTTTGCCGGCCTGCTGACGCGCCGTGGTGCCGGGACGGGTCCTCCTCCGCCTGCTCCCGGCGCCAACGGCGCGGCGACGATCGCCCCCGCGGAACCGGCCGCCTCCGGTCCCGAAGAGATTCACCGCGCCGCACAGGATCGCTTCCTCGCCGCCGGCAAGAAGCTCACGGCCGAGGAGATGGCGAAGCGCGCCAAGAACCCGTTCGACATGTGGGAGGAAATACGCGCCAACGCCGAAGCCGGCCGCTTCCCCAAGGGCACCGACGTTTTCCTGCACAAGTTCCACGGACTGTTCTACGTGGCGCCCGCGCAGGACGCCTTCATGTGCCGGCTGCGGATCCCGAACGGCATCCTCGGCGCCCATCAGTTGCGCGGCATCGCCGAGATCGCGGAGCGATACGCGGGCGGCTATGCCGACGTGACCACGCGGGCCAATCTGCAGCTGCGCGAGATCGGCCCGAAGTCGATCCTCGACGTGCTGACGGCGGTCCAGGACCTCGGGCTGACCACGCGCGGCGCCGGCGCCGACAATTTGCGCAACATCACCGGAAGCCCGACCGCCGGCATCGACCCCGACGAGCTGATCGACACCCGGCCGCTCTGCCGCGAGCTGCATTACACGATCTTGAATCATCGCGAGCTCTACGGGCTGCCGCGCAAATTCAACGTCGGTTTCGACGGCGGCGGCCCCGTTTCCGTGCTCCAGGACACCAACGACATCGGCTTTGCGGCGGTCGCGGTCGGCGAAGGCGAGGCGGTCGCGCCCGGCGTCTATTTCCGGGTTCTGCTCGGCGGCATCACCGGCCATGGCGATTTCGGCCGCGATACCGGGCTGCTCATCAAGCCGGAGCAGTGCACACCAGTGGCGCTCGCGCTGGTACGCGGCTTCATCGATCAGGGCGACCGCACCGACCGCAAGAAGGCGCGGCTCAAATATGTACTCGAGCGCCTGGGGCTGGACGGTTTCCTGGCCGAAGCGGAGAAGCATCTTTCATTCAAGCCGCTGCGGTTCCCGCTGGAGCGATGCGTGCCGCGCAAGCCGTCCGTCAAAGGCGCGCATCTCGGCGTGCATCCGCAGCGCCAGGCCGGATTGTTCTATCTCGGGGTCGCCGTACCGGTGGGCCGGCTGACGGCGGAGCAGATGCGGTCTCTCGCGAACATTGCCGAGCGGCACGCGAGCGGCACGCTGCGCCTCACGGTCTGGCAAAATCTGCTGATCTCCGATGTTCCCGCATCGGAAATCGCCGCGGCCGAAGCCGCCGTCCAAGCGCTCGGGCTCGACTTGCGCGCGGGCCCGATCCGCAGCGGGCTCGTCGCCTGCACCGGCAACACCGGCTGCAAGTTCGCGCTGACCAACACCAAGGGCCAGGCGCTCGAGCTCGCCGAACAGCTCGAGGCCAAGGTCGCGCTCGACCGGCCCCTCAACGTGCATCTCACCGGCTGCCCGAATTCCTGCGCCCAGCATTACCTCGCCGACATCGGTTTGCTCGGCACCAAGGTCGAGGCCGGGGACGACATGATCGAGGGCTACGACGTCTTCATCGGCGGCGGCGCCGGCACCGAGCAGCGTCTCGGCCGGCCGCTGTTCCGCGCCGTTCCGTTCCCGGAGCTGGCAGTGAAGCTCGAACGGGTGCTGCGCACCTATCTGGGTCACCGCCGCAGTAGCGAGGAGAGTTTCCGCGCGTTCTCGGAACGTCACAGTGTCGAAGAGCTGACGCAGTTGCTCGATGCGGCCGCATGAGAGGAATTGCGCGCCGCAAGCGCGCCGGATGATGCCATGAGCTACATCGCGCCGATCGTTCCCGACAATTCGCCGTTCTCGCCGGCGCAGCGCGCCTGGCTCAACGGCTTGCTGGCCGGTCTCATCGGCACCGATGCGGCGGCGGTTGCAACCGCGGGGATGGAGACGATTCTCGCTCCGCAAGCGCTGCCCATTCCGCAAGCCGCGCCAGCACACCCCGAGGAATTTCCCTGGCACGACCCGGCGCTGGCGCTCGACGAGCGCATGAAGCTCGCGGACGGTCGCCCGCTGGAGCGGCGAATGATGGCCGCGATGGGCCAGCTCGATTGCGGCCAGTGCGGGTATCTCTGCCAGACCTATGCCGAGGCGATCGCGCGCGGCGAAGAGAACGGCCTCACCCGCTGCGTGCCGGGCGGCAAGGAAACCGCGCGCATGCTCAAGGAGCTCATCGCGGCCCCGTCCGCCGGCGTGGCCGCGACGTCGGCCGCGAACCCGCCTAAAATCGAAGCTGCGTCGGCGCCGCTCGCTGCGGGCGCGCCGTTGCTCGCGCGCTTCGAAGGCGCGCTCCGCCTCAATCGGGAAGGATCCGAGAAGGATACCCGGCACGTCGTGTTCCGGCATGACGATCTGGCGCGTGGCTACAAGGTCGGCGACGCGCTCGGCGTCCACGCGGCCAACGACCCGGAGGTCGTTGCGGCGATCCTCGAGCGTCTGGGAGCCCCGGCTTCTTGCGAGGTGGATTGTCCCGACGGCACCCGCCGTCCGTTGCGGGAGGCGCTGCTCGAGGCCTGCGATATCGGCCGGCCTTCCGACCAGGCCGTCGAAGTGCTCGCTTCCCGCGCGCGCGATCCGGCCGAGGCCGACCGCCTGCAGGCGCTTGCCGAAGGCTATCCCGGCGCCGAGCCTGCCAACGCCGATCTGCTCGATCTGTTGCTCGCGTTTCCGTCGGCACAGCCGCCCATCGAGGAGCTGATTCTCGCACTCGGAAGACTCGAACCGCGACTCTATTCCATTGCTTCCTCGCCCAAGCTGCATCCGGGCGAGGTGCATCTCACCGTGGCCGCCGTGCGCTATGCGATGCGCGGCCGGCTGCGCAAGGGCGTAGCCTCGAGCTTTCTTGCCGACCGGGCGCAAAAGGGCTGTGCGATCCCGGTATTCGTCAAGCCCGCGCATGGCTTCGACTTGCCGGCCGATCCGAGCGTCCCGATCGTGATGATTGGGCCGGGCACCGGCATCGCTCCATTCCGGGCATTTCTTCAGGATCGCCGCGCGAGCGGCGCCAACGGCAAGAACTGGCTGCTCTTCGGCGATCAACACCGTGAGCTCGATTTTCTGTACGAGCAGGAGCTGGAAGCTTTTCGCAGGGACGGATTGCTCACCCGACTCGATCTCGCCTTCTCGCGCGATCAGGCCGAAAAGATCTACGTGCAGCATCGCATGCGCGAACGGGCCGCCGAGCTTTACGCCTGGATCAGCGACGGCGCACACCTCTATGTCTGCGGCGACGCCATCCGCATGGCGCGCGACGTCGATGCCGCGCTTGCCCATATCATCGCCAAGCAGGCCGGCGTGGCTTTGAGCCGAGCCAAGGCGCAACTTGCCGAGCTCGCCCGCGCCGGCCGTTATCAGCGCGACGTGTATTGATCTTCTACCTCCCCTTCAGGGGAGGTCGCCGGCTGGAGGCCGGTGGGGTAGGGTCGCCCCACCCGGTTCGCCGCTAGTTTAGGCGGCTCACCGACCCTCCCCTCCGGGGAGGGACAAGCGTGCATGCCGCCCCGATCGCGCTTAGTATTGCCCGGCCGACCTCACGGAGTTGCGGGCATGAGCGGCGTTCTGGCCGGGCGGCGCATCGTCGTGCCGGAAACGCGCGAACTCGACGTGCTGGCGCGGATGCTGGAGCGCCAGGGCGCAACCGCGATCCGCTGTCCTTTGGTCTCGATCCACGACACGCCCGACGAGGCTCCGGTGCTGGCATGGCTGCGGCGCTTCATCGAGGCTCCGCCCGACGATCTGATCCTGATGACCGGCGAGGGGTTGCAGCGTCTCGTCGGCTTCGCGCGCCGCGCGGGCATGGAGGATGCTTTTCGGGCGATGCTCGGCAAGGTGAGAAAGGTCACCCGCGGCCCCAAGCCGGTGCGGCGCTTGCGCGAGCTCGGGCTCGACGCCGATCTGGCCGCCGATCCACCGACCAGCGAAGGTATCGTCGCGGTGCTGCGTGGCCAGGATCTTTCCGGGCGCCGCATCGCGGTCCAGCTTTATCCGGAACCCCAGGGGTCCGTCTTGCTGGACTTCCTCGAGCAGAAAGGCGCCAACGCCGATCCGGTGCTTTGTTACGTCTACGGCTCGCAAACCGAGGATGCGCGCGTCGTCGAAGTCATCGACGAGATGGCCGAGGGTCGGATCGACCTCATCACGTTCACGAGCTCGCCGCAGATCCGCCGGCTCGAAGAGGTCGCCAGCAAGAACCGCCGTGAAGGCCGGCTGCGCGAGGGCTTGCGGCGCACCACGATTGCAGCGGTCGGGCCGGTAGTCGGCCGCGCGATCGAGCAGGCCGGCGCCCGCGTGAGCATCATGCCGGAGAATTTCCACATGCGGCCGATGGTCAATGCGATTCTCGAGGCGTTGGACCTGGAGGGGTGATGCGCCCTTTTCCCTCCCCGCCGGGGGAGGGTCGGCAGCGCGCGAATGCGAGCTGCCGGGGTGGGCATACGAAACACCCCGCCCGCCGCGTTGCGCGCGGCGACCTCCCCAAAAGGGGAGGTAGAACGCCCGCCTACAGCCACGCCCCGTAGTGGCGGATGTACCAGCCCTTCACGGCCTGCGTAAGCAAGCAGTACGAGAAGAGCGTCGCCGCGAGCCAGGGGAAATATTCCCACGGCAGCGGAACGAGCCCGATGCTGCGTCCCACCGGCGAGAACGGGATCGCGATCCCGATTGCCATGATCAGCAGCGTGAGCAGCAGCAGCGGCGGCGCCGCCGTGCTCTGCACGAACGGAATTTTCGCGGTGCGGATCATGTGCACGATCAGCGTCTGCGTGAGCAGCCCTTCGACGAACCAGCCGGACTGAAACAATGCCTGGTGCTCCGCGCTGTTGGCACCGAACACGAACCACAGCAGCGCGAAGGTGGTGAGGTCGAAGATCGAGCTGATCGGACCTACGAACACCATGAATCGCGCGATGTCGTGTGCGATCCACTTGCGCGGCTCGCGCAGATAATCGCCATCGACGCGGTCGAAGGGCACCGCCGTTTGCGACAGGTCGTAGAGCAGGTTCTGCACCAGCAGATGGATCGGCAGCATCGGCAGGAACGGCAGGAACGCGCTCGCCACCAGCACGCTGAACACGTTGCCGAAATTCGAGCTCGCCGTCATCTTGATGTATTTGATAATGTTGGCGAAGGTCCGGCGGCCCTCGATCACGCCCTGTTCCAGCACCATCAGGCTCTTCTCCAAGAGGATGATGTCGGCCGCCTCCCGGGCGATATCCGCGGCGGTGTCGACCGAAACGCCGACGTCGGCATCGCGCAACGCGGGCGCATCGTTGATGCCGTCGCCCAAAAATCCGACCGTGAAACCCTTCGCCTGCAGGGCGCGGATCACGCGCGCCTTCTGCGACGGCGACATCTTGGCGAACACGCTCGCACGCTCCGCCAGGTCCGCAAGCTCGGCATCGCTCATGCGATCGAGCGCGCGGCCGAGAACCGGCTTGCCGATGTCGAGCCCGACCTCGCGGCAGATTTTCGCGGTCACCACGGCATTGTCGCCGGTGAGGATCTTCACGCGGATCCCGTGCTCTCGCAGCGCGGCGATTGCCGGACCCGCGCTCGCCTTCGGCGGATCGAGGAATGCGAGAAAGCCGCGGATGACCAAGTCCTTCTCGTCGCGCGCCGCATATTGCGTGCGGACCTCGCCGGGACCGAACTCGCGGGTGGCAACGGCGATCACCCGGAATCCATCCGCGTTCATGTCGCGGGCGATCGCGCGCAGCCGGTTGCGGGCGGCCTGATCGAGCGGTTTGCGTTCGCCGTCCAGCAGCAGATGCCGGGAAATCGCCAGCAGCTCCTCGACCGCGCCTTTGCATACCATCAGGTGGGTGCCGTCGGGCTTCTCGACGATCACCGACATCCGGCGGCGGACGAAGTCGAACGGCAGCTCGTCGATTTTGATGTATTCCTCGTGGCGCGCCTTGGGCGCGAGCTCATCGGCGTAATGCAGCACCGCGGTGTCGAGCAAATTCTTGAGCCCGGACTGGTGCCGGCTATTGAGCCAGGCGAGCGCCAGGACTTCCTCGTCGTCGCGGCCGAGCACGTCGAGATGGCGCTCGAGAACGATCCGGTCCTGGGTCAGGGTGCCGGTCTTGTCGGTGCACAGGATCTGCATCGCGCCGAAGTTCTGGATAGCGTTGAGACGCTTCACCACCACCTTGCGGCGCGACATGATCACCGCGCCCTTGGCGAGATTGCCGGTGACGATGACCGGCAGCATCTCCGGGGTCAGCCCCACCGCGACCGAGACCGCGAAGAAGAACGCCTGGATCCAGTCGCCCTTGGTGAAGCCGTTGATCAGCAGCACCACCGGCACCATCGCGGCCATGAACCGGATCAGCACCCAGCTCACGCTGTTGACGCCGCGGTCGAACCCGGTCTGGGCGCGCTGCCCGACGATCGATTTCGCCAGCGAGCCGAAGTAGGTCCGCGGCCCGGTGGCGATGACGACCGCGGTCGCGGTGCCGCTGACCACGTTGGTGCCGAGGAAGCACACGTCGGCAACGTCGAGCAGGCCGGGCGCGCCATTGCCGGCGCCCGACGCCGACCTTTGGACGACGCTGCCGAGCGTGTCGTATTTCTCCACCGGCAGGGCCTCGCCCGTGAGCACGGCCTGGCTCACGAACAGGTCGCGCGAGGTAATCAGCCTCACGTCCGCCGGGATCATGTCGCCGGCCGACAGCGCCACGATGTCGCCCCGCACCAGCTCCCGGATCGGGATCTCGCGCCGCCGCGGGGTATCGGCTTCGTCGCGACGCAGCACGGTCGCGGTCGTTCGCACCATGGCCTTGAGCTGCTCGGCGGCGCGGGTCGAGCGGAATTCCTGCCAGAACCGCAACAGCACGCTCACGCTGATCATGGTCGAGAGCACGGCGACGCCACGATCGTCGCCCGTTACGAGCGACACCGCCGTCAATAGCACCAGAATGAGGATGAACGGATTGGCGAACCCGGCGAGGAGTTGCACGTACCAGATGGGCGGCCGCTCATGCGCGACTTCGTTCGGCCCGATCTCGGCGAGGCGCGCCTCGGCTTCGGCCTCGGTCAGGCCCGCGCGGCTGGTCCCGAGCGCGGCCAGAATCGCCTCGAGCGCGCCGGGCCACAGTCCCGCGAGCTTCTCCGCGTAACGATTTGCTGGCTCCGCCGGCGCGCCGCCGATCGCCCAAACGCGGGGCAGGGAGAGGTCCATCCGCATGGCTCACCTCTTCGCCGCACCGGCGAGAGGCGAGCCGGGCTTCAATCAGCCTTGCCGCGCCGCCTCACGGTGCAAACTCTTCTGTGCTGATCGGGTCCCGCAGGTCGCCGCATGGATGCGACCGCGGGGCTACTAGGTCCGTCGTCCATTTGCATGCCTCGATGGGGCCGGGGCGTATGGAAGCCCTGCACGCCAAGCCCCGCGAATTTTGGTAACGCAAGATCGGCCGTTGGGTTCATGCCGAAATGGCATTGCGGTTGATGTAGGATCAAGCGGCGCCCCCGACAACCGCCCAGTACGAATTCCGACCGGCCACGCTTCACGGCGTGCGCTGTCGATCGCCGCGGCCGGCGCTCCGATTTGGCAGCGGCCGCATGGCCTCATTGTCACGCGCCGCCCGGTCCGTTATGCGCAACGCGTCCCCAGGCGAGACCTCCATGTCGACCTATCGGCTCGAAAAATTGTTCCTCCCGCGCGCGGTCGCCGTGGTGGGCGCGAGCCCGCGTCAGGGTTCGGTCGGCCGCGCGGTTCTCCGCAATTTGCGTGCCGGGGGTTTTTCGGGCTCGCTCGCACTCGTCAATCCGCACCATCGCGAGATCGAGGGCATCGCGGCTACCGCAAGCATCGAGACGATCGATCCGGCGCCGGATGTCGCGGTGATCACCGCGCCGCCGGAGCGGGTTCCGCAGATCGTCGCCGCCGCTGCCGGCCGCGGCGTCGCCGCCGCCATCATCCTCACGGCCGGGCTGGGGCACGGCAAAGGCTCGCTCGCGGAAGCCGCCGAGCGCGCCGCGCGCGGAAAAGGCCTGCGGATCGTCGGCCCGAATTGCCTCGGCGTGATGGCCCCCGCGGCGAATTTCAATGCGAGCTTCGCGACCCGGATGCCGCGGCGAGGCGATCTTGCGCTCGTCTCCCAATCCGGCGCCATCGTCGCCGGAATGGCCGAATGGGCGGCGCAGCGCGCGATCGGTTTCTCGGCGGCGGTCTCGATCGGCGATCAGCTCGACGTCGATTTCGGCGATCTGTTGGATTTTTTCGCGTTGGATCGGGGAACGCGCGCGGTCCTGCTCTATGTCGAATCGATCAAGAACGCCCGCAAATTCATGTCGGCGGCCCGCGCGGCCGCCCGCGCCAAGCCGGTCGTCGTGGTCAAATCCGGGCGCCACGCACAAGCCGCCAAGGCCGCGGCGACCCATACCGGCGCGCTCGCCGGCTCCGATGAGGTCTACGATGCGGCATTCCGCCGTGCCGGCCTGCTGCGGGTCTCGGATCTCGACGAGCTGTTCGATGCGGTCGAGACGCTCGGCCGGCTGCGCCCGTTTACCGGAAACCGTCTTGCGATACTCACCAACGGCGGTGGCGTCGGCGTGCTGGCGACCGACCGATTGGCCGATCTCGGCGGCACCGTCGCCGAGCTTTCGGCCGACGCGCGGGCGCGGCTCGACGCCGTGTTGCCGCCGACCTGGTCGAAGGCCAATCCGATCGACATCATCGGTGATGCGGATGCGGGACGTTACGCCGCCGCGCTGGAGGCGCTGATCGAGGATCGCGAGAACGACGCCATCCTGGTGCTCAACGTGCCGACTGCGCTCGCTTCGCCGGTCGATACCGCCGTCAGCGTTTCGAATCTCGTCAAAAGCTATCGCTCGAAATCGGTGCGGCCGAAGCCGATGTTCGCGGTGTGGATCGGGGCGGATCGCGCCGCGCTCGATGCCTTCGAGGCGGCCGCGATCCCGCATTTCGAGACCGAATCCGATGCGATCCGCGGCTTCATGGACCTCGCGCGCTACGCGCAAGCGCACGAGGACCTGATGGCCACGCCGCCGAGCCTGCCGGAGCATTTCGCGCCCGATGCGGAAACCGGTCGGCGCGTCATCGAGACGGCGCTCGCCGATCAGCGCAGTTGGCTCGATCCCATCGAGATCGGCCGGCTGTTCGCGGCCTACGCAATTCCCATCGTTCCCGCCGTGCTCGCCGAAACTGCGGAGCAGGCGGGGGACGTGGCCAAGCCGTTCCTGGCCGCCGGGCGGACCGTCGTGGTGAAGATCCAGTCGCGCGACATTGTGCACAAGTCCGATATCGGCGGGGTACGGCTCAATCTCACCAGCGAGGCGGACGTGCGCGCGGCCGCGGCGGAAATTCTGGCCAAGGCGCGCGCGGCGCGGCCCGATGCGCGCATTGCCGGCGTGATCGTGCAGCCGATGATCCTGCGCCCGAAGGCTCGCGAGCTCATCGCCGGCATCGCCGACGACCCGACGTTCGGGCCGGTCGTCGTGTTCGGCTATGGCGGCACCGCGGTCGAGGTGATCGACGACAAGGCGCTCGCGCTGCCGCCGCTCGACATGAAGCTCGCGGGCGATCTCGTCGCGCGCACCCGCGTCGCCCGCCTGCTCAAAGCCTATCGCGACGTTCCGGCCGCGCGCGAGACCGACGTGGCCCTGATGCTGGTCAAGCTCGCGCAGCTTGCGGCCGACTTGCCGGAAATCCGCGACCTCGACATCAATCCGCTGCTCGCCGACGAGACCGGCGTGCTGGCGCTCGATGCCCGCATCGCCGTCGCGCCGGTCGAGCCGCGGTTCAAGGGGACCGGCAACCCGCGGTTCGCGGTGCGGCCCTACCCCAAGCAATGGGAGCGCCGTGTGACGCTGGCCGACGGCAGGCGCGTGTTCGTGCGGCCGCTGCGTCCCGAGGACGAGCCGATGGTGCACGCGTTCTTCGGCAAGGTGACGGCGGAGGACCTGCGGCTGCGGTTCTTCGCGCCGGTCAAGGATTTCAGCCATGCGTTCATCGCCCGGCTCACGCAGCTCGACTACGGTCGCGCCATGGCGTTCGCCGCTATCGACGAGGCTTCCGGGCACCTGCTCGGCGTCGTGCGCATGCACGCCGACGCCAATTACGAGTGCGCCGAATATGCGATCCTGCTGCGCTCCGACCTCAAGGGGCACGGCCTCGGCTGGGAGCTGATGCAGCTGATCATCGAGTACGCGCGCAGCGAGGGCCTGCGGCGCATCGAGGGCCAGGTGCTGCGGGAGAACAGCGTGATGCTCAAGATGTGCCGCGAGCTCGGCTTTCGCGTCGAGGGCGACCCGGAGGAGCCGGAGATCTGCATGGTGACGCTGTCGTTGGATTAGATTGCGTCACCCGCAGCGTGTCATCGCCCGGCTTGACCGGGCGACCCAGTAGCGCCCGCAGCATCCCTGATTTCGAAGGCTTAGTTTCCACGCCGTGATTACTGGGTGGCCCGCCTTCGCGGGCCATGACAACATGGGGGCACACGAAAAACGCGGAGGGGAGGAGAAATCATGATCACCGCCGACCTCAAGGGCCGCACCGTTCTGGTCACCGGCGGCGCCTCCGGCATCGGCCTTGCCGCAGTCGAGCTGTTCGCGAAATGCGGAGCCGTGGTGGCCATGAATCATCTCGCCGAGGATACCCGCGGACCCGCCGAGATCGAGCGGCTCGTCGGCGCCGGGCTCGACGTGGTCTCCGCGCCCGGCAACGTCTCCGCGCCGGGCGAAGCCGAGCGCATGGTGCAGAGCGCGATCGAGCAGCTCGGCCGCCTCGACGTGCTCATCAACAACGCCGGCACGCCGGCGACGACCGAGCCGATCGAGTTCGGCGACCTCGACGCCATGACCGAGAGCTTTTGGCAAGAAATCCTGATGACCAATCTGCTCGGCCCGTTCCGCTGCGCGCACGCCGCCGCGCGCGCGCTGAAAGCCAGCCGCGGCGCCATCGTCAACACCGCCTCGGTCGCGGGGCTCGGCGTGCGCGGCTCGAGCATCGCCTACGGGGCGAGCAAGGCCGGGCTCGTCAATCTCACCAAGAACCTCGCCCGCGCGCTCGCGCCCGAGGTTCGCGTCAACGCGGTCGCGCCGGGTCTCGTCGATTCGCCGTGGACCAAGAGCTGGCCCGCCGAGCGCAAGCAGGCGATCATCGACCAGACCGTGCTCGGCCGCATGGCGAGCCCCGCCGACATCGCCGAGGCGATGCTGTTTCTTGCCGCCGGCGCCGGCTACATCACCGGCGAGACGCTGGCAGTGGCGGGCGGATTGAATTGACGGGACGGAGCGGTGAAAACGGCCCTGTTTTGCGGAGGTATTTTAAAAAATTTGGGAGGACGCACAGAGGCTTGGTGCGATTCAATTCGCCAAATAACCTCTTTGAAATGTGCTGCGTTACGTTTACGTCTTCTCGTTGAAATCGGGGACCGTCGGGCAGCTCAAGGGGGAGATCGCGATGAGCTTTCGAAGGGGCTATGCGGCTGCGGCGATTGGCTCAATGGGCGTGCTGCTTTCGACCTTTCCGGGCGCGCACGCGGTCAGGCCCGACGAATGCGAGCAGCAGCGCAAGCTTTATCCGGCGGTCTGGGCGGACGTTTCGCGCGAGCAGGCGCTGTTCGACTGCGCCTCGCATTACTCCGGCGCGCTGCGGATCAAGCTCGGGCCGACCGACCGCGCCGGCCGCGCCATCATGAGCCTCGTGCCCCTGAGACGGTCGAGCGAAACGGCGGTCGAGGATCCCTCGGCCGGCGTTTTTCGCATCTGGCTCGACAAGGAGCAGATCGCTCGCCTCAAGGCTGGCAAATATTTCGCCACCATCGTGCGCCGGGAGGGCTCTTGCTGGATTCGCGGCAGCCTGGACAAGGATCCGATTTTCCTCCTCGACGGACGCCGGCTCGTTCTACAACCAGGCGCCGCGCATGAGCGCATTCGACGGCGATGCCTACGAGTGCAAGCCGGTCAAGTGAGGCGGGGAAAGCAGCTTCCGATCGAAGTAGGTGGGCTCGCGGCCGAACTGGGCCGTGTACTCATGAATAGCGATTGTTCAGCAATTCGGTGAGGTCCGCTTTGCCCCGAAGGCCGGCAAATCGCAGACTTCCGCGGCAGGTCCGCGATGCGCCAGTAGCGAAAATCCGGCTTTAGCAAACCACTCATCGGGCGGCTGTGCCAGACCCGGAATTCTCGCTGGCGCTTCCGAGGTGCCCGGTAGCACGGCTTGACCCAAAATCCCGGGGCCAGGAGTCGAGGTGGGCTAGCCTCGCAGGGGTATGCTAACATGTCGCTAGCGCCTAGCCCGTTAGGGGGATTGGGTGAAAACTGCTCGAACAAGCCGCCGGAAGACGAAGCGACGCAAAACAGTAAAGCTGCCGCGCCGCAACGCGCCTACGCCAGTTCCCGCGACCAGCGGTGAAGAAAAGATTGCACTGCTCACCCGCGAGTTAAGTGAGGCGCTGGAGCAGCAGACAGCCACGACCGAGATCCTGAGGGTCATCCGCAGCTCGCCTACAGACATCCAGCCCGTCTTCGACACGATCGTTGTCAGCGCCGTGCGTCTTTGCAAAGCGCGTATGGGCGCGGTGCACCTGTACGATGGTGAGCTGGTGCATATCGTGGCCCTCCATAATTTCCCGCCCGAGGTGGTCGAGGTTCTCCGGCGGATGTATCCACGGCCCCCGCAGCTCGACCAAGCCTCGGGCCGGGCGATCCTCACTCGCGCGGTCGCGGAGATCGAGGACATGCTGGCTGATCCGCAGTACACGCGCGAAGTCACGGTGGCCGGCAGATGGCAAAGTATTCTCGCGGTGCCGATGCTCCGCGACGGCGCTCCTATTGGAGCGATCGTCATCACCCGAAGTGAAGCCGGTTCATTTGCTCCAAGGCACATCGAGCTGCTGAAAACCTTTGCTGATCAAGCCGTGATTGCCATCGAGAACGTGCGTTTGTTCCACGAGGTTCAGGCACGAAGCCGCGAACTCAGCGAATCGCTGGAGCAGCAGACGGCCACTGCCGACGTGCTCAAAGTGATTAGCCGCTCGACCTTCGATCTTCAGGCCGTGCTCGATACTCTGGTCGAGTCCGCAGCCAAGTTATGCGAGGCCGATAGTGCCGCCATCCACCGTCCGAGTGGCGAGGGCTATCCATATGTTGCGAGCTACGGCTACTCGCGCGAGTACGACGAATACATGCGAGCTCGTAGTCCCATCCCAGTGAACCGCCAATCGGTCCTCGGGCGAGCGGTGCTCGAAGGTAGGGCCGTTCAAGTGGCTGACGTTCAAACGGAGCCGAATTACGGCTTGATCGACGCCCAGAAAAGGGCGGGCTTTCACACGGTGCTCGGCGTGCCTCTTGTGCGCGAAGGAACGCCGAATGGCGTTGTCATTCTGACTCGGAACGTAGTACGGCCCTTCAGCGAAAAACAGATCGAACTTGTGACTACGTTTGCCGATCAGGCGGTGATCGCCATCGAGAACGTGCGCTTGTTCGACGAGGTGCAGGCGCGCACGCGAGAGCTGACGGAGTCGCTGGCGCAGCAGACGGCGACCTCCGAAGTCCTTGGGATCATCAGCAGCTCGCCCGGCGAGCTGGAGCCGGTATTCCGGGCCATGCTTGCGAATGCAGCGCGGCTTTGCGACGCCAGTTACGGAGTCCTGTGGCTGTGCGAAGGCGATACATTCCGGGGCGCTGCGATGCTCGGGACGCTGCCGACGGCCTTTGCCGAGCAGCTGAGATGCGGAGTGTCGCCCGGCCCCGCAACCGCCTTGGGTCGCGCCGCCAGCACGCACCGGCCGGTTCACATCGCCGACCTCCGTGCGGATCAGGGATATCTCGACCGCGATCCATTGCGCGTTGCATCGGCTGAGGCCGGTATTCGAGCGGTGTTAGCCGTGCCGATGCTCAAGGAAAACAAGCTGGTCGGCGCGATCTCCATATACCGGCGCGACGTGCGGCCGTTCACCGACAAGCAGATCGCGCTGGTCACGAGCTTCGCCAAGCAAGCCGTCATCGCCATCGAGAATGCACGACTGCTGAACGAGCTGCGGGAATCCCTGGAGCAGCAGACAGCTACTGCCGACGTGCTCAAGGTCATCAGCCGTTCGACCTTCGATCTGCCGACGGTGCTTAACACGCTTGTCACTTCGGCAGCGCGGCTGTGCGAGGCAGATGCGGCTCAAATCTTCCGTCCGATCGGTACGGAAGCGGGCTACTATTCTGCGGCGAACTACGGCTACACGCCCGAGTTCGATGAGCACGTGAAGACGCTGAGGTTGCCTCCAGGACGAGGGAGTATTACCGGCCGAACCCTGCTGGAGGGCAAGCCCGTTCAAATCCCCGACGTTCTGGCCGACCCGGAATACACGTTGCGTGAAGCCCAGACGTTGGGCGGGTTTCGCACCCATCTTGACGTACCGCTCCTGCGCGGAGAAGCACCTATCGGCGTCCTTGTGCTGTCGCGTCGCGTAGTGCGTCCCTTCACCGCCAAGCAGGTCGAGCAGGCCACGACTTTCGCCGACCAAGCCGTGATTGCCATCGAGAACGTGAGGCTGTTCGAAGAGGAGCAGGCACGTACACGAGAGCTGACCGAGGCGCTCGAACAGCAGACCGCGACTTCGGAGGTGTTGAGGGTCATATCAAGTTCGCCAGGCGGGCTGGAGCCCGTGTTCGGGACGCTGGCGGAGAGAGCGGTCAGGCTATGCGCGGCGGAACGCGGCTTCGTTTTTCGCTTCGATGGACAACTTCTCCGGTTTGCGGTCGGGCACAACGTGTCGCCGGAGCTCAAAGATTTTTTTGAGCGCAATCCCATAGCGCCGGGGCGCAACAGCAACGCTGGGCGCGCTGCCCTTGAGCGGCGCACCGTGCACAATCTGGATGTTCAGACCGACCCAGAATACAGCTACGGCGGATCGCGCGTGGATCCCTACCGGACCGTCCTCGCGGTCCCCATGCTTAAGACGGACGAGCTGTTTGGAGTCATTGTGATCTATCGTCATGAGGTTCGTCCGTTCACCGAGAGCCAGATTGCACTGATTGAGAACTTTGCCGACCAGGCGGTGATCGCCATCGAGAACGTCCGCCTCTTCACCGAGGTGCAGGCACGAACCGAAGAACTCATGCGATCCGTTGAAGAGCTGCGGGCGCTCGGTGAAGTCAGCCAAGCGATCAATTCTACGCTTGACCTGCAAACTTTGCTGTCAACCATAATCGAGAAAGCGGTTCAGCTGTCGGCGACCGACGGCGGCGCGATCTACGTGTTCGATGAGGAACGCCAGGAATTCCAACTTCGCGCAACACATGGCACAGACGAGGCGATGATCGCTGCGATCCAGGAACAGGGCATCCGCAGTGACGAGCGCATCATTGCGCGGGCGACAGCGCAGCGTACCTCCGTGCAAATTACTGATTTGGCTAAAGAGCCGTCATCCCCAATTGTCGACATTGTCATCGGCGCCGGGTATCAGGCTATTCTTGTCGTGCCGCTGTTGCGGCCGGGGGAAATCGTCGGAACTCTAGTGGTCCGGCGCAAGACGCCCGGAAAGTTCCCCAAGAGCACCATCGAGCTCCTGGAGACCTTTGCGGATCAGTCGGTGCTGGCGATCCAGAACGCCCGGCTGTTCCGCGAGATCGAGGAGAAGAGCCGCGAGCTCGAGGTGGCGAGCAAGCACAAATCGCAGTTCCTCGCCAACATGAGCCACGAGCTGCGCACGCCGCTCAACGCGATTCTCGGCTACGCCGAATTGATGCTCGACAGCATTTACGGGGAGCCCTCGGACAAGATGCGGGTCGTGCTGGAGCGCCTGCAGAGAAACGGACGCCATCTTCTCGGACTGATCAACGACGTGCTCGATCTTTCTAAGATCGAGGCCGGACAGCTCACGCTATCCCTCACCGATTACTCGCTCGGCGACATGGTGCATGGGGTCGTATCTGCGGTCGAGCCGCTTGCCGCAGAAAAGCGCTTGGCGTTCACCGCCCAGGTCGCGCCGGACCTGCCGACCGGTCGCGGAGACGAACGGCGGCTCTCCCAGGTCCTGCTCAACCTGGTCGGCAACGCCATCAAGTTCACCGATAAGGGCGAGGTAGCGGTCAGAGCATCGGTAATGAACGGCGCGTTCACGGTCGCAGTATGCGACACAGGTCCGGGCATTCCCGCGGTCGATCAGGTCAAGATTTTCGAGGAGTTCCAGCAGGCCGACAACTCGATCACGCGCCGGAAGGGCGGCACCGGTCTCGGCCTGTCGATCGCCAAGCGCATCATCGAGATGCACGGCGGGCGGATCTGGGTGGAATCCGAGCCGGGCAAGGGATCGACGTTCTATTTCACACTTCCGGTGCGGGTCGAAGCACGAGCGGGACAAGCATGAGGAAGCGCGTCCTGGTGATCGAAGATCAGGAGGACAACCGGCAGATCCTGCAGGATCTGCTCACGAGCGCCGATTTCGAGGTCATCGAAGCCGTGGACGGCGAGGCAGGGGTTGCTGCCGCCGCCGCGCAAAGGCCCGATCTCATCCTGATGGACATCCAACTGCCGTTGCTCGACGGCTATGAGGCTACTCGCCGAATCAAGGCGGATCCCGGGCTTCGTGCCATCCCCATCATCGTCATCACGTCATATGCGTTGAGCGGGGATGACGAAAAGGCCCGCGCCGCGGGTTGCGATGCTTACTTCAGCAAGCCGTTTAGCCCGCGACAGCTCCTGGCGAAGGTCCGCGAGTATTTGTCACCGCCTGCGCCGACGAGGTGATCGAATGAGGCGACGGTAGCCGATGCATCGCCGCGAACTCGAAAACCCGCTTTCGGTTGAGAATGGTGAGTGAATCAGTGACCATGAGAATTGCGTCGGGCATGTCGCGTGTCATGGCCTCGAATGCCTGATCGAAATCGTTCGGCTCGCGCACCCCCAGCGGCTGGACGCTGATTCCCAAAGCCTGCGCACCCACCTCCGAGGCCCGATACCGCAGCGTCATGCCAAGGTCGTTGGCATTCCTTAGCATCGCCACCCGGCGAAGCCGCGGCGTCAGCTCCTTGAGAAGCCCCATCCGCTTGGGCGTGACTTCCGCGGACACGTCCGAGATGCCGGTAAGGTTGCCGCCCGGCCGCGCCAGGGTCTCGACCAGTTAGCCGCTATTACGCAGTCCGGCGGCAATGCCATTGATGGTGAGGTGGATGCCTTGCACCACGCGCTCGTCGGTATCGCCAGCGCGGTGGCGCTTGAGCAGCTCGATCTGCAGATGGTTGAGGGGATCGAGGTAGGGAAAGCGGTTACGGATCGAGCGCGCGAGCAGGGGATTCTTCTCCAGCAGGATCTCCTGCTGCATGATGGCGAGGACGGCCTCGACGGAATCCTGCCACTCGGTGCGCAGTCGCGGGAAGATCCGGTCGCGCAAGCTGTCGTCCTCGACCAGCTCCGCGTAGCGCGATGCGATCGCGATATCGCTTTTGGACAGCACCATGTCCACGTTCGACAGCAGGGATTCGAAGAATGGCCACTCGGCGTACATTTCTCGCAGCACCTGCATGCCGTCCTCGGGATGCTCCCCGAGCCAAGCTTTGACCGCCGAACCGAAACCGTACCAGGCGGGCAGCATCAGCCGGCACTGCGCCCAACTAAAGACCCAGGGAATTGCCCGCAAATCCGCGATGCGCGTCGAGTTCTTGCGCGAGGCCGGCCGGCTGCCGATGTTGAGATTGGCGATCTCGCCGATGACCGTCGCTTCCCAAAAGTAGCGCTCGAAGCCGTCGGTCTCGTACACCAAGCTCCGATAGGCGCGATAGGCGTGGGCGGAAAGCTCCGCCATGGCCGCGAGGAACTCGTCGCGGGGTGCGGCCCGGTCCGGCTGCAGCAACGTTGCTTCCAGCGTAGCGGCGGCGAGAATCTCGAGGTTGCGCCTTCCGACCTCCGGGTTGGAATACTTGCTGGCGATCACCTCACCCTGTTCCGTGATGCGGATTGATCCCTGAACGGCCCCGCCGGGCTGAGCGAGGATCGCCTGGTAACTCGGGCCACCGCCGCGGCCGACCGACCCGCCGCGGCCATGGAACAGGCGCAGTCTGACGTCCCGGCGCCGGAACACCTCGATCAGCGCGATCTCCGCCTTGTAGAGCTCCCACCCGGATGTGAGGTAACCGCCGTCCTTGTTGCTGTCGGAGTAGCCCAGCATCACCTCCTGAGTGCGGCCGCGGCGCTCCAGCAATCGTTGGTATTCGGGCAGCCCGAGCAGTTCGTCCATCACCCGGCTGCAGTTGCGAAGATCGGCAATGGTTTCAAACAAAGGAATGATGTTGACGTCCAGCTCGCCTTCACGTGGCCGCAGCAGGCCCGCTTCCTTGAGGAGTAGCGCTACTTCCAGAATGTCAGAGACGCCGTCGGTCTTGGAGATGACGTAGTTCGGCACCGCTTCCTTGCCGTATTGCTGCTGCACTTCTGCTGCGGCGCGCAGGATCGCCAGTTCAGACGCGGCGTCGGCGGAATACGAAAGAAACGGACTCGCGAGCGGTCGGGCCGTTTTCAGCTCATCGAGCAGCAGGCCGATGCGTGCATCCTCGGCTAGCGCTCCGTACCCGGTACCCGGACGCGCCATCTCGAACAGCTCGCCCAGAGTGCGCTCGTGCACGTCGGAGTTCTGGCGCAGATCAACCGGCGCGAGATGGAATCCAAACACGTCGACCGCACGCCGCAGGCCGCGCAGCCGGCCGCGCGCCAGCGCCTCGGATCCATTGCCCGTAAGCGAGCGATGCAGGATGTCGAGATCGGCCTGCAATTCGTCGACGGCTTCATAGGCCGGCGCCTCTCCCACCGCGCCTCGTGGGGCTTCGAATCGGTCGAGTGCCCAGGCCGTGGCTGCAAGCCGCGCATAGATGCCGGAGATCGCGCGCCGATAGGGCTCGTCCTGGCGGTGCGGCGAGCGGTCGGGCGAACGTTCCGCCAGCTTGCTCAATTCCTCCGACGTTCGGACCAGGCTGGCGTCGAGCGAAAGCTCGCCGCCCAGGAGGTGCAGTTCGTCGAGATAAGAGCTCAGCGCGCGATCGCTCTGCATGCGCAGGGTCTGACGCAGCACCTCGGCCGTAACGAACGGATTGCCGTCGCGATCGCCGCCGATCCAGCTTCCGATCCGCAGGAACGGCGGCAACTCGGTGTCATTCCAGGCCGAGTCGATGGAGCGGAGCTGGTCCTCCAGTGCGGCGTAGAATCGGGGCAATTCGCGCAGGAACGTGTAATCGTAATAGGCAAGGCCGTTGGCCACCTCATCGAGGACAGCGAGCTTGGTTCGACGCAGAATATTCGTCTGCCAGAGCGTGAGCACGGCACGGCGGAGTGCCTCGTCGGTTGTCACTCTCTGCTCCGGGGTAAGCTCGACGCGATCCCGCTCCGCCAGTAATTGGGCTACCTCCATCTCGCGGTCGATCGCGCTTTGCCGCCGCACTTCCGTCGGATGCGCCGTGAGAACCGGGCTGACTAGGGCAGTCGCGAAGAAGCTGCGCAGCTGAGCACTGGAAATACCGGCTTCGCGGGCATCCCCAAGTGCATGTGCCATGGTGCCTACGCGCGGCGCCGATAACGCCAGCGTGTGCGCTCGAGTGCGGCGGATGTGGTGCTGGTCCTCGGCGATGTTGGCGAGATGCGAGAAGAAGCTGAAGGCGCGGATAATCTGGGTGGTGCGATTGGGCGACAGCCCATTCAACGTCGCCTCGAGATCGCGTCGCGCCGTGTCGTCCTCGTCGCGATGGAAGCGGATGGAGGTCCGACGAATCCGCTCCACGATGTCGAAGACCGTGTCACCCTCCTGCTCGCGCACCGTATCGCCGAGAATGCGGCCGAGCAGGCGGATATCATCCCGTAGCGGCAGGTCTTTCTCGGGATCTTCGATCGGGTTGCTACTCGCCATGCTTCCTGACCCCTGATGACCAAGGCCGTACACCCACGGGCGACAAGGACGTATCCTATCGCTTTTCCGCCGTGGAGGGGGCAGTTTGCTGGCGAACCTGTCTCACCTGCAAATTCGACCGATTTAGCCCCTGCCTAGGGAAATAGGGAATTTAAGACCAAACGGGTAAACTCGCTGGCGTCATCAGGAAATCATTGCGAGCCGCGGCGTAATTTTGGTGCCAGGACTGTGACACTCGCGTGGCGGATACTTATTTGATAAAAGCTGCATAGCTTCGACCGCCAAGACGCCACCCGTGATGGCACAATCGTGGCGAATGGGGTCTTTGCAGCGACATCGACGCTCGAAATCATGATCCGATCGATCTTAGTGGCTAGCTGCTGTGGGGACGCGGCGAAGACGAGCCGACCGATGCGGCACCACAGGATCGCTCCCATACACATGGCACACGGTTCGCCGGAAGTGTAGAGCGTGCTGCTCTGCAGCGCCGCGGCGCTGGTTGCGTATGTCTCCTTCGGGTCCAAACCCGGTCCTCGGAGCGCCGTCGCGACATGTCCGACCGTAAGCGGCCTTCATTGAGGCGTCGCCATAGGTCGCAGATGTGCCAATTTCAGAAGTGGCTGGTACCCTGCCTAGATTCAGGGGGTGTACGGTTTCAAATCGCCCCGAACATTTATTGGCGTCGTATCCAGATGCACAATTGTCCCGCTACTCGCAGGGTATAGTCCGGGTTCCGCCGCAGTGTTGCTGAACGCTACTTCCGCGTACAACTCGTTCCTTGTGGGCCCGCCGTAATACGAAGTCACAGAAGTATTACCGAAACCGCCCTCGCCCTTAAACCATTTCCACTTCGGCTCGCTTCGGCGCAACTCAGCGACCACCCTCTTGAGTTGATTTTTGCTCTCTTTGTCGGCGCCTTTGAGCGTCGAACAAGAAAACTGCACATAGGGCTCACCTCGGGGATGACTAACACTTACACCCTGATATTTTTCGACGCCACATCCCATTCCCGGTGGGGACACGCTTGAGGGAAGCAACTCCCCAACCTTCTCGCTTTGAAGTTTAGCAAAATCACTGGCCCGCTCCGCCACAGCACGTTTCATCAGTACGCAAAGCTGATCGCAAGGTGCTTGGGCAAAGGCAGCACAACACCCACTCACAACAATAGCTGCAGCCCCGAGGAGTATCGAACGCATAATGTCCCTCCGTACACCACCCCGACTTGGACTGCCTTGAATACTGGCCGGGAAAACGAAGTCAAGCGGCACCGGAACCATCGCCCAGCGAACAACCGCAGAAGACCCGCACCAGTCGAGCTTCCGTGTGGATGGCTGCCAAGGTCCGTTCCGGGTCCAAACCCGGTCTTCGGAGTGTGCCCACCCCACGTCCGCTTAGGCGCCGAAAGCGGAATTCCCAGCGGCCCGCCGATACCGTGAAAGAGAGGCCAGGGACCTGGCCTTCTCGCCAGAAATCTGTGGGTCGAAGCCGGAGAGCAAGCGGAGCGTCGGGGCCTGGGATAAGCGCCGTAAGGAGCTGTGGCATAATTGGTGTGTTAGCGCCGGGGCTGTACAGGGCAGCCGGATCGGTGACACGTACATCAAGGCGCTGCGGTAACGGGGGTCGGGATCGAGGCCGTGGGCTGCATTGTGGGGACCGCGCCAAGATCAGCCTAACCCATTGATTATGCTTGCGGGGTGACGGAGCAGCCCTCCGCTCACTTAGCGGTCCTACGCTTCGCCACCGACAAGAACTCGCCGGGGTGCTTCTCCCGCCACATCCGCTCCCTGCCCCGCTTGCCGGCGGGTTCCAGGAAGCGCGAGCACGCGCGCCATACCGACTGCATGTGCCGGCGCTCGATGAGCAAGCCGCGGTAGACGTGCCGCGTGAAGGCATAGGTCGCGATCTCCCGCGTGGTCTTCGGATGCCCACCAGCGGACGCCGCAGCCCGGCGGCACATGAGCTGTAGACGGCCGACACGATCCGAGTTTCGCGGTGGTTGCCGTGGTTTCATCGTATTGCCTTTGAGGCTTGAAGGATTGTCGACAATAGGGGAGGTATAGGGTTATTCACCGGAACGCTGGCGGTGCTGATACCGCTGTTAATTCAGCAGCCGAGTACCGTTTCCCCGTTATTAAACGGTCGGTCACGTGCCCCCGTGCTCCGGCACGCAATCGGGCGGATCCGTCCCCCGAAGCAGTT
>DASWCW010000242.1:0-5711 GCA_036395835.1 Xanthobacteraceae bacterium
TCTTCAGCGCCTCCTCGAAGGAGCGCTGCGACGCGCGGTACCAGAACGAGTGCTGGTACAGCATGGCGCGATCGAACAGCTGCTGCGCCTCCGGCTTGCATGAGGTGGCAAAATGGACCTTGCCGAGATCCTCGCCGGCCAGCCCGATGCCAGGCTGACCAAGCGCAATCGCGATGCCGGCCGACACGGCAACGACCATCGCGATGAGGGTTCTGATCATGATCGCGTCTCTCCTTGGATAACGTCACGCGGGTGGCAATGGATTTGCCGGGGCCGTTCCACGATCATTTCGCGGTGTCGCGAACCGCACCCGAGGCGATGCGACCAGCATAGGACCTTCTCCATGCGAATTAAATGGCTGGAAATGCAGTAGACTATTTCATCAGCCGCAATAATAATCCGCCATGGACCGGCTCGCGGCCATGAAAGCATTCGTGCGGATCGTGGAAAAAGGCAGCCTTACCGCGGCCGCGAACGCACTCGAAACCTCGCTGCCGACCGTGGTTCGGACCCTGGCCTCGCTCGAGCGCGAGCTCGGCGTATCGCTGCTCAATCGCACCACTCGCCGAATGAATCTGACCGAGGAAGGGGCGCAGTATCTTGAACGCTGTCGCGTCATTCTGTCCGCCGTGCAGGAGACGGAAGAAACCCTGATCTCCGGACGAACCGAGCTGCGCGGGAACCTCACGGTAAGCGCTTCCGTCCTGTTCGGCCGACGCTATGTAGCGCCGATCATGAACGATTTCCTCCGACGTCATCCCAAGCTCACCGCCGACCTGCGGTTCTTGGATCGTCTTGTGAATTTGGTCGAGGAAGGCGTGGATGTCGCGGTTCGCATCGCGCATCTCAAGGATTCTTCACTCATGGCTGTCCCGGTTGGCCAGGTACGCCGTGTTGTATGCGCGAATGAGCAATACCTCCGCCGCAATGGCACCCCGCAAGTGCCGGACGATATCCGCGAGCACCGCTGCATCCGGCATACCGGGTCGGCACCGCGAAGCGAGTGGCATTTCAAGATCGGCCGGCGCAACGTGTCGGTCCCGATCATCAGCATGATAAGCTGCAATGAGATCGACAGCTCTCTGAACGCCTGCATTGGCGGATTGGGTCTCGGTATGTTTCTTTCCTATCAGGTTGCGCCGTACCGAAAAAAGGGCCAGCTCGATTACGTGTTGGAACCGTTCGAACCGGAGCCAATTCCCGTGCACGTCGTCTATCCCCGTTCGAATCTGTTGACGAATCGGGTGCGCGCATTCGTCGACGAGTGCGTGCAGCGGCTCCGCCGCGCCAAATTTGATTGACGAGGCGCTTACCAGCCCAGTTATTCGATCACCTCGTCGGCGCGGGCGAGCAGCGTCGGCGGGAGCGCGAAGCCGAGCACCTGCGCAGTTTTCAGATTGATGAGGAACTCGAAGCGCGTGGGCAATTCGAGCGGCAGGTCCGCCGGCCGGGCGCCGCGCAGGATGCGAGCCACCAGATCGGCGGCGCGCTCGCCGATCGCGTCCTGCTTGGGGCCATACGCCATCAGGCCGCCGTCGCGCACGACCACGCCGGTCTCGAAGATCGTCGGCAGACGGTTGGTCTTGGCAAATTCCACGACGCGCCTGCGGTTGAGCATGGTCAGGGCATCGGACACCATCAGGATGGCGTCCGGCCGCTCGCGCGTCATCTCGGTAAAGGCATGTTCGAAATCGTCGGGCTCGCGCACGCCCAAGGTCTGGACTTTGACCCCGAGCACGCGGGCGGCGTCCTCGGCGGCGCGGTAGCGCAGTGTCATGCCGAGATCGGCCGCGTTCCACAGCATGGCTACGCGCCGGAGGTCCGGCACCGCATCCTTGAGGATTTCGAGGCGCTTGGCGCTGAGCTCGGTCGACAGTTCCGTCACGCCGGTGAGGTTGCCGCCGGGCCGCGCCAGCCCGTCGACCAGCCCGGTCGCGACCGGATCGCCCGCGCCGGTGACGACGATCGGCACGGTTTTGCTCGACACTTTTGCGGCCAGCGCGGCCGGATAGCCGAAGGTGACAATCACATCCACGTTGGCGGCCTTGAGCTCGGCCGCAAGACCGTCGAGTCGCTCGAGGTGCGCGTCGGCCGATCGCTGCACGACAGCGAGGTTCTGACCGTCGACGAAGCCGAGCGCGGCCAGAACGGACAGCAGGGTCTTGCGACGCTCGTCGAGCGCACCCATCGCGGGGCCGGCGCTGAGCAACCCCACGCGATAGATTTTGCCCGGCTGCTGCGCGCGCGCGCCGAGCGGCCACGCCGCAGCGGCCCCGCCGAGGATAGCGATGAATTCGCGCCGTCTCATACCATCGCCCTCCCGGGCAGAGGCCATGTTTTCATGATTTGAAACCATAACACGTCGGGACCCCGCCGAATGCGCTACGAGCCGCCCAGCGCCTTCTGCAATTCGGGTAAGAGCACGCGCTCGAAATTCTCCGCATTGATCGGGCCGACGAGCTTATAGGCGATGCGGCCGTCGCGGCCGACCAGAAACGTTTCCGGCACGCCGTAGACGCCCCATTCGATCGCGGCGCGGCCGTTCTCATCGGCCCCCGAAGCCGCGTACGGATTGCCGTAGCGATTGAGGAAGCGCCGGGCATTGTCCGGCTGATCCTTGTAATTGATGCCGACGAGGCGGATGCGAGAATCCTGCGCCAGCTGCTGCAGGAACGGCACTTCGTCGTGACACGGCACGCACCAGGAGGCCCAGACGTTGACGAGGCTGACGTTGCCTCGGAACGCGGCCGGATCGAGCCCGGGCAACGGCTTGCCATTGCGTTCGAGCCCGGGCACCGCTGGGAGATTGGTCATCGGCGCCGGCCGCCCGATCAGCGCCGAGGGAATTCGGCTGGGGTCGCCCGAGCCGAGCCGGATCAGGAACAGCGCCGCGAGCGCGAGAAACAGGATCAGCGGCAACAGCAGCACGAGCCGGTTGCGGCGGGGCGCGTGCGCTTGCGGCATTTGCGTCATGATCAAAATTCCCAATGCGGCTATTCGGACCGGCGCGTCACGCCGCGCGCCTCGAGATCCGCCAGGATCTTTCGCTGCACGCGGTAGTCGAGGAGCACCCACAGGATCAACGCGGCGACGACCGCGAGCGTGAACGAATAGGCCGCAACGATGAAGGCCGCGTAAGGCCCGAGGTTCATCTTCAGAACCCTTGTGCCGTCTGGGCGTGGAGCAGGCGCATCGTGCGCACGCGCCGGCGCAGGATCTCGTTGCGCATGGCCGCGAGATAGAGCGTCAGGTACAGCAGCGTGAAGGCGAGCGCCATGACCAGCAGCGGCGCGAGGATCGCCGGATGGATGGTCGGAGCGCCGATGCGCAGCAGAGATGCCGGCTGGTGCAGCGTGTTCCACCAATCGACCGAGAACTTGATGATCGGCAGGTTGATGGCGCCGACCAACGTGAGCACGGCCGCGGCGCGCGCCGCGCGCGAAGGATCCTCGATCGCGCGCCAGAGCGCGACCAGACCGAGGTACATCAGGAACAGCACCAGGACGGAAGTCAGCCGCGCGTCCCACACCCAATAGGTGCCCCACATCGGCCGGCCCCACAGCGCGCCGCTGACGAGGCACACGAAGGTGAAGGCGGCGCCGATCGGGGCTGCCGTTTTCAGCGCGACGTCGGCCAGCGGATGGCGCCACACCAGGGTTCCGAGCGCCGCGACGCTCATGCTCGCCCAGCCCAGCATGCCGAGCCAGGCGCCGGGCACATGGATGAACATGATGCGCACGGTGGCGCCCTGCTGATAATCCTCCGGCGCGACGAAGAACGCCGCGTAGAGCCCGGCCGCGAAGGCGATGGCGGTCGCCGCCGCGAGCCAGGGCAGCAGTCGCTCGGCCAGCGCCAGGAACCGCGAGGGATTGGCAAGCGCGATCCATTCCATGAGGAGCCTCATATCCGAGCGCGCGGGATCGGCGCAATGCGGCCGAGCGCCATGGTCCCGGTTTCAGTCCAAGCCGTGCCGGAGCACCGCCGCCGCCGCGAACGGGCCGACGACGACGCTTATCAGGGTGAGCGCGATGAGAATGAGGAACGCGGCCCCGAACGGCGCCGCGTGCAGGATCGCGGCATCGCTCGCCGATATGCCGAAGATGAGCACCGGGACGGTGAGCGGCAGCACCAGGACCGGCAGCAGCAGGCCGCCGCGTTCTAGCGCGACCGCGAGTGCCGCGCCGATCAGGCCGATGAAGGTGAGGGCCGGCGTGCCGACGAGCAGCGTAAGCGCCACGATGCCGATCGCCCAAGCATCGAGGTTGAGGAAAATGCCGAGCAGCGGCGCCGCGATGACGAGCGGCAGCCCGGTGGTCAGCCAATGCGCGATCGCCTTCGTGGCGACCGCGAGTTCGAGCGGCGCATGGCTCATCAGGATGAGATCGAGCGAGCCGTCGTCGTGATCGGCCGCGAGCAGCCGGTCGAGGCCCAGCAAGGTGGCGAGCAGCGCCGCGATCCAAAGAATCGCCGGGCCGATGCGGCCGAGCAGCTTGAGATCCGGACCGACCCCGAACGGCACCATGGTGACGACCAGGAGGAAGAACAGCACGCCCATCAGCGCGCCGCCGCCGACCCGCACGGCGAGCCGCATGTCGCGAAGAAGCAGCGCGGAAAGCGCGGTCATGGCCCTTCCCCCAATCGCAGCTCGCGGGCCGGCTCGAGCCCGAGCGGAGCATGGGTGGCGGCGAGGATCAGGCCGTCCGCGGCGAGATGCCGATGCATCAGATCGCGCAACAGCGCCTGCCCGGCGGCGTCGAGCGCGCTTGCCGGCTCATCGAGCAGCCAGACCGGCCGCTCGACCGCCACGAGCCGCGCGAGCGAGAGCCGCCGCCGCTGGCCGGCCGAGAGATAGCCGGCCGGCAGATCACCCACCGCATCGAGACCGACCGCCGCAAGCGCGTCGAGCGGCCGCCGGCCGCCGCCGCCGCCGAGAAAGCCGGTCCAGAACCGCAGATTTTCGATCGCCGTGAGCGAGGATTTCATCGGGTCGAGATGGCCGAGATAATGCGCGTGCTCGGCGAGGCTGCGGTCGGGATCGGCGCCCGCAAGCTCGAGGCTTCCCGCGGCGGGCAGCAGCAATCCGGCAATCATGCGCAGCAGCGAGGATTTGCCAGCCCCGTTCGGGCCCAGCAGCAGCAAGGCTTCGCCGCCCGCCAACGCGAAGCCGAGGTTGGAGAACACGCGCTTTCCGCCCCGGATGCACTCCAGCTTCAATCCGGAAAGTCGCATCAATTCAAACCCTTACCGACAGTCGCGGCCGGCGCGCCGCGCCAACGCAAGCCCGCGCCGAGCTATCGCGCCGAGCTATCATGACAAAAACGTGCTCCCCCGCGCCGAAAGAAGTTCTATAAACCGCTTTTGGCTGTGCTATCCGGTGCCGGCCGCTGCCAGGCAGTATTGAGTTTGCTAACAAATTCGGCCTTATGCCGCCCCGCCGTACCGGCCCGTACCGGCCCGTGCTACCGCGTTCGGTAGCAAACGCGGTAGCAAAGTTCGCCGCCTGTTCTCGCAGATAACGGGAGGGTAGCGCCAGCGCGCCCCGGCGGACGCCGCTAGGACGGCGATCGTCACTCGCCAGGCACCCGAGAGGGAGCTTCCGCGACCGCGGGCCGTCCTGAGACTCGTGCTGCCGTTGCGCTCCGGCCCGTCGCCAAGTAAACCCTCGAATGCGACCGCCGGCCCCCTCATCCTCGCCCCAATGACCGCAAACG
>DASWCW010000243.1:0-1860 GCA_036395835.1 Xanthobacteraceae bacterium
TCAACCTCGTTACCGTTCGCGGGCGGCCGCATTCGCCGGCGGTCGGTGCCTTTGTTCGCGAGGCAATGCGGACGCAATGGCTCGGGAAACCAGCCCTCGCGGTGCGCATCGCAAGCGAGAAGGGCGCCCGCGAAGCCGATGTTCTCGACGGGTAATTTCGGATTACGCCACGTCGCGGATCGATATTGGTTGGGGCATTTCGCCGTCCCGCTCCATGTCCTCCATGCGCGAGCCGGAGATGCCGGTGATGAGCCGCGCGCCCCGCTGGAACGTCAGATAGTTCCACGCCCAGCTCGTTGCCACCGCGAGGCGATTCCGGAACCCGATCAGGAAATAGATGTGGGCGACGCTCCACAGCATCCAGGCAAAAATGCCGCTGAGCTTGAAGCGGCCGATCTGGGCGACGGCGCGCTTGCGGCCGATCGTGGCCATCGCACCGAAGTCGCGGTAGCGGAACGGCGGCGTTTCGCTTCCCCGGGCGCGCGCCATCAAGAGATCGGCGACGTATTGGCCCTGCTGTTTGGCGACCGCAGCCACGCCCGGCAACGGTTTGCCGTGTTCGTCCAGCGCGAGCGCGGTGTCGCCGATCACGAATACGTCGGGATGGCCGGGCACCGAGAGATCCGCCGCGACCTTCACCCGCCCGGCGCGATCCGTCTGTGCGCCGAGCCAATTCCCTGCCGGCGACGCCATGACGCCGGCGGCCCACATGACGGTGCGCGCCTCCACGCGTTCGCCGCCGAGCGACACGCCCTCGCAACTGCAATCGGTCACGGCGGCGCCGAGGCGCACCTCGACGCCGAGTTGCTGGAGCGAACGCCGCGCCGCCTCCGACAGCGTCGGATCGAAGGCAGGCAGCAGTCGCGGGCCGGCTTCCACCAGAATGATGCGGGCGCATCTCGGGTCGATCGAGCGAAAATCCATGGCGAGCGCCCGCTTCGCCAGCTCAGCGATGGCGCCGGCCATCTCTACGCCGGTTGCGCCGCCACCGACGACGACGAAGTTGAGCAGCCGGCGCCGCTCGACCGGATCCGGCTCGGTCTCGGCTTTCTCGAACGCGAGCAGGATCCGGCGCCGCAGATAGGTCGCATCGTCGATGGTCTTGAGACCCGGCGCGTAGGCCGCCCACTGCGGGTGACCAAAATAGGCGTGCTGCGCTCCGGTGGCGACAATGAGATATTCGAAGCCGATCCGGAGCCCCTCTGCGCCAACTGTCTTTCGCTTGAGATCGATGTGCGAAACCCTGGCCAGGATCACCGTCGCATTCTTTTGGTCGCGCAGAATTCCTCGGATCGGCGAGGCGATGTCGCCTGGCGACAAGCCCGCGGTTGCCACTTGGTATAGCAATGGCTGAAACAAATGATAATTGTGCTGGTCGATCACAGTGACGTCGAACGGCGCACTATGAAGCGCTTTCGCGGCGGAGAGACCCGCGAACCCCGCTCCGATGATGACGACGCGTGGACGAGGCGGCGTGAAATCGGAACTGCTCATCACAGGGTCTCCCATGTTCGCATTGGATAGTCGAATCGTTACGAGCAATCTTCACCGCGATGAAATGCCGGGTCGCTATTGCTTCGACACGCAGCATCTATGGCGACGTCATTTCGCGTCCATCGCGGTCGTGGCATTCCAGTCCTTGCCTGGCGGCGCCTGGATAAGCCGGCGACATCGTTCGATCATCGCACGCGATGCGCCATCCCGCTCGCGCACAACAAGAAGCATCTGAAAGAAGCCGATCGCCGCCGCAAATTTGCGTTCTCGATAGGCGGTCAGCCCGGCTTCGTATAGTGTCACCCAATTCGGCTCGGGCGCCCCTTCGCCGGCTATACCGAGCAGTTCATAAATCCTTAGGCCGCT
>DASWCW010000244.1:0-2065 GCA_036395835.1 Xanthobacteraceae bacterium
TCACTCGCCCGTCACCGGGATCGACAGGTGCTGGTGCACCATCTGCCGCTGGCCGTTGCGCCGCTCGAAGACACGGGTGCCGCGAGAGCGGGACTCGACGCCGTCGGCAACGATCCGGTCCAGACCCCACGCCACGGCCAGGTCGCCGTTTGCTTGAACCGTGAGATCGGGAATGTCGAAATCGATCCGCCCGGGTGACGACGCCAGGCCGCGCCGGCACACCTCGCGGACGTCGTCGATGGCAGTGTACTGCAGCGGCCCCGCGGGCTCGTACGACACGATGTCCGGCGCGATGTGCTCCAGCAGCCCGTCAAGATCCTTCGCCGCAGTGCGGTCGAACCACTGCGCATACACCGCTCACACCTCGGCGGCAGCGGCCTCCGGCGACCCGGTCGCATCCGCGAACGAGTGGTGCTCGTGGGTGACCGCCCACCGGCCGCCGGCCTTGCGCAGGCCGATGGTGAGCCGCAGCCGCTGCGCCGGCCTGCGCTCGAACTGCCCGGGCGTGCCGCACCGCAGCAGCGCGAACGCGAACGCGACGTCCGCGCCGGCCGTGACCTCCAGCGACTCGATCTCGAACACCGCGCCGGACGCCTGCCATTCGAAGAATCCCGGCCAGGTCGCGCGGTAGGCGTCGATGCCGCGGACGCCCTGCTCGGGCGGCGGGACGTCGAACATGACGATGTCGGGGGCGTGGTCGGCGAGCACGGTGGGCATGTCGCCATCGTGGACGGCGGTGGCCCAGCGCTCGACCAGGTCGCGGATCTGCTGTTCGCCGGTCATGCCGGTTCCTCCTCAGGGACGGTTCTCACTGGTGGAACCCGGGCCGGCGCGCAAATTCATCGCGACCGGCAAGATGGACCCATGACCGCGCCCGCCGCGCTGCTCGACGCCGCGCGCTCCGGCGACGCCAGCGCCTTCGAGCAGCTGGTGGCGCCGTACCGCGCCGAACTGCAGGCGTACTGCTACCGGATGCTCGGCTCGCTGCACGACGCCGAGGACGCCGTGCAGGAGTCGCTCGTGCGCGCGTGGCGCAGCGTCGGCAGCCTCGACGAGCGCGGTTTCGTCCGCGCGTGGCTCTACAAGATCGCGACCAACCGGTGCCTCACCGCGATCGGCCAGCGCGGCCGGCGCGCGCTGCCCGCCGACCTCACGCCCGGCACCCCCACGACCGAGATCAGCTGGCTCGAGCCCTACCCCGACATCTCGCCCGAGGCGCAGTACCTCGCCCGCGAGAGCGTCGAGCTCGCGTTCGTCGCGGCGTTGCAGCACCTGTCCGCGATGCAGCGGGCGGCGCTGATCCTGCGCGAGGTGCTCGGCTTCTCCGCGGCCGAGGTGGCCGAGCAGCTCAACACGTCCACCGCCTCGGTCAACAGCGCACTGCAAAGGGCGCGCCAGGCGATCGACTCGGCCGCGCCGACCCAGCAGACGGTGCTGCGCGACCTCGGTGACGCGGCCGTCGATGACATCGTCACGCGCTGGGCCGACGCCTGGCACGCCGGCGACGTCAACGCGATCGTCGCGATGCTCGCCGACGACGCGCGCTACTCGATGCCGCCGCTGCCCCAGTGGTACCGCGGCAAGGACGAGATCCGCGCCTTCCTGCTCCGCGGCCCGCTGCAATCGCGCTGGCGGTTCCAGCCCACCACAGCCAACGGTCAGCTCGCGTTCGGCACTTACCTGTGGGACCACGCCGCTGGGGCATACGTTCCCGGCGGCCTCGACGTCCTCACCCTGCTGGACGGATGTGTCGCAGAGATTGTCGCCTTCCTCACCGCCGACCTCACCCGCTTCGGGTTGCCGGCGCGGATCCGTCCATAGACGGATCCGCCACGGGACGCCGGTGATGCCGTCCATTCGCAACGCCCGGCTCGAAGTTAGATCGCCTCGTTTGTCCCAAGTGCTCGCGACCACGATCAGATAGCCGACGTCGCAGCCGCCATGCGCCGCCCACCCCGCCAAAACCGGCGGACCGACAAAGAGAACAGAACCGGGCGATCGGTGCGCCGGTTGCGGCGACAAGGCCGTCAGAGGTCCGAGCACATAGTCGGCAGGGCCGCGGGGG
>DASWCW010000245.1:0-4236 GCA_036395835.1 Xanthobacteraceae bacterium
TGGAGGAAGGCGAGGTAGAGGCCGGCAACGAGATCGTGCAGATCGCGGCGGGGCCCGAGCGCATGACCGTCTTCGAGATCAATGCGCTGCTTTACATGCCCGGTCATTCGCGGAGCGAGCTGCAGCGGGCGCTGCGCATCCCCGCGCTGAGCCCGGGTTGGCGTGCCTCCTTCGAGGCTTTGCTCGAGCAGCAGCGCGGCGGGAAGAGCGGAAACGCCGGGCTCGTTGCACAATCCGGTCCGCCCCCGGCATGGGTGGGATTTCGACCGCTGCGGGTGTCCCGCAAGGTTCGCGAGAGCAGCAAGGTGACTTCGCTGATGCTCGAGCCCGCGGATGGGCGCCCGCTGAGCCCGGCCCTGCCCGGCCAGTTCGTCGTGCTCCGGCTGAGCCGGGCGCCGGATGCGCCTGCGCTGCTGCGCAGCTATTCGCTATCGCACCAACCCAGCGCCGAACGCTATCGCGTCAGCATCAAGCGGGAAGCCCGCGGCTTAGCCGGTGCGTATATCGACGACAAGCTGCAGGTGGGCGATCTGCTGTACGCGAGCGCCGCGCGGGGCAACTTCACCCTTCGTTCGGGCGATGACCCCGTCGTCCTTATGAGCGCCGGTATCGGCGCCACCCCGGTGCTCGCAATGCTCCACGCGCTGGCGCTGGAAGCATCGTCGAGGGAAATCTGGTGGCTATACGGAGCCCGCTGCCGCAGAGAGCATCCATTTGCCGACGAGACGCGCACCCTGCTCAAAGCCCTGGTTCACGGCCACAGCCACGTTTGTTACAGCTCGCCCGATCCCGAGGATCGGGTCGGTGTAGATTTCGATGGTCGCGGACGTTTGGATGTCGGCTTGCTCCAGAAGCTGGGGGTGCCGCGCAATGCCGATTTTTATCTATGCGGGCCGTCCGGTTTCATGGCCGATCTGCGCGCCGGGCTGCTGGGCTGGGGCATCGCTGCAAGCCGCATCCAAACCGAGATTTTCGGTGCCGGTCCTTCCACAACCCCGGGCATCGCCGCGTCGCCGACCCGCCTCCCGCACGCACCGGCCGGACCTGCCGGCGACGGGCCGCTGGTCTCGTTCGCCCGGAGCGGTTTCAGCGCCCGTTGGGGGTCGACGTTCCAAAGCTTGCTCGAGCTGGCCGAAGCCTGCGACATCCCTGTGCGATGGTCGTGCCGCACCGGCGTCTGTCACACTTGCGAGACCGGACTCGTGTCCGGCACGATCGGCTACCGGCCCGATCCGATCGATGCGCCGGCGGACGGCAACGTGCTGATCTGCTGTTCCACACCTCGGGACGACATTGTGATTGATCTGTGACGGGACGTGGTACCATTTCCTGGACGCCATCGGCCATCGAAAGGACCGAATGTTGGCTCATAAGCGGACCTGAATTCGCCACAACAGCATGTCGCGGAAGTTGCTGTTGGCGTTCATGCCGCAGGGCGCGAACGCATAAACGAGCATCCATCAAAGCCCATGTCCGGTTTTGGGTTGATGCCGGGCATTCGTTTGCCCTCTGGGAAGATCGCGTAAGTGTGCAAAAGGCGACATTTCGGATATTTGACCGGGGGTGTCTGCAGTCCGCCATTGTGTGCGGACCCTCTTCTGCGCCGGCGTGTTTCGCGCATTCGCGGCGCATATTGCAATAAATGACGAGCTGCGGGCCGCACGTAGCTCGGTGTTTTCGAAAACATGGCACAGGGATAAGATCGGCCCTGCCGAGTTCAACGCGGGGGAAGGGTGACCGAGAATCTCGGATGCGCAAGGTCGCCACGATCATTGCACTTGTCGCGTGCGCGCACGCGATGATCTGGATGTTGGACAATCGGCGGGAGACTCCTCCAGCCGTTGCCGGCAAGCTCGCCAGCCTATCCTATAATCGGTTCGTCGGTCCGCGGTCTGCGGGACGACAAGTCTCCGAGGCGCAGATCCGCGGCGACCTCGGGACCATTGCGCCGCTGGCGAATGCAGTCCGCACCTATTCCTCGACACACGGGCTCGAGGCCGTCCCCCGCGTGGCCGCCGAATTTGGGCTCAACGTCACGCTCGGAATCTGGATCGGCCCCGATGCCGCGCGCAATGAGCAGGAAATTGCTTCGGCGCTGCGCCTCGCCCGGGAGAACCCGAACGTTGCGCGCCTCGTGGTCGGCAACGAGGTCGTGTATCGCCGCGAGCGCACTCCCGAAGAGCTTGGCCGGATCATCGATCGGGTGCGGAGCCAAAGCCCGGTTCCCGTCACCACAGCGGAGAACTGGCACGTCTTTGTAGTCCACCCGGAACTCGCCGAGCACGTCGACATCATCTTCGCTCACATCATTCCGTACTGGGAGGGCCTTTCCGAACGGAAGGCGGTCGAGGGATCTTTCAACATGTACGATATCCTGCGACGGCAATTTCCGGACAAGCCCATCGTTGTCGGCGAGTTCGGGTGGCCCAGCGCCGGCAATAATTTCAAGCGCGCAGTGCCGAGCTCTATTGGACAAGCCGTCATTGTGCGCAAGTTCGCTGCACGGTCGATGGCGCTCGGCATCGACTACAACATCGTCGAGGCTTTCGACCAACCCCGGAAGCTGTTCGAGGGAAGCGTCGGTCCGTACTGGGGGATGTTCGATGCTTCCGGGCGGCCAAAGTTTGCCTGGAGCGGTCCTGCCTTCGAGAAGGACCATGGCCGAACCGCGGTGATCGCGGTCCTGGTGGGACTCGTGCTGTCCCTGCCCGTGCTCGCGCTCGCGCGCATGACGGCCGTGGAGGCGGTCGTGCTTGCGGCCGCGGCTCACGGCATCGGAGCATGGTTGGCGACCGTGCTCGCCTATTGGCACGCCCATTACTTCGTGTCCGGCCAAGCCGTCGCGTTCGGGTTCGGCGTGCCGCTCTTGGGAACGTTGCTTGTTGTCGCGCTCTCACGAATCCAGGAGCTTGCCACCGTCGCCTTCGGGCTCAGGCCGCGCTACTTGCTGACCGGACCGGTTGGATCGCTACAGCCCTCCACCCCCAAAGTGTCGATCCATATTGCCGCGTACCGCGAGCCGCCGGAGATGCTGTTGCAGACGCTCGATGCCGTGGCCCGCTTGGATTACTCGGATTTCGAGTGCATCGTGGTCATCAACAACACACCGGACCCGGCGTTTTGGGAACCCATCGCTGCCCGCTGCCTGGACCTCGGCAGCCGCTTCAAGTTCGTTCGCGTGGAGAACCTCCGCGGCTTCAAGGCGGGCGCGTTGCGCGTGGCGGCCGCGCACACGGCTCAAGACGCTGAGATCATCGGCGTCATCGATGCCGATTATGTGGTCCATCCGGACTGGCTGAAGGCCTTGGTACCGAGCTTCGCGGATCCCGCGGTCGGCCTCGTCCAGGCGCCGCAAGATCACCGTGACGGCGGGCGCAGTCTCGTCCATGCGGCTATGAATGCCGAATACGCGGGATTCTTCGATGTCGGCATGGTGGAGCGCAACGAGGCGAATGCGATCATCATGCACGGCACCATGTGCCTGATCCGCCGCGCCGCGCTCGATGACGCGAGCGGCTGGTCGAGCGACACGCTCTGCGAAGATACCGATCTCGGCCTGGCCATTCTGGAGCGGGGTTGGCGCGCGCATTACACCACAACCCGCTATGGCTGGGGTCTGTTGCCGCAGGACTACGCGGCGTTCAAGGCGCAGCGACGCCGGTGGGCGAGCGGCGCCGTCCAGATCATCAGGAAACACTGGCGGAGCTGGCTGCCGGGCCGACACCGCCTCGATGCGGCGCAGCGGCGGGAGTTCGCGCTGGGCTGGCTCGGTTGGGTCGGTGCCGAAACGGTGGGCGTCGCAGCGGCCTTCTTCAATCTGTTGTGGGTTCCGTTCATTGCAATGGGACTCGTCGCTATCCCCGATGCGGTGCTAACGGCACCGCTCATCGCCGCCTCTATCATATCGCTGCTGCACTTCTTGTTTGCATACCAGCTGCGGGTCCCCGGGCCGTTGTGGCAGCGGATCGCCGCGCTGTTCGTATTCATGTCGGTCCAGTGGACCATTGCGAGCGCGGCGGGAGGCGCGGTCTTCGACGGAAGGCGCAAGTTCTATCGGACGCCGAAGGGCTCTCTAACGACCGAGCCTTTGATCCACTTCCCGGCGACGGCGGAGGCGGTGTTCGGGTGTCTGCTCCTGGGCGGCGCCATTCTGATGTTCGGGACCAACATCAATCGGGTATTCGCCATTGATCTGTTCGCGTCCGTTCTGGTCCTGCAGAGCCTTCCGTTTCTCTC
>DASWCW010000246.1:0-7070 GCA_036395835.1 Xanthobacteraceae bacterium
CTCGGCGGCCTCGAGCATATCGGCCGCGACCTTGATCGCCTTCTCGCGCACCTTGTGGGCGGCAAGATGCGCGGAAGAGCCGGCCGCGACCGCGACGCGGCTCGCGATCGTGCCGATGCCGTGCGGGAACCTCGCGGTATCGGCGGATTCGACGCGGACATCCTCGATCGGGACCGCGAGCACGTCGGCGGTGACCTGGGCCAGCATGGTGTGATGGCCCTGACCCTGGCTCGCCGCGCCGGTCGTCACCAGCACCTTGCCGTTGCGCTCGATTTTCACCGCCGCGCCTTCGAACGGCGGAAGCCCGGTGTCCTCGACATAGCTGGCGAGGCCGAGGCCGAGGAACCTCCCCTGCCCGCGCGCCTCTTCCTGGCGCTTGCGAAAATCCGCGGCACCGATCGATGCGAGCGCCCCCTCGAGACAGGCGTAATAATCGCCGCTGTCGTAGGCAACCGGCGAGCCGTCGCGGGCCAGCATCCCGGTCCGGTACGGAAATTGCTCGGCGCGGACGAAGCTGCGGCGGCGCACTTCGGCGCGATCGATGTTCAGCTCGCGCGCGACGCGGTCGGCGAGCCGCTCCAGCACGAACGCCACATTGGGACGGCCGGCGCCGCGCACCGGGCTCGTCGGAACCTTGTTGGTGAACGCGACCTCGATCGCGATATCGAGCGCAGCCAGCGCATAAGGCCCCGGAAACGGCGCCAGCAGGGTCGCCGGCAGGATCAGCCCGTACGGCAGATAGGCGCCGTTGTCGTGCAGGCAGCGTCCGCGCACCGCGAGCAGGCGGCCGGTTTCATCCGCCGCAACCTCGACCTCCCAGAGCTCGTCGCGCTGCTGATTGGTGGCCAGAAAATGCTCACGCCGGTCCTCGACCCATTTGACCGGCCGTTTCAGCTTGCGCGCGGCAAGCGCGATCGCAAATTCCTCGGGGTAGATGCCGGCCTTGGGGCCGAAGCCGCCGCCGACGTGCGGCGCGACGACGCGAACGCGGCTCTCGTCGAGGCCGATCCAGCCGGCGAGCGCGCGCCGCACCATGTAGGGCGCCTGGGTCGAGCTGAAGACCGTGAGCTGGCCCGAGAGCGCGTCCTCGACCGCGACGACGCCGCGGCACTCCATGGCGTGGCATCCGCCGCGGGTCTGCAGGATGCGCTCGCGAAAGACGTGCGGTGCGCGCGCGAACACTTCATCGACATTGCCGAAGCGCCCGCGCATGGTGGCGGCGCGATTGTCGGGCGCGTCCTCATGCGCCTTCGGCGCATTCGGGTCGAGCGCGGAAGCGAGATCCGCCGCGACCGGCAACGGCTCGTAATCGATCTCGACCCGCTCGCAGGCGTCCTCGGCGATGCCGCGCGTCGCGGCGATGACCAGCACGATCGCCTCGCCGACGTAGCGCGCCGCCGCCGTCGCCAGCACGTGCTGGGTGCGGTTCTGCTTGAGCAGCGGCGAGGGCGCGAACTGCGGCATCGGCCTTTCGGCCGCATCGAGATCGGCGGCCGTGAGCACGGCGACGACGCCCGGCAGCGCTTCGGCCGCGGCCTTGTCGATGGCCCGGATTCTCGCGTGGGCATGCGGCGAGCGCACGAACGCCGCTTCGAGCATGCCGGGAAGCTCGATGTCGTCGAGATAACGGCCGCGTCCGGTGAGAAGATCGGGGTCCTCGAGGCGCGGAACTTTCGCACCGAAATAGCGCACGCCCATGGGTCACGCCTTCCGCATCGCGCGCGCCGCGTCGAGCGCCGCATCGACGATGCTCTCGTAGCCGGTGCACCGGCACAGGTTACCCGAGATCGCGTCGCGGATCGCATGCTCGTCGGCGTCGGGATGCTCGCCGAGAAACGCGGTGAGCGTCATCAGCATGCCGGGCGTGCAGAATCCGCATTGCAGGCCATGACGATTGCGGAACGCCTGCTGCAGCGGATTGAGCGCGCCGCCCTCCCCTGCCAGTCCTTCGACCGTGGTGATCTCGGTCCCGTCGGCCTGCACCGCGAACAAGAGGCACGAGCGCACGGCCGCGCCATCGAGCAGCACCGTGCAGGCCCCGCACGCGCCGTGCTCGCAGCCGATGTGGGTACCGGTCAGCCCGAGATCGTGGCGCAGGAAATCGGCGAGGTGTTTTCGCGGCTCGACCTCGCCGGCGAAGGCGCGGCCGTTGACGCGCAGGGTGACGGGGTGCGTGGCGGACATCGGCTCAAGCTATTCCGCATTCAAAACAAGGTTCGGGTGTTCTACGATGTTTCCGGTTCGACCGTCGAGATCCTGGCGAGTTGACCAAGTCGGAGGCTGAATCATGGCTGGATCGAGCCGCAAGCCGCGAATGAGGGAGGTTCCGCTGTCCGAGGTCAAGGACGACCTCTCGCGTTTTCTGCGCGAGGCCGAGAGAGAGGAAATCGTGATCACCGGCACGGCAAGCCGCCAGACTGCTGATCGGCTTCGGAACGGAAGACGATTGGTTTGACTATCGGCTCGAGAACGATCCCCACTTCTTGCGTCGCATCGAGCGGGGTCGCAAAAGCCTTCGGGCTGGCCGCGGCGTTCGCCTGGAGGATGTGGAATAAGCAACGATTGCCTCCTTCGGTGCCCTACCCGAAATACGCCTCCTGCACCTCCTTGTGGCTCGCCAGTTGCGCCGGCGTGCCGGCCGCCACCACGCGGCCCTTGGCGAGCACGTAGCCGTAGTGCGCCACCGCGAGCGTCTGGTGCACGTTCTGCTCGACCAGGAACACACTGATGCCGCGCTCCTGGATTGTTCGCACGATATTGAAATTCTCCTTGACCAGGATCGGCGAGAGCCCGAGCGACGGCTCGTCGATCAGCAGGAGCTGCGGCGCCCGCATCAGCCCGCGACCGATCGACACCATCGCCTGCTCGCCGCCGGACATGGTGCCGGCGAGCTGGGCCCGGCGCTCGGCAAGCCGCGGGAACATTGCGAGGACCTCGTCGAGGCGCCCGCGCGTCACCGCCTGCGAGCTTTCCTGATAGGCGCCCATCCGCAGATTCTCCTCCACCGTGAACTTGGGAAACACCTTGCGGCCTTCCGGAATGCAGGCGATGCCCGCCGCGATGATTCGATGCGTCGGCAGTTTGGTGATGTCGAGCCCGTCGAGCAGGATGCGTCCCGCGCGCGCCGGGGTGAGCCCCAGGATCGAGCGGATCAGGGTGGTCTTGCCGGCGCCGTTCGCGCCCAACAGGCAGGTGATGCGGCCGGGCTCGACCGCGAGCGACACCCCTTCGAGCACGTCGGCTCTGTCGTAGGCGGTATAGACCCGCTCGATGGTGAGGCCCGCGCCCATCAGGCCACTCCCAGATAGGCTTCCTGCACCTGGGGCTCGGCGGCGATCTGCTGGTAGGGTCCTTCGGCGATCTTGCGGCCGAAATTCAATACGACGCAACGCCGGGTGATGCGCTCGATCACCCCCATCTCGTGCTCGACGATGATGATCGTCAGGTCGGCCCGGTGATCGCGAATCTGTAGGATGTCGCGCATCAGCTCGGCGGTCTCGTCCTGGGTCATGCCGGCGGAGGGCTCGTCGAGCAGCAAGAGCTTCGGCTCGCCGATCAGCGCCCGACAGATCTCGATGCGGCGCCGGTCGATCATCGGCAATCCGGCGACCGGCTCGAACATGCGTTCGGCGAGCGGCGGATCGAACACCTCGACCAGCGCGCGCGCCGCGGAATAGTTTTCCTGCAACTCGCTCCGGAACGCGCCGCGGCGCATCAGGTTGAACCAAAGTCCCTGATTGAGGCGCGTGTGGTTGCCGATCATGATGTTGTCGAAGATCGACAACGGCAGCGAGAGCCGCGAGCGCTGGAAGGTGCGGGAAATGCCGGCGCGATGCACTTTCTGCGGCGAGGCGCGTCCGATCTCGGCGCCCTCGAACCGGATCGATCCGGCATCGGCGCCGTAGATGCCGGTGACGACGTTGAACAACGTGGTCTTACCCGAGCCGTTGGGGCCGATCAGACCCAAAATCTCGCCGCGGTCGACCGCGAGATCGACGCCGTCGAGCGCGGTCACGCCGCCGAACTTCTTCGTGAGCCCGCGCACTTCGAGCAGAGCCGCCGTCATGGCCGCCACGCGGGAAAATAGCGCCGCACCGGCCGCGGCAGCAGGCCTTCCGGCCGGAACAGCAGCACCAGGATGACCATCCCGGCATAGAGCAGGAAGCGGTATTCCTGGATCGCCTGCAGCTTCTCGGGAACCAATATGACGATGACGGTCGCGGCCAGCACGCCCCAGGGATTGCCGATGCCGCCGAGCAGCAGGATCGAAACCAGGATCAGCGAATCGGCAAACGTATAATTGTTGGGCGCGACGAAGCCGCCGAGCATGCCGTACAGCGCGCCGGCGATCCCGATGAGGAAATTGCCGAGCAGGAACGCGGTGGTCTTCCAACGGGCGATGTCGAGGCCGAAACAGCGCGCCGCGGTTTCATCGAGCCTGAGCGCGTCGAGGTTGAGCCCGATCCAGGAGCGCTCGACCCGGCGCACCAGCACGAAGGCGCCGATCAGCAGCAGCAGGCTGACGATGAAATAATTCAGGTAGAACGACAACTCGATGCGACGGCCGAGCTCGATGTTGTCGTTGAACGACCAGCCGAGAATCTTCATGCCCGGAACCTGCATCCCCTGCGGACCGCCGAGCACGTCGTTGACCTCGATAAAGGTCTTGAACAGCAGCGCGAACGCGATGGTCACCACGGCGGCGTAATGGCCGCGCGTGCGCAACACCGGCACCACCAGCAGCGAGCCGACCAGCGCGGCCAACAACCCGCCGATGAACAGCACCAGCAGATGCGGGACGGCGGTATGCACGAGCAGGACCGACGACGTATAGGCGCCGATGCCGAAGAACGAAGCACCGGCGAAATTGAGCACGCCCGCGTAGCCGAACTGCAGATTGAGCCCCAAGGTTGCCACCGCATAGAGCAGGACGCTGTTCACCAGCAGCAGCACGAAATGATTGTCGTAGAACCAGCCCGCGACCGCGAGCGCGGCGAGGATCGCGAGAGCACCCAGCATATCCTCGTGCTCGGCGAAGCTGCGGCCGACGTCCTCCAGCAAGCCGAGCCGTTTTGCCGCAAGCACGGCGAGGATCGCCAGCGCCAGGAGCGCGATGATGACCGCCTGCCGCTCGGCCGCGAGCAGAACGATCACATAGACGGCGACCAGCGCCAGCGCGGCAACGCCCGGCAGCAAACGCGATCTCGGCTGCGGCCCGCGCATCCGGTCAGACCCGCTCGCTGATCTTTTCGCGGATCAGGCCGGTCGGCCGCCACGCCATCAGCACGATCACTACCGCGAAGGCGAACACGTCCTTGTAGGCGCTGGCGAACGGCAGGGCGACGGCACCGATGGTCTGCAGGGCCGCGAACACGAAGCCGCCGAGGATCGCGCCGTAGATGCTGCCGAGCCCGCCGATGATGGCGGCGCTGAAGCCGATCACGCCGAGCAACAGCCCGATGCCGAAATTGATCTCGTTATAGTACAGCCCGTTCATGAGCCCGGCGAAGGCCGCCAGCGCCGAGCCGATGCCGAACGTCGTGAGCACCACGGCGGTGAAATTCACCCCCATGGTGCGGGCAGTCTCCTCGTCCTGCGCGACCGCACGAATGGCGAGGCCGAGCTTGGTCTTTTGCAGCATCAGCTGCAGGCCGACGATGACGATCACGCCTGCCGCCAGCATCAGCGTATTGTCGAGCCGCAGCGTGAAATGCCCGAAGCTCGCTGCGGTGCCCGGCAACAGCGCCGGAAACGGCTTGGGGTTGGCGCCGCCCGGATAGAACAGCCGCACCGCCTCGCGCAGCACCGTGCCAAGCATGAGGGTGGCGAGCAGCGTGTTGAGCGCCGGCGCGCCGCGCAGCGGCATCACCACGTAGCGGGCGATCAGCACGCCGAGCAGCGCCATCGCCGCGACCGCCGCAACGAGCATCGCCGCGAGCTCGACAACGCGCGAGCTCAGCCCCGCGGCTTGCAGCGCGACGAAGGTTGCGAGCGCGGTGAAGGCGCCGACCGTGAGCACGTCGCCGTGCGAGAACTTGATGACGTCGAGCACGCCGAAGAACAGCGTGAACCCCACCGCGACCAGCGCGTACATCATGCCGAGCATGAGCCCGTTCATGACGTATTGGGCAAAGAGCCCGGCGTCCATGCTCGAGTTCCGAGGATTACGACATCAAAAGCTGCCGCCAACTCGGCGGGCTCCCTCTCCCCACCACACTGGGGAGAGCGACAGGGTGAGGGGTCAAGAGCAAATGAGAGGGCAAAACCCCTCACTCCACCCCTCTCCCGATGGGAGAGGGAGCAGGTCGAGCCAGCCTCGAGTACGTCGGTCATGATGAAGCTCGGCGTTCTCGGCATTGACATGCAGCGCAACGAGCGGCCGTGATTATTTCTGCCCCGGCAGCTTGCGCTTGCCGGTCGCGTATTCGCTGTCCTCCCAAAGCGTCCACTTGCCGTCCTGGACCACGTATCTCGTGATCAGCGGCACCGTGTTCTGGCCGTGGTCGTCGAACGTGATCTTGCCGACGATGGAATCGCGATCCTTGACGTCGCCGAGCGCGTCGCGCACCGCCTTGCGGTCCGGACCGACGCGCTCGACGGTGTCGAGGATCAGCTCCATGGCGGCGAACGCGAAGGCGCCGTACGCCTCGGGCGCATTGTCGTAGTGCTGCGCCTCGTATTGCTCCAGGAAGAATTTGCCGCCGGGCAGTTTTTCGGTCGGCGCGCCTTCGCGGAAGGCGAGCGAGGCCTCCGCCAGCGGCCCAAGACCCTGAAGATAGGCGTCCGACACGATACCCGAGGTGCCGTCGAACACCGCGTTGATGCCGAGCTTGTCCATCTGCGCCCGGATGCGCACCCCGATCGGGGTCAGCCCGCCGAAATAGATGACTTGGGGATCCAACGATTTGATCTGGGTGAGCTCGGCGGTGAAATCCTGCTGATCGGCGGTGACGCCGAAGGTGCCGAGAATCTTGCCGCCGTGCTTGGCCAGGGCTTCGCTGAAATACTGGTTGTGGCCCTTGCCGTAGTCGGTAGTGTCGTGGATGACCGCGAAGGTCCTGTAGCCGAGG
>DASWCW010000247.1:0-10651 GCA_036395835.1 Xanthobacteraceae bacterium
CCCACCAGCTTGCCCTGAATCTTCACGCGGTTGGGCGGCAGGATGCGGACCTCATGGCTCGAGTTGGCGGGCTCGAGCGCGATCGAGGCGCCGCGGCGGCGGAAGCGCTTGAGCGTCGCCTCCTCCTCGTCGATCAAAGCGACGACGATGTCGCCGGTGTCGGCCGCTTCGGTGCGGCGGATGAGCGCGATGTCGCCGTCGAGGATGCCGGCGTCGATCATGGAATCCCCGCGCACTTCGAGCGCGAAATGATCGCCGGTCGAGAGCAGGTCGGCCGGCATGTTGATGGTGTGGCTGCGGTTCTGGATCGCCTCGATCGGCGTGCCGGCGGCGATGCGGCCCATCACCGGGACGGCGACCGGGCGGCCGCCCTCGTCTTCCGAATTGGCGCGCACCCGCCCGAGGTTGCCCTGGATGACGTTCGGCGTGAAGCCGCGGCTGCGCCCGCCAACGCCGTGGGCGACCGCATCCGGAAGCCGGACCACTTCGACCGCGCGTGCGCGATTGGGCAGCCGCCGGATGAAGCCGCGCTCCTCGAGCGCGGTGATCAGCCGGTGAATGCCGGATTTCGAGCGCAGGTCGAGCGCGTCCTTCATCTCGTCGAAGGAGGGGGGAACGCCGCTCTCCTTGAGCCGCTCGTGAATGAACCGCAGCAGTTCCAGTTGCTTGCGCGTCAGCATCGGTGCCCCGCTCGCCGTTGGTTGAGCCTCGGTAACGCCCGTCCGAAACAAAGCATGAACGGACGCTATCTGTTCTTTATGTGTTCCGCAACCATTTAATTTCGCGTGAACAACTCGAATGATGCCCACAGCCCGAGCTTAAGGATGGCTCATAAGCCAAGCTTAAGGATGGCGCAGCGGCTGCCGGCCGGCGCGGCGGGCGCGTAAGGCTCACGAATGATTAAACAATCGGCCGCAGCCAGCGGTGCGAGCATCGAGCTGTCCTGGACCGCGAACGCGGTAGCGATCAAACTGCCGTCGGGCTGGCGCTCGAGTTTTCCACGCAAATAGTCCGCGCGCTCGTCGTTCGCCGCAAGCTCGCGCCCCAGCACGGCCGATTCGGTCGCGGCCGACAGATCCTGCCGCCCAATGAGCCGCCGAAGCAGCGGTACGAGAAAGAGGAAGGCGCACACGTAGGCAGAGACCGGGTTGCCGGGGAGGCCGAGCACCCGGGTGCGCTCGATGCGCCCGTGCATCATCGGCCTTCCGGGCCGGACCGCGACCTTCCAGAACGCGAGCGCCATGCCCTGCGCGGCGAGCGCCCGCTGCACCAGATCATGCTCGCCGACGGAGGCGCCGCCGGTCGTGACCAGCACATCGCCCCAGCCGCGCATGCGCTCGAGCGCTTCGACCGTCGGCTCGATCCGGTCGGGGACGATGCCGAAATCGCGTGCCTCCGCGCCCTCCGCGCGGGCGAAGGCGCTCAGCGCCAGGCCGTTGGCGCTGACGATCTGGCCGGGGCCGGGGTTCGTTCCGGGCGGCACCAGCTCGTCGCCGGTCGCCAGGATCGCGACCCTGGGCCGGCGGCGAACCGGGATTTCGGCATGGTTCATGGCGGCCGCGAGCGCGATATCGCGGGCGGAAAGCCGCCGGCCGCGGCCTAGCAGCACTTGGCCCGAGGCGAAATCGAGCGCCTCGCGGCGGATGTGCTTTCCGGGCTGCGCGGCGCCCGTGATGACGACGATGTCGCCGCGGCGCTCGGTGTCTTCCTGCACGATGATGGCATCGGCCCCGGGCGGCAGCACGCCGCCGGTGAAAATGCGCGCGGCTTCGCCGGGACCCACGCTGCCCGCAAACGGCCGGCCGGCCGCAACCTCGCCGATCAGCTTGAGCTCGGCGCGTCCGCCGGCCACGTCGGCCGCCCGCACCGCATAGCCGTCCATGGCGGAGACCGCGGCGGGCGGCTGCGAGCGCAGCGCCGCGAGGTCGACGGCGAGCACACGCCCGCTCGCTTGCGCGATCGGCACATGCTCGGACGGCAGCGGCTCGACGCCGTCGAGCACGCGGGCGAGCGCCTCCTCGACCGAGAGGAGCGCCATCTTCAGTCCTCGGCCGCCTGATAGAGGCCCGACTTGCCGCCGCGCTTCTCGAGGAGCTGGATCGCCTCGATGCGCATGCCGCGTTCGAGCGCCTTGGCCATGTCGTAGATGGTGAGACAGGCGATCGAGACGGCGGTCAGCGCCTCCATCTCCACGCCGGTTCGTCCGGCCACTTTCGTGGTGGCGCGGACGATCAGGCCGGGCAGGTCGCGGTCGGGCTTGATCTCGACCTCCACCTTGGTGAGCGGGAGCGGATGACAGAGCGGGATCAGCTCATGGGTGCGCTTGGCGGCGAGAATGCCGGCGATGCGCGCGGCGCCCAGCACGTCGCCCTTCCTGGCATCGCCCTTGAGCACCGCATCGAGCGTCTTGGGCAGCATCACCACGCGGCCTTCGGCGATGGCAGTGCGCTCGGTCGGGGCCTTTTCGGACACGTCGACCATGCGGGCTTCGCCGCGGCTGCCGAGGTGGGAAAGTTTCGGTGTGCGCGCCACGTCACTCGGCCGCCGGCGCGGCGCGCGCCTGTTGCGAGGCCAGCAGCGCGCGCGTCGCCGCCGTCACGTCGGCCTGGCGCATCAGGCTTTCGCCGACGAGAAACGCGGACACGCCGAGCGCCGCGAGGCGAGCGAGATCGGCCGGGGTGTTGAGGCCGCTTTCGGCGACCACGATCCGGTCTTGCGGAATCCGCGGCGCCAGCCGTTCCGTGGTCGCAAGGCTCGTGACGAAAGTTTTCAGGTCGCGGTTGTTGATGCCGATCAGGCGCGAGCGCAGGGAAAGCGCGCGGTCGAGCTCGGCTTCGTCGTGGATCTCGACCAGCACGTCGATACCGAGGTCGGACGCCGCCTGTTCGAGATCGCGCGCGACGGCGTCCTCGACGGCCGCCAGGATGATCAGGATGCAATCCGCGCCGAGCGCGCGCGCCTCGACGACCTGATAGGGATCGTAGAGGAAATCCTTGCGCAGCACCGGGAGCGAGCTAGCCGCGCGCGCGGCGGTCAGATGCTCGGGATCGCCCTGAAACGAGGGCGCGTCGGTGAGCACCGAGAGACAGCTGGCGCCGCCGGCCTCATAGGCGCGCGCGAGCGCCGGTGGATCGAAATCGGCACGGATCAGGCCCTTCGACGGGCTCGCCTTCTTGATCTCGGCGATCAGCGCGGTTTCGCTCCGAGCGTGCCGGCGCTCGATCGCTGCCAGGAATCCGCGCGGTGGCGTCGCGCGAATGGCCTGTTCGCGCAGCGCCGCGAGCGGCCGGGCGCGTTTGGCCGCGGCGATCTCCTCGCGCTTGTAGGCTTTTATCCTCGTGAGCACGTCGGCCATGGGTCAAGCGTCAAGGGTCAAGCGTTGGAAACGGCGATCAGGCGGTCGAGCCGGCCTTCGGCTTCGCCGGAATCGATGGATTTTTTCGCGAGCAGGATGCCGCCCTCGAGATCATGAGCGCGGCCGGCGACCAGAAGTCCCGCCGCGGCGTTGAGGAGCGCAACGTCGCGGAACGGGCCTTTCCGGCCCTTGAGCACGTCGAGCAGCGCCGCGGCGTTTTCCTGCGCATCGCCGCCGCGCAGCGCTTCGGGTTTGACCTTGGGGAAACCGAAATCCTCCGGCGCGATGTCGAATGCCCGCACCGCGCCGTTCTCGAACGAGGCGACCCGGGTGGGGCCGGCGGTCGTGATCTCGTCGAGGCCGTCGGAGCCGTGCACGACGATCGCGCGTTCCGAGCCGAGGTTCTTGAGCACGTACGCGATCGGCTCGACCCATTGCCGCGAGAACACCCCGACCATCTGCCGCTTGACCCGGGCCGGATTGGACAGCGGGCCGAGCAGATTGAAGATGGTGCGGGTGCCCAGCTCGACCCGGGTCGGGCCGACGTGCTTCATCGCCGGATGGTGGGCGGGCGCGAACATGAAGCCAATGCCGGCCTCGCGGATGCAATAGGAGATCGCGTCCGGGGAAAGATCGATGCGCACGCCGAGCGCGGCGAGAACGTCGGCGGCGCCGCAGCGCGAGGAGAGCGCGCGGTTGCCGTGCTTGGCGACCGGAACGCCGGCTCCGGCGACGACGAAGGCGGCACAAGTCGAGATGTTGAACGAGCCCGACGCATCCCCGCCGGTGCCCACCACGTCGATGGCGTCGGCGGGAGCCTCGACGGCGAGCATTTTCGACCGCATGGTCCGGACCGCGCCGGTGATCTCGTCCACGGTTTCGCCGCGGACTCTGAGCGCCATCAGCAATCCGCCCATTTGCGAGGGCGTCGCTTCGCCCGACATCATGCGGTCGAACGCCTGCGCGGATTCCTCCAGCGTGAGCGCGGCGCCGCTCGCGACCTTGGCGATGAGCGCCTTGAGCTCGTCCATTTCTGCCGCGCCCCCGCTAATGCGCGGCCGGCCGCCGGCCGGTCTCGGCATTCCAGGCCGCGGCAAGCTCGAGAAAATTCTTCAGGATCAGATGCCCGTGCTCCGAGGCGATGCTTTCCGGGTGGAACTGCACGCCATGGACCGGCAGCCGCGCGTGCGAAACGCCCATGACGAGATGATCGTCGGTTTCCGCCGTCAATGCCAGCTCGTCCGGTATGCTGGCGCGGTCGACCACGAGCGAATGGTAGCGCGTGGCCTGGAACGGCGCGTTGATGCCGCGGAACACGCCGCTGCCCCGATGCCGGATCTCGGAGAGCTTGCCGTGGACGGGGACCGGCGCGCGCACGATCCTTCCGCCGAACGCCTGCCCGATCGCCTGGTGGCCGAGACACACGCCGAGAATCGGAACGCTCGGCGCAGCCTTGTCGATGAGATCGAGGCAGATGCCCGCCTCATTGGGAGTGCAAGGGCCGGGCGAGAGCACGATCGCGTCCGGATCGGCCGCGAGCACGTCGGCGCTCGCGAGCTTATCGTTGCGATGCACCACGACCTCCGCGCCCAGTCCGCCGAGATAATGGACGAGGTTGAAGGTGAAGCTGTCGTAATTGTCGATCAATACGATCATTTTGGCCTCGCGCGCCCGGGTCTTAGTTGCCGGGGGTCGGCCGGTCAAGGCGACGGCGGGACGCCGGGAGAGGGCGGGCAAGCGCGCAGAATTCGCCGATCCGAGCTTTTGGGGTATTCATCCAACGGGCGCCGACGGCGGGCTGCTGGTCGACATGACGACCAGAACGGTATGGATTTTGCGAACCGGAGAGATTTCACCTCGGTTTGTTACGTGCTGGGTGCTGTAATGACGGGAAAAGAAGCAAGGGAGGGCGAACGTCCTTCCGTTCTCGACGTGGTGGCGCTACTGGCTGATCGCCCGGCGGAGAGCCTTGCGCGCGGGCAGGTCGGTACCGTTGTGGAATTGCTCGACGAAAGCACCGCGCTCGTGGAATTCACGGACAACCAGGGCCGCGGCTATGCGATCGCACCCTGTCCGCGGTCGGAACTTCCGGTCCTACATTACGTCCCACAGGCGGCTTGAGCCCGCTACTGCCCGCGCTTGGCGGCGCTGGCGAAGCGGCGGGCTTCTTCGGCGGCGCGGAACAGCGCCTTCGCCTTGCTGATGCATTCCTGCTGCTCGAAGGCCGGATCGGAATCGGCGACGATGCCGGCGCCGGCCTGCACGTACATCATTCCGTCCTTGACCAGCGCGGTGCGCAGCACGATGCAGGTGTCCATCTCGCCGCTCGCCGAGAAATAACCGACGCATCCGGCATAGATCCCGCGCTTCTCCCGCTCGAGCTCGTCGATGATCTGCATGGCCCGCACCTTGGGCGCGCCGGAGACGGTGCCGGCCGGGAACCCGGCGGCGAGCGCATCGAGCGCGTCGCGCCGTTGATCGAGCCTGCCCTCGACGTTGGAGACGATGTGCATCACCTGGCTGTAGCGCTCGATGTAGAACTGGTCGGTGACGCGCACCGTGCCGATCGCGGCGACGCGGCCGACGTCGTTGCGCCCCAGATCGAGCAGCATCAGGTGCTCGGCCCGTTCCTTGGGATCGGCGAGAAGCTCGTCCTCGAGGGCCTTGTCCTCGTGCGGAGTTGTGCCGCGCGGCCGCGTGCCGGCGATCGGCCGCACGGTCACGGTGCCGTCGCGCACGCGCACCAGGATCTCCGGGCTCGAGCCCGCGATGGCAAATCCGCCGTAGTCGAGGTAGTACAGAAACGGCGCCGGGTTGACGCGGCGCAGCGCGCGATAGAGCGCAAGCGGCGGCAGCGCGAACGGCGCCTCGAAACGCTGCGAAAGCACCACCTGGAAGATATCGCCGGCGAAGATATATTCCTTCGCCCGCCGCACCATTGCCTCGAATTGCTCCGGCGCGGTGTTCGAAGCGGGCGCGACGTGGAGCGCGCCGGCATCGCCGTCCGACGCTTCCTGGTCGAGCGGCCGATCGAGATCGTCGATGACCGCCGAGAGTCGATCGACGGCGCGGGCGAACGCGAGCTTGGCAGCGATGCCGGGCTCGGGCCGTACCGGGGTGACGATCGCGAGCGTGTCCTCGACCGTATCGAACACGATGACCAGGCTTGGGCGGACGAGCATCGCGTCGGGAATGCCGATCGGGTCCGGCTTCGGCGGCCCGAGCTCCTCCATCAGCCGCACCATGTCGTAGCCGAGATAGCCGAACAGGCCGGCCGCCATGGGCGGCAGCTTCTCCGGCAGCTCGATGCGGCTTTGGGAGAGCAGCGCGCGCAAGGAAGCCAGCGGCGCTTCGGCGCAGGGAGCGAAGCCGTTCGGATCGGCGCGTGGCGCCCGGTTGATCTCGGCTCCCGTGCCGTCGGCGCGCCAGACCAGATCCGGATCGAGACCGATGATCGAATAGCGTCCGCGCGTCACGCCGCCTTCGACCGATTCCAGCAGGAAGCTCATCGGCCGGCCGCCGGCGGTCTTCAGAAAGGCTGACACCGGGGTTTCGAGATCCGCGACCAGCGTCGTCCATACGACCTGGGCTTCGCCCGCCGCATAAAGTTCGGCGAAAACCTGCTCGGCGGGCTCGATCTGCATGCGCTCGGCTCAGTAGTCGGCCTCGCCGCCGGCGAACCGACGCAGCGCATCCTCATTGATGGTCACGCCGAGCGTGGCTTCGAGCTGCGCGACATACTGGCCGAACAGGTCGTCCGCCACCGCCTGGCGCAGCGTGTCGCCGTGGCGTTTTGCTTCCGCCGAAGCCGGATCGAACGCCGGCACCTTGATCTCGGTCACGCGAAACACGATGCGCTCGGCCGAATTCCGCCCCGGGGCGATGCCGGATGCGTCCTTCGGGGTCTGAAACACCGCATCGATGGCGCCGATCGATAGCGGCCCCGATGCGTTGCCGCGCTTGAGCCCCCACAGCGCTTCGACCTTCAAGCCGGATTGCGCCGCGAGCTCCGCAAACGGCACGCCGCTCTTGAGCTTGTCGATGAGCTCCGAAGCCTTGGCCGCGAGGCGCTGAGCAACCTGGTCGTCGCGCCACCGGGACTCGACCTGTTCCTTGACCTCATCGAGGCCGCGCTCGCGCGAGGGCGTGATCCCGGTGACGTCGTACCAAACGAAGCCGCCGCCCGGAAGCGTCAGCGCTTCATTGTCGACGCCGACATTGGAGCCGAACGCCGCGGAAACCGCATCGACGCCGGACGGCAGGTCCTTGATCGGCGCGGCATCCGGCCCCCTTCCGGAGCGATCGGTCTCGAAGGTGCGGGCGGTCAGCTTGTATTTCTGGGCGATCTCGTCGAGGTGCATGCCTGCGGCGCGATCATCCTCGATCTTGTCGCGCAGATCGAGCAGCTGGGGACGGGCGCTGTCGACCGCGATCTGCTGCTTGATCTCGGCGGCGACCTCTTCATAGGGGCGCTTGTGTCCCGCCTCGATCTTGGTGACGTGCACCAGCACGGTGCCGAATCTCCCGGCGACCGGCGCGCTCACCGCTCCCTCGGGAAGCGCGAAGGCAGCGTCGGCAACCGTGCGGTCGAGCAGCTCGGACTTGGCGATGAGGCCGAGGTCGACGTCCTGGGGTTTGAGGCCGCGCTCCGCGACGAGATCCGCGAACGCGGTGCCTTTGCCGATGCGGTCCGCCGCCGCGCGGGCCTCGTCGGCATTCGGAAATACGATCTGCTCCACCCGGCGTTTCTCCGGTGTGCCGTACGTGTCCCGGCGTTCCTCGTAATGGCGGCGCGCGTCGGCTTCCGAGACCTCGATGGTCCGGGCCAAATCCTGGGCGGACAGCGTCAGGGTCGCGATCTTGCGATATTCGGGCGCGCGGAACTGGGCTTTGTGCTCCTCGTAATATTTGCCGATCAGCTCCGGCGTGGGCACTGCCATGTCGCCGGCCTGGGCGCGATCGAGCGCGACATAATCGATGCCGCGCTGCTCGTTCTGATAGCGATTGACCGCATCCGCCAAGGTTTTCGGCGCGCCCAGGCCGCCGCTCAGCGCGTCGGCGAGTTCACGGCGAAGCGCGACGCGTCGCTGCTCCGCCGCGTAGCGCGCCTCGGTAAAGCCGGCGGAGCGGATCATCTGCTGGAAGCGAAAGCGGTCGAACTGCCCGTTCGGTCCGAGAAAATTCGCGTCCGCCGTGATCTCCCGGGCAATCTCCGCATCCGAGAGATTGAGCCCGAGCTGGCGCGCCTGCTCGTCGAGCGAGGCTTCGGCCATGAGCTGACCGAGCAGCTGGCGCTCGAGACCGAGCGCGCGCGCCTGATCCGCGGTGATGGCACGGCCGAGCTTGCGGCCGAGCTGCTGCAGGTGCTCGTTGTAGGCGTGCCGGAACTGCTCGATGCTGATCTCGGTCGAACCGATCTTGGCCAGGCTCGACCGGCCGAAGCCGCGGAAAATATCGCCGATGCCCCAGACGGCGAAGCTGAGCGCCAAAAAACCGAACAAGCCGGCCATGACCAGCTTGCCGAGCCAATGGGCGGAGGCTTTGTGTATACCTCGGAGCATGATCCTGCGATCGGGTGAGGGCGGTCGGCCGCAAGCGCCGGTCCCGCAAGGCCGCGCATCATAAGGATCGCGGTGGCGGCCCGCAACCGACCCGCTGGGGGACTCTTCCGCGCACCTTCCCGCTCTGCTAAGCGCTCGCAGCCGTTCGCCGAATGAACCGAGAAGGGGTGAAAGCAGATGCCGAGGCGGCGTGCGCTCGTCGCGGGCAATTGGAAGATGCACGGGCTGAAGGCTTCCGTCGCGCAGCTCGAAGCCGTGCTGCGCGGATCCGCCCGGGTCCGGGCCGACGTCGACCTGATGGTCTGCCCGCCGGCGACCCTGATCGCGGCGTTTGCCGCAGCCGCCACGGGCTCTCGCGTCGCCATCGGCGGCCAGGACTGCCATGCCGAACCGTCGGGCGCCTATACGGGCGACATTTCCGCGGAGATGCTGGCCGATGCCGGTGCGCGCGCAGTGATCGTCGGCCATTCGGAACGCCGCGGCTATCATCGCGAGACCGATGCCGATGTATGCGGCAAGACGCTCGCCGCCCGGCGGGCGGGGCTCGTTGCGATCGTCTGCATCGGGGAAACCCAGGCGGAACGCGCCGGCGGCCACACCCTCGCCGTCGTCGAGCGGCAGCTCGCAGGCTCGGTCCCGGATCGGGCGGGACCCGACAATCTGGTGATCGCCTATGAGCCGGTGTGGGCGATCGGCACCGGCGTGACGCCGACCACAGCGGATATCGAGGCGGTTCACGGCATGATCCGGAAGCGTCTCGCGACGCGGTTCGGCGCGTCGGGCGAGGGAATTCGGGTGCTCTACGGCGGATCGGTCAAGCCGGAGAACGCCCGCGAGCTGCTCGCGGTCGGGGGCGTCGACGGCGCGCTCGTCGGCGGTGCGAGCCTCAAGGCCGAGGATTTCCTGGCGATCGCGGCCGCCTATGCGTGACGCAGGCAGGCTTGGCAATGACTGACGCAGCGACCGAAATTGAGATCGATGAGCAAGCCGACGCGGCTTACGTCCGGGTGGCGGCAACGTCCGTTGACAGGACGGAGGAAATTGCTGATGGCATTCTCGTGGATTTCGATGCCAACGGCGAATTGATAGGGGTCGAAGTCCTGGATCTTCAGCGTCGGGTGGGCGGCGGCGATCGGAATTCCTATCTCAACGGTCTAGTCGCCGGGCTGAAGCTGTTGCCAGCCCGTACCGCCGCTGAATAGCTGCGGGATTGGCCTGCCCAAGATCAAGCTTGCCGCGGAAAGGCTGCGGCGGCTTCGCAGGCTGGAAATGCCGCGGGGGATCGTGTAGAGAGCCGCCACTTCCTATATGCGGGACTTCAGCACGCTGGCGGGGCGCGGCCGGGCGGCTTTGATCGGGATTTTGGATGCAGACCGTCATTATCGTGATCCATCTCATGGTCGTGCTGGCCATGACCGGCGTCGTCCTGCTGCAGCGCTCCGAGGGCGGCGGGCTCGGCATGGGCAATACCGGCGGTGGGTTCATGACCAACCGCGGCAGCGCCAACGTATTGACCCGCACGACCGCGACGCTTGCGGCGGTGTTCTTCGCCACCAGCCTGGTGCTGTCGATCCTCGCCGGCTGGGACCGCAAGCCGCATTCGATCCTCGAAGGAACGAGCCCCACGACCCAGCCCGGCCCCGCCGGGGCCCCGCAGCCGCTCGGAGGCGGCGGGCGCGGCGTGCTCGACACGCTGCGCCAGCAAGGGCAGCCGTCGGGCCAGCAGGGGCAGCCG
>DASWCW010000248.1:0-13512 GCA_036395835.1 Xanthobacteraceae bacterium
TTGCGGATCTCCTTGGGGGTCGGGATGCCGTCGCGCGACTTCACTAGCGAGGACTTGTTCTCCTCGCGGATGATGTCCATGCACAGCTCGACGCATTCGTCGCAGATGAAGACGGTCGGCCCGGCGATGAGCTTGCGGACCTCGTGCTGGCTCTTGCCGCAGAACGAGCAATAAAGCGTGTTCTTGGAGTCTCCGCCGACCTTGCTCATCCTTGCTCTCCGTCGACCCGCGCCGGCCTTGCGCCCCTTATGCCCCCGCCCCGCTAAGAAACCGTAGCACCGACCGTGGAATTCCCTGCCGTCTCCCGACCTGCCGCCGCCCGGCCGCCGGCCTGCCCCCGGAGGATAGCGGAACAGGGTAGCGCGTCGTCAATCAAGAATTGCTTAACGATAAATGCCCGGCCGCCACAAGCGTTTCCGCACGCCTCCCCCTCACGGCTTGGGGACGGCCTCCTCCACCGGTCGCTTGGCGATGACTTGATCGACCAGCCCGAAATCCCTGGCCATTTCCGCGGTCAGGAAGGTGTCGCGCTCCAGCGCGTCCTCCACCTTTTTCAGCGATTGTCCGGTATGCTTCACGTAGATTTCATTGAGCCGCTTCTTGAGATTCAGGATTTCCTGGGCGTGCAGCATGATGTCGGTCGCCTGACCCTGGAAGCCCCCGGAGGGCTGGTGGATCATGATTCGGGCGTTGGGGAGCGCAAAGCGCAGATCCTTGGCTCCCGCCGCGAGCAGCAGCGAGCCCATCGAAGCCGCCTGTCCCACGCATAGCGTCGACACCGGCGGGCGCACGAACTGCATGGTGTCGTAGATCGCCAGTCCCGACGTGACCACCCCGCCGGGCGAGTTGATGTACATGTTGATCTCTTTCTTCGGGTTGTCGGCCTCGAGAAAGAGCAGCTGTGCGACGACCAGCGTCGACACGTTGTCCTCGACCGCGCCGGTAATGAAGACGATCCGCTCCTTGAGCAGGCGCGAATAGATATCGTAGGCGCGCTCGCCCCGGTTGGTCTGCTCGACCACCATGGGCACGAGATAATTCATATAGATATCGACCGGGTCTCTCATGTGCAAATCTCCGCCCCGGCATGGCCGGGCCGCCGGATCGCCGGCGCGAATCATCGTCTAGCATAGCGGCGCAATCGCGCCCCGTAACGAACCCCGCCCGGCCGCGGAATGCGCGCTCACGCCGCGGCGGGCTCGTCGTCCTCGTTATAGAGCTCTTCGCGCGAGACCGTCTTTTCGGCGACCTTGGCGAGCTCGAGCAGGAAATCGACGACCTTTTCCTCGTAGATCGGGGCACGCAAGCTCGCCACCGCGTTCGGGTTCTTGCGGTAGTAATCCCAGATCTGCTGCTCCTGGCCGGGAAACTGGCGGGCACGGTCGACGATGGCTCGCGTCAGCTCCTCCTCGCTCACCTTGATATCGTTCTTCTCGCCGATTTCCGCAATGACGAGACCGAGCCGCACCCGTCGCTCGGCGATCTTGCCGTATTCGTCCCGAGCGGCTTCCTCCGTCGTGTTCTCGTCCGCGAACGTCCGCCCCTGGCCCTCCAGGTCGGCGAGCAGAGTACGCCAGACATTGGCGAACTCCTGTTCGACGAGACTCGGCGGCAGGTCGAACTTGTAGCGGGCATCGAGCGCATCGAGCAGCCCGCGCTTGAGCCGCCGCCGCGTAACTTCGGCGTGCTCGCGGCTCAGCCGATCCTTCACCGCCTCTTTCAATTTGGCCAACGATTCCATGCCGAGCGATTTCGCGAATTCATCGTCCACGGTCACCGTGCCGGGGGCCTCGACGGACTTCGCGGTCACCTGGAACGAAGCCGCCTTGCCGGCGAGATTGGCCGAGAGATAGTTTTGCGGGAAACTGGCGTTCACGGTGCGAGTCTCGCCGCGTTCGATCCCGACCAATTGCTCCTCGAATCCCGGGATGAAGCTCTTGGAACCGATGACGACCGCGACGTCGTCCGCGGTCCCACCCTCGAACGGCTCGCCGTCGATCGTTCCGGTGAACGAGATGATGACCTTGTCGCCCTGTTCGGCCTTGGCGCCCTCGCCCTTTGCGGCGAATGGCCGGTTTTGCTCGGCGATCTTCTCGACCGCCTCCGCAACTTCCTGATCGCCGACTTCGGCCGTGAGCTTCTCGAGCTGGATGTCCTTGAAATCCCCGAGCTCGATCCGCGGCAGGATCTCCAGCGCCACCGAATAGGCGAGATCCGTCTTGCCGGCCATCATTTCGGCGACGTCGCCTTCGGCTTCCGGCATGATCACCCTGGGATCCATGGCGAGCTTGAAGCCGTGCTCGGCAATGATCGAGGTGTTGGCTTCCCGCACCGCCGCCTCGATGGCTTCGGCCAGCACGGCGCGGCCGTACATGCGCCGCAGATGCTCGATCGGCACCTTGCCCGGCCGGAAGCCGTTGATTCGGACCCGGTCCTTGAGATCGACCAGACGCTCGTTGACCTTGGCATCGAGATCGGCGACGGGGACCACCACCCGGTATTCGCGCTTCAAGCCTTCAGAAACAGTTTGCGTGACCTGCATGTCGGATCTCTATTCGTGTTCGCCCCGGCAGATGCCGCCGACGCGAGGCGCCTCGCAACGCTTGCCCGGAGTGGCCGGGCGTGGTGCGGGCGGAGGGCCTCGAACCCCCACGACTTTCGTCACGGGAACCTAAATCCCGCGCGTCTACCAATTCCGCCACGCCCGCAAGGGCATCTCTCAGCGAGCGGGCCGGACGGACGGATCGGGCCCGAACCCGCCTCGACCTATCCGGCGATGTCCTGCGGCCCAAGCGATTCCCGCCACTCCGCCTGCGCGGCGGGATCGGTTTGCACACCCGTCCGCGGGCGGCGCACCTCTAGCATGCTCGCATCGGCGCGCGCCACAAAAATAGGGCAGGCGCGCGAGCCGCGCCAGCCACTTGACCAGCCACTTGAATCGTCGGCCGCCGCTGCAGCGAGCCGCCGCTCCGGCCCTCGCAGACGGCTCACGCTTTGGCAGCGGCGAGCGTCGAGAACAGCGTGCGATAGACCTGCGGCAAGGCCTCGGGAAGGTCTTCCGAAATCAGCCCAGGCCCGACGGCATTGCCCGCCTCCCCATGGAGCCAGACCGCCGCGCAGGCGGCTTCGAACCCGGGCATGCCTTGCGCCAGCAGACCCGCGATCATGCCGGAGAGCACGTCACCGCTGCCGGCAGTGGCCAGCCAGGGCGGGGCGTTGTCGGTAATCGCAGCACGCCCGTCGGGGGCGGCGATCACCGTGTCGGGACCTTTGAGCACCACGATCGTATTGCTGATGCGGGCTGCGGCACGGGCCGCGTCGAGCTTCGATGCGGCGTCGATCACAGCGGGCTCCTCTTTGAAGACCCTGCCGAACTCGCCCTGGTGGGGGGTCATGACGGTAGCGGAGCGGTCCGCAGTTGCGGCCCAGAGCGCCGCCGGGTCGTCCGCAAAGCTGGTGAGCGCGTCGGCGTCGAGCACCACCGCCCGCTTTCCTGTCAGCGCGGCCGCCACGAGTTCTCGCGTCGCCGCACCGACGCCGCCTCCGGGCCCCAGCACCACCGCATTGAGGCGGCGATCCTCCAACATGGCCGCGAGCTCGGCCGCCCCATCGACCGGACGAACCATCACGGCGACGTTGGCGGCCCCATGGACGGCAACGGCGTCCCGCGGCGAAGCGATGGTGACGAGTCCTGCTCCGGCTCGCAGCGCTCCTCGCGCGGCAAGCCGCGCCGCCCCCGTGCGCGCGAGCCCTCCGGACACCACCACCGCGTGACCGCGCGCATATTTGTGAGCATCGATCTGCGGAACCGGAAAGACCGAATTCCACAGCTCGGACGCATTGGCAAAGGTGCGCGGCCGAATACGCGACAGCACTTCGGGCTTGATGCCGATATCGGCGAGTCGCACCTTGCCGCAACACAGCCGTCCCGGAAGCAGCAGGTGCCCGGGCTTGCGGCGGAAGAACGTCACCGTTTCGGTCGCCTCGATCGCCGTCCCCAGCCGCGCCCCGGTCGAGCCGTTGATCCCGCTCGGCAGGTCGACTGCCAGGATCGGCGCCGCGCAGGCGTTCATGGCTCCGATCATCTCCAGAGCCGCGCCTTCGACCGGACGAGCGAGCCCGGCGCCGAAGATGGCGTCGATGATGACGCCGGCGTCCGCAAGTCCCCCTGGCGCCGCCGGCTCGATGCCGCCGGCGAAACGCCGGGCCGCCTCGGCCGCATCGCCGCGCAGGCGGTCCTTGCCGCCGAGGCTCAGCAGTCGCACCCGAAATCCGCGTTCGGCGAGCAGGCGCGCGGCCACAAATCCGTCCCCGCCGTTGTTGCCGGGGCCTGCCACCACCACGATCGAGGTGCCGAGCGGCTGGCGCAGCGCAACGGCATCAGCAATCGCACGCCCCGCATGCTCCATGAGATCGACCCCGGTCGCCCCGGCGGCGATCGTGAGCCGGTCCGCTTCGGCCATTTCCTCGTTGCTCAGGAGCTCGATCATCGCCGGCTGAAAGTTGAACAGGCCCAGCCTAGCACGGCGGCAATTCGTCGCCGGGAGCGGGGAGCGGGAAATCGCCGGCATCGGCACGCGGTGCTTCGCCCAGGAATTCATCAAATTGCCTACTTGCTAGGCATTGCTTCGCCGCCAAGCGGCACCAAAGCCGCCGGAACTGCCCTCAACCCGCTGAGATGGATGCTTTTTTCCCGACTTTTGGCCCCTTGGCACAGGAACTGCTAACCGTTGCGCGGCGATCCACAGGGGCAATACGCCTCGAGCGATCCAGGGACGAGGCGAATGAAAAAAGTCGAGGCCATCATCAAACCATTCAAACTCGACGAGGTGAAGGAAGCGCTGCAGGAAGTGGGGCTTCAGGGCATCACGGTCACGGAAGCCAAGGGCTTCGGCCGGCAAAAGGGGCACACCGAGCTTTACCGCGGGGCGGAATACGTCGTGGATTTTCTGCCCAAGGTGAAGATCGAGATTGTGCTCGGCGATGACATGGTCGAAAAGGCCATCGAGGCGATCCGCCGGGCCGCCCAGACCGGGCGGATCGGGGATGGGAAGATCTTCGTATCCACCATCGAGGAAGCGATCCGGATCCGCACCGGCGAATCCGGCCTGGATGCGATCTGATCCGATTCGAGCCTTTTGGGTTTTTCAAGAAGGGAAGCGTGCGATGACGACGGTCAAAGATGTCCTGAAGCTGATCAAGGACAACGACGTGAAATACTGCGATTTCCGTTTCACCGACCCGCGCGGAAAGTGGCAGCACGTCACCGTGGATATTTCCACGGTGGAGGAGGACACGTTTGCGGAAGGCATCATGTTCGACGGCTCCTCGATCGCGGGCTGGAAGGCGATCCACGAGTCCGACATGACCTTGATGCCGGACCCGACGTCGGCCTCGATCGATCCGTTCTACGCGGAGACGACGCTGGTGCTGGTCTGCGACACGCTCGAGCCGATGACCGGCGAGCCGTATAACCGCGATCCGCGCAGCATCGCCCGCAAGGCCGAGGGCCTCGTCAAGTCGATGGGAGTGGGCGACACGGTCTTTTTCGGCCCGGAGGCCGAGTTCTTCGTGTTCGACGACGTGCGCTACAAGGCCGATGCCTACAACACCGGCTTCCGGCTGGATTCGGTCGAGCTGCCGAGCAACACGGACACCGAGTACGAGGGCGGCAATCTCGGCCACCACATCGGCACCAAGAAGGGCTATTTCCCGGTGCCGCCGCTGGATTCCGCCCAGGACATGCGCTCGGAGATGCTCGGCGCCATGGCCCGCATGGGCTGCAAGGTCGAGAAGCACCACCACGAGGTCGGCTCCGCCCAGCATGAGCTGGGCTTCCAGTTCGCCCCGATGGTGCGCATGGCCGACCAGATGCAGATCTACAAATACTGCGTCCACCAGGTCGCCAACATCTACGGCAAGACCGCGACCTTCATGCCGAAGCCGGTCTACGGCGACAACGGCTCCGGCATGCACTGCCACCAGTCGATCTGGAAGGGCGGCAAGCCGACGTTCGCGGGCAACAAATACGCGGATCTCTCCGACACCGCCCTGCAGTACATCGCCGGCATCCTCAAGCACGCGCGCACGATCAACGCCTTCACCAATCCGACCACGAACTCCTATAAAAGGCTGGTGCCGGGATTCGAGGCGCCCGTGCTGCTGGCCTATTCGGTGCGCAACCGGTCGGCCGGATGCCGCATTCCGCTCGCCTCCTCGCCGAAGGGCAAGCGCGTCGAGGTGCGCTATCCCGATCCGCTCGCCAATCCGTATCTCGCTTTTGCGGCGATGCTGATGGCGGGGCTCGACGGCATCAAAAATAAGCTCGATCCCGGCCCGGCGATCGACAAGGACCTCTACGATCTGCCGCCGCGCGAGCTCAAGAAGATCCCCACGGTGTGCGGGTCGCTGCGCGAGGCACTCGGCTACCTCGACAAGGATCGCGAGTTCCTGAAAGCAGGCGGGGTGTTCGACGACGATTTCATCGAGATGTACATCGAGCTCAAGATGCAGGAAGTGATCCGCTTAGAGCACACGCCGCATCCGGTCGAGTTCGAGATGTATTACTCGGCGTGAGTTCCTCCCGACGTCGCACGGCGACGGGCTTGCGGGGCGCTGCGGCGCCCCGTTTTTTTCGGCGGATGGAATCAGAGCAGCAGCAGCGCCCAGGCGACCCCGGCGGCCAGCACCGTGAGCGCCGGGATGTAGAGGCGGATGCGGCGGGGTCGCGGGGGCGGCAGCAGGCCCTGCTCGCGCCGAGAGCGGATCACCGCGGCTTCGAACTCGTCGGCGGATGCGAACGCGCATCCGAGCGCCAGTCCGGCGCGCTGCGTTGCCCGCTTGAGGGCGATGAAGTCCGCCTCGACCTCGCCTGCAGTTCGATATCGCATCATGCGCGATTCTAGCGCGCCGGGAGTAAAGGATCGGTTAGCCAAACGAAGACTCGTGTCCCGGGCGGCGCAGCACAAGCGGGCGCTGCCGAACCGGGATCGGGTTTTCCGAGAGTAGATGGGCCCGGATCTGCGGCGCGCCGCAACGGGATCCCCGCTGCGCAAGCGCAACGGGGTGCCCCTCGCGCGCTACGCCGCGTCCGGGCAACGTCCAACTCAGAACGAAGCGACGAGGCTCCCCAACCCCATCGCACGCGCAAGCGCCATGGCGTCGCGCTTCTGGCCTTCATCCAGCGTCATCAGCAGCGGGTACGCGACGGAGGCGAGCCGCTGCACTTTTGCCTGTTCGACCGTGGCCGCCCTGCCCTCGCCCCAGAGCGATTTGTGCGACAGCTCGCGCGCCATCTCCCGCAGCGCGGCCTCGATCGGCGGCCAATATTGCTCCTGCAGTCGCGTCAACCGCAGCGCGGCCTTCATGCGATGGATCTTGCCATCCGTCAGCACGGAGCCGGAGTGGACCGCCGGACGAAATTTCGTCGCCGTTCGCTGCTGCGCCGAAGCCGGAGCGATCGCCGAGAACGCGATGACGCCTGCAAGCGCCGCCTTCCATAGGTTCTTCTTCACTATTGTCCTCACTTACAGAACGCTGCTGTTTGTTGGGAGAGCGCGCTGCATAACCAAACGGTCGCGCGATGACAACCCGGCGGCGGCGTGCGCCCGGAAAACTCCATGCCTTCGCGCGATTTGCGCCGCAGCAATGACACATTCGCGCCGCAATCCGGCGAATCCGCGGGCAATCGAAGGCCCGTGTCCGCGTCCGGGGAACGAAAACCGGGTCAGCGCTTCGAGAACTGGAACGAGCGGCGGGCCTTGGCGCGCCCGTATTTCTTGCGCTCGACCACGCGCGAGTCGCGGGTGAGAAAGCCGTTGCTCTTGAGCACCGGCCGCAGGTCCGGCTCGTAATGCATCAGCGCCTTGGAGATGCCGTGGCGCACCGCTCCGGCCTGACCGGAGAGCCCGCCGCCGGAGACCGTGCAGACGATGTCGTACTGGCCCTGACGATTGGCGGCGACCAGCGGCTGCTGGATCAGCATGCGCAGCACCGGCCGCGCGAAGAAGATCTCGACCGCCTTTTCGTTCACGGTGACGCGGCCGGCGCCGGGCTTGATCCAGACGCGGGCGACGGCGTTCTTGCGCTTGCCGGTCGCATAGGCGCGGCCCTGGCCGTCGAGCTTCTGCACGTATTTCGGCGCTTCCGGCGTGGCAGGCTTCAGCGTGGAGAGCTGGTCGAGCGACTGCATGGTTTCGGCCATGGTCATGCGCTCCTGAGGTTCTTGCGATTCATCGCGCCGATATCGAGCGCCTCCGGCTGCTGCGCGGCATGGGGATGATCGGATCCCTTGTAGACGCGCAGATTTCCGAGCTGACGGCGCCCCAGCGGCCCGCGCGGCAACATGCGCTCGACCGCCTTCTCGACGATACGCTCCGGAAACCTGCCCTCGAGCACGAATTTCGCGGTGCGCGCCTTGATCCCGCCGATGTGGCCGGTGTGGTGGTGATAGATCTTCTTGTCGAGCTTGCGGCCCGTCAGCACCACCTTTTCCGCATTGACGATGATGACGTTGTCGCCGCAATCGACATGGGGCGTATAGGTGGGCTTGTGCTTGCCGCGCAACCGCAGCGCTACGATCGAGGCGAGCCGGCCGACGACGAGGCCCTTGGCGTCGATCAGCACCCATTTCTTCTCGACCTCGGCTGGTTTGGCCGAATAGGTCTTCATCTCGCTGGGTCCCAAATTCCGGTGGAATGCGCCAACCTGGCGCAAGCGGGCTTCTATAGAACGCGGGGAGCGCCGTCAATGCACTCGCCCGCAAAATAGTTCTTCGAAAACAATGAGCTACTGTTTTGGTGTTATTTTACCGCAAGCCGGATCGGCGGAATCGAATAGGTCGAAATCGCATGCGCGGCAAGCTCGCCCTCACCGTCCGAGCGGATCGAAATCTCGCCGACGGCGAGGCGCTTGCCGAGCTTGAGCAGCCGGCATTCCGCATCGAGCGCGCGTTGCGTCCGGGTTTCTTCAGAAAATTGATGCTCAGATTGGTCGTCACCGCGAGCGGCACCCATCCGATCGAGGCGAGCACGGCCACATACATGGCGGCGTCCGCCAGGATCATCATGGTCGTGCCCGAGATCGTTCCGCCCGGGCGCAGCGATTTCGGCCGGAAGGCGTATCGCAGCTGTGCCATGCCGTGCGCGATCTGCACGATGGAAAGGCTGCTCTCGGGATGGAAGGCTTCGGGGAACTCGGCTGCCAGCCGCCGCTTGAGCTCATCGATGGCGATGGCCGACTCCGGCACGTCAATCCCCCTCGTTGCGTCCGGATCCCGCCTCGCTTGACTTTCCGTGGCCGGACGCCACCTTCCGATACAATGGTATCGCGTTCCCGGAAAGGCTCAGGGTCCCTGCCATGAACGCGCCGGCTCCGGCACTGCGCAATGCGCCCGCGCTTTTGCGCGAGAACCGCGACGGCATCGCGTGTCTCACCATGAATCGCCCCGAGCAGCGCAACACGCTGTCCGAGGCGATGCTGGCGGCTTTTGCCGAGACGTTGGCGGACATCGCCGCCGATCGCGCCGTACGCGCGGTGGTGCTGGCGGCCAACGGCCCGGTCTTTTGCGCCGGCCACGATCTCAAGGAGCTCACCGCTCGCCGGTCGGACGCCGACGGCGGCAAGCGCTACTTCGAGCACATCATGGAGACCTGCAGCAGCGTCATGCAGGCGATCGTCGGCTTGCCGCAGCCGGTCATTGGCGCCGTCCAAGGGCTTGCAACGGCGGCCGGTTGCCAGCTCGTCGCGACATGCGATCTTGCGGTTGCTTCGGCGGAAGCGAAATTCTGCACACCCGGCGTCAATATCGGGCTGTTCTGCTCCACCCCGATGGTCGCCCTGTCGCGCAACGTCGCGGCAAAGCATGCCATGGAGATGCTGCTGACCGGCGGCATGATCCCCGCCGAGGAGGCGCAACGGATCGGCCTTATCAATCGCGTCGTCGAGCCGGGAAGCGAAACCGAAGCTGCGCTCGCGCTCGCCCGCAAGGTCGCGGAAAAATCCGCGCTCACGGTCAAGATCGGCAAGGAGGCGTTCTATCGTCAACGCGAGATGTCGCTCGCCGAGGCCTATCGGTATGCTTCGCAGGTGATGGCCGAGAACATGATGACGCGCGACGCCGAGGAAGGCATTTGCGCCGTGCTCGACAAGCGCGCCCCGCATTGGGAGGACTGCTGATGGCAAACCTTTGGCGCCCAGGCGCGACCAAACGTGCGATCTTGGCTGGCGTCGCATGGGGCCTGCCGATGGCGGCGTTGCTCGCGGCACTCGATGCTTGGGGCTGCGGCGTGCTGTGCTTGACCGACGCAGCGGTCACGCTGGTTATGGCGATCGTCGGCGGAATTCTTACCATCGGCGTGTTCGCTGCACTATTCGGGGGAACGGCGCCCGGCCCGAGAAGCCGGCAAAACCTCACCCAGGAAGGCAACTCATGGCTCACAAGCTCATCTTGATCGTCGCACTGATCGGCGCTGCGTCCTCGACCGCATTTGCGCAATACCGGGGCAGCCCGGCGGAACAGGCCGCGTGCCGCCGCGACGCGGTGCATTTCTGCCGCGGCATTTCCGACGACCGCCAGGTAGAGAGCTGCCTCGTCGCGCATCGGCACCGGGTCAGCGCGCGTTGCCGCCACGTATTGCAGAGCCACGGCCGTTAGTTCCGTGGTGTTTCATTTGCGAGAACGAACGGCGGAGCAAGGCTCCGCCGTTAAAACATGCATCGGACGATGAACCACGACGGCTATCCGGACGCGTATATCCGCGGCATTCTCAATACGGTGAAATCCATCGCCATGGTCGGCATTTCACCAAAAGAGAGCCGGCCCAGCTATTTCGCTTTCAAGTACCTGCTGGAGCGTGGGTACCACATGATTCCGGTCAATCCCGGCCAGGCCGGCAAGCAGATCCTCGGCCGGAAAGTCCATGCGCGGCTGACCGACATTCCCGAGCCGGTGGACATGGTCGACGTCTTTCGTGCCTCCCGGTTCGCGGTGCCAATCGTGGAGGAGGCGTTGAAGCTCAATCCGCGTCCGCAAGTGATCTGGATGCAGCTCGGCGTGCGCAACGACGAGGCCGCCGCCAAGGCCGAGGCAGCCGGCATCAAGGTCGTCATGAACCGCTGCCCGAAAATCGAGTACGGTCGGCTGTCATCCGAGATCGGCTGGATGGGCGTGAATTCCCGGACCTTGACTTCGAAGAAGGCCAAGCTCCTGGGCGGCGGCGTGCAGAGAATGTCGCTCGATCGAGCGACCTTCGCGGGCGGCACGACGCAAGCGGCCGAACGCGCGCAGAAAGACGCCAAAGGCCAGGAATAACCAAATTCCGCTCCGGTCCCGCAGCCCGCTTGACGCTGGCGCCTCGTTGTTGAACACCAGCCCTCATACCCCGGACCGGGACTCATCGGTTCGTTGGAACGACAGCAAGGAACGGCATCATGACCGACCGCGTTCCCGGCTTCGCGACGCTTGCGGTCCACGCCGGCGCGCAACCGGATCCCACGACCGGCGCCCGCGCCACCCCCATCTATCAGACCACGTCGTTCGTGTTCGATGACGTCGATCACGCGGCTTCGCTGTTCGGCCTGCAGACGTTCGGCAACATCTATACCCGGATCGGCAATCCGACCAACGCAGTGCTGGAAGAGCGAGTGGCGGCGCTCGAAGGCGGCACCGCCGGGCTTGCGGTAGCATCCGGGCACGCCGCCCAAGTCGTGGTGATGCACGCGCTGATGCGACCCGGCGAGGAATTCGTCGCTTCGAAAAAGCTCTACGGCGGCTCGATCAATCAGTTCAACCACGCCTTCAAGAATTTCGGCTGGAACGTGGTGTGGGCCGATCCCGACGACATCGCGAGCTTCGAACGCGGGGTGAGCGAGAAGACCAAGGCGATCTTCATCGAATCGATCGCCAATCCCGGCGGGGTCATCACCGACATCGATGCGGTCGCCGCGATCGCCCGGCGCGCCGGCGTGCCGCTGATCGTCGACAATACGCTGGCGACCCCGTACCTATGCCGGCCGCTGGACCACGGCGCCGACATCATCGTGCACTCGCTGACGAAATTCCTCGGCGGCCACGGCAATTCCATCGGCGGCCTGATCGTCGACGGCGGCACCTTCAATTGGTCGCGCGGCGGGCGTTACCCCATGCTCTCCGAACCGCGGCCGGAATATCACGGCATCGTGCTGCACGAGACGTTCGGCAATTTCGCCTTCGCCATCGCCTGCCGCGTGCTTGCCTTGCGCGACATCGGCCCGGCACTCTCGCCGTTCAACGCCTTCCTGATCCTGACCGGGATCGAGACGCTGCCGCTGCGCATGCAGCGGCACTGCGACAACGCGCAAGCCGCGGCGGAATGGCTCGCGGCGCATCCGAAGATCGCGTGGGTGAGCTATCCGGGGCTGCCCGGCGACCGCTATCACAATCTGGCGAAGAAATACGTGCCCAACGGCGCCGGCGCCGTGTTCACCTTCGGGCTCAAGGGCGGCTATGACGCCGGCGTGAAGCTCGTCTCCAACGTGAGGATGTTCTCGCATCTCGCCAACATCGGCGACACCCGCTCGCTGATCATTCATCCGGCGTCGACCACGCACCGGCAGCTCAGCGACGAACAGAAGGTCGAGGCCGGCGCCGGGCCCGACGTGGTGCGGCTCTCGATCGGCATCGAGGACAAGGAGGACATCATCGCCGATCTCGAGCAGGGGCTGGAGGCGGCGTAGCTGGACCTCGGATCTGCGGCGCACCGCTACGCGCTGCGCCCATGGTCCGGGGAACGCTGAACGGAATCATTGCTTCAGATTTTTCGGAACGTCCTCGAGACATAGTCTCGGATGCGGCTGACGGTTTCCGGCGCAAACCAGATTTCATCCGCCGCCGCGTCGAACGCGGGCCCATATCTCTGCAGCTGATCTAGCAGCGGCTGGCGAGCTTGGCTCTTGCTCAAGGCGAAGGCCGCCGGCGACAGCGACGCGAGCGATCGCGCCGCCTCGACCGCACTCTCGAGCAGCATTTCCGGATCGACGATCGCATCGACGAGCCCGCGGGTCGCGGCGGCTTCCGCCGGATATCTGCCGCCGCCGAAGATCACCTCGCGAAAATAGGCGGGCACGGCGGTGAATCGCATGATCTCCAGCGCAATCGCCGGAAACGGCAGACCGACCAGCAGCTCGGTCACGCCGATCCGTCCCGGGCCGCGCACCATCAGCCGCTGATCGGCAGCACACGCCAATACGCAGCCGCCGGCGATGGCATGGCCGTTGATCGCCGCGACCACGGGCTTGGGATAGAAGAACACCACGTCGAACAGCTTGCGCAGCACCGGAAGGAAGTCCCGCAGATAGCCGGCGCCGCCATCGAGCGCGCGGACGAGATCGACCCCTGCCGAAAAAATCCCGGCCTGTCCCGTCAATACCACGGCCTGGGCCGCGGACGTGCCGAGCTCCTCGAGCCGCCGCGTGATGTGCTTGCACAGCTCGATATCCAGCGCATTGACCTTGCCGTGGCTCATCTTGAGCACG
>DASWCW010000249.1:0-2439 GCA_036395835.1 Xanthobacteraceae bacterium
CCGAGAAGATGCCGCCCGTTGCTCTGCAGGCGCTCCAGCACGGTCCGCATCTTCTCCGACGGCTCGCCATAGATGCTGTCGAGGATGAGCTCCGTGTAGCCGAGGATGGCGTTGAGCGGCGTGCGCAGCTCGTGGCTCATGTTGGCGAGGAACTGCGATTTGTGCTTGCTTGCCTCCGCGAGCTCGCGGCCCTTCTCCTCGATCTCGCGGAACAACCGCGCGTTCTGGATTGCCAGTACCGACTGAGCGGCGAACGTTTCGAGAAGTTCGATCGTGCCCTGGGGAAATTCGCCGGGCGCCCTGCGCCGCACCACCAGCGCGCCGACGATATGGTCCGGGCGGAGCAGCGGCAGCACCAGCATGGCTCGATACCCTGCGCGAATGACGATTTCCAGCACGGGCGAGTAGGGTTCTTCGAGCAAGTCAGGGATTTGCAGGGGGGAGCGCTGCGCCGTCGCCCGCGCGATCCTCCTCTCGCCGGTAGGAATACGCTGGTCTCGGAGCGCAGCCGTCATTGCTGCCTCCATGCCGTGGGTCGCACGCAGCTCGAATTCCTGGCGCGCCTCATCGAACACATAGATGGCGCCGGCCTCCGTGCCGGAGAGCTGAACCGCCTTTGTAACGATGGTCGAAAGCACGATTTGCAAGTCGAGCGTCGAATTGACCGCCTGGCTGACCTCACCGAGCGCTCGCAGCTCCTCGACCGAGCGCGCGAGCTCCTCCGTTCGCGCTTGCACCTCGCCGAACAGCCGGGAGTTCTCGATGGCGATGACTGCTTGGTCGGCGAAGGTGGTGACGAGCTCGATCTGTTTATCGGTGAAGGGCTCCACTTTGGCTCGTCGCAGAATGATGGCGCCGAGCGGCGTTCCCTCCCGCAGCAGCGGAACGCCGAGGATCGTGCGGTGGCCCAGGTCTCGAGCGATGGCGCTGCCCTCCGGGAACATCTCCGTCTCGGCTTGGAGATCCGCCACGTGGACTGGCCGCCGCTCCAGCACGCAGCGGCCGCTAACCGTGCCGGGCACGACGGGGTCCACTAACGCAGTTGGCGTTAGGATCGGGCCATAGTGGGCGACCGTAGGCAAGCCGTATCCCTCGAGGCGGAGGATCGTCACCGTCACGGCATTGCATAGCCTGGAGGCGCTCTCGACAAGGGCATCGAGAACCGGCTGCAGCTCAGTGCGTGAAGTTGAAATCACGTGCAGGACCTCGGAGGTCGCCGTCTGCTGCTCCAGCGACTCGCTAAGTTCGCGACTGCGCGCCTGCACTTTCTCAAACAGACGCACGTTCTCGAGAGCAATCACCGCCTGGTCGGCAAAAGTCTCGAGCAGCTCGACCTGCTTGGCCGTAAAAGGTTGCGGCACCGTTCTTGTCATCACTATGGCCCCTACGGCACTTCCCTCTCGCAGAAGCGGGACGGCGAGAATTGCTCGGTGGCCGCTAAGCTTTTGGGCGTGACGATAGGTGTATTCCGGATCGGCGAGTACGTCGGGAATATGAACCACTCTGCCCTCGACCGCCGTTCGCCCGACGGCTGTTCCTGGACCCGCTGGAATCGGATGCTCGGCGAGGTATCCCTGAAATTCGCGCGAGAAGCCATAGCGAGCTGCGATCCGGTAGAGTTCGCCGTCACGTAAGTAGATGGCGGCATGTTTCGCCTCGCACAGTCTCGCTGCGGATTCGACCAGCGTATCGAGTACCGGCTGTAGGTTGAAAGTCGAGCGGCTGATTACCTTGAGCACTTCGGCGGTCGTCGTCTGCTGCTCCAACGATTCGCTGAGCTCTCGACTGCGCGCCTGCACCTCGTCGAACAAGCGGACGTTCTCGATGGCGATGACCGCCTGGTCGGCGAACGTGGTAACAAGCTCGATCTGCTTGGCGGTGAATGGCTGCGGCGTCGTTCTTGTGATCGCAAGTGCCCCTACCGTGCTTCCCTCTCGCAGAAGCGGAACTGCGAGAACGGCCCGGTAACCGCTCATCTGTTGGGTCTCACGATAAGTGTATTCCGGATCGGCCAACACATCGGGGATATGAACCGCTCTGTCCTCGATTGCCGTCCGCCCGACTGCCGTCCCTGGACCCGGCGGAATCGGATGCTCGGCGAGGTATTCTTCAAGGTCGCGCGAAAACCCGTACAGCGCGCCTGCACGGTAGAGCTCACCGTCACGTAGATAGACGACGGCGTTTTTCGCGTCGCAAAGCCGCGCTGCCGACTCAACCAGCGTGTCGAGCACTGGTTGGAGCTCGAACTTCGAGCGGCTAATGACCTTCAGCACTTCGGCAGTAACCGTCTGCTGCTCCAATGACTCGCTCAGCTCGGACGTGCGGTCCCGCAGCTCGTTCAGCAGGCGGGCATTCTCGATCGCGATCACGGATTGACTGGCAAAGCTCGTGACCAACCCGATCTGCTTGTCGGTGAACGGGCGGACCTCGCGGCGATAA
>DASWCW010000250.1:0-13305 GCA_036395835.1 Xanthobacteraceae bacterium
GTGCACCTGCGAGCGCGCATCGAACGGCGCGGGGGTGACGTCCGCGATGTCGCCGTGCGCCGCGCGGACCACGACGTTGCGGCCTTTCTCCCGGGGCCTGCCCTCGATCCAATAAATCGCGTCGCCGTCGAGGCGCGGCTCGACGAGCGACACCGCTTCCCGGACGACGGCGTCCGCCGTGATCGGCGAGTTCCACGATCCGAAGGCGCCGTTCCGCCCGCTGGTCATCATCCCTCCATACCATGGCCGTGTCGGCTGGATGCGGGGCTTGTGCTCCATTCGCGGGCAACGAGAGGCGATCACGGTCGAGCGATGAAACTATCCTGCGCGTTGCGCCGTTGCGGCGCAATCGAACAGTTGATCGAGACGCCACGGTCTGTGCCTAAAATCAAGCTTCAAAAAATCGCAGGAACGGCTGGTCTCGCCTGGAGCGGGGCAGAACCGAAATGTCTCCCGCCCTTGAGCATCGCATGGCGCGCCACTAAGCTCGCCGCCCGAACGGCGGCCGGATCCTGGGCCCGCGGAGGGACGGCGGGGCATGCTGGACTTCATTCAGCAGCTCGTGGGGGGCGTTGCGCTCGGCTGCGTCTACGGCCTGATCGCGCTCGGCTTCGTCCTCATCTATAAGGCCACCGAAGTCGTCAATTTCGCCCAGGGCGACCTCATGATGCTGGGCGGCTTCTTCGCCTTCACCTTCATCACCCAGCTCGGAATGGACTACTGGGTCGGCTTGCCGGTGACCGTGCTGGCGATGGCCGCCTTCGGAGCGCTCGTCGAGCGGGTCGTCGTGCGGCCGATCCTCGGCTATCCGCAATTCTCGATCGTGATGGTGACGATCGGCCTGGGGTTCCTGCTGCGCTCGGTCGCCGGCATGATCTGGGGCACCGACGATCTTCAGATCGCAACTCCGTTCAGCGGCGGGGTCGCGCGGTTCGGCCCCCTGGTGCTGGGCGAGGACAAGCTTTCGGTCATCGTCGCCACGATCCTGCTGTGCTTGGCGCTGTGGATCTATTTCAACAAGACCCGCATGGGGGTCGCCATGCAGGCGACGTCGCAGAACATGCTCGGCGCCTACTACATGGGCATTCCGGTCAAGCACGTGTTCTCCCTGATCTGGGCGATCAGCGCCGCGGTCGCGGGCTTCGCCGGCGTGCTGCTGGCGCCGATCGCCTTCATCCACACCAACGTCGGATTTCTGGGGCTCAAGGCCTTCCCGGCCGCCGTGCTCGGCGGGTTCGGCAGCATCCCGGGAGCGCTCGCGGGCGGCATCGTCATCGGCGTCGTCGAGACGCTGTCGGGTTTCTATCTGCCGGAGGGATTCAAGGACGTTGCCGCCTACATCCTGCTGCTCGTCGTGCTGATGGTCAGGCCCGAGGGCCTGTTCGGCCTCCATCTGCGCAAGAAGGTCTAAAGCCGCCATGCGTGCGATCTTCAAGACCGATTACGACCAGGACATTCGCCTGTTCAAGCACAGCGGCTATGCGTGGTCCTACGGTGCGCTCGCCGTTGCCGTCTTCCTGGCGCCGCTCCTGGTCGGATCGTATCTGCAGAGCCAGCTCGTATTCGTGTTCATCTACGCCATCGTCGGCGTCGGCCTGCTGATCCTCACCGGCTTCACCGGCCAGGTCTCGCTCGGCCATGCGGCGTTCCTGGCGATCGGCGCCTATACGACCGCGTATCTGCAGCGGCTCGGCGTGCCGTTCGTGGTGTATCTGCCGCTCTCGGCGCTGATCGCCGGCGCGGTCGGGGCGCTGGTCGGGTTCCCGGCGCTGCGGCTCTCCGGCATCTATCTGGTCATCGCCACGATCGCCTTCGGCTTCATCGTCGAGGAGATCGCCGCGCGCTGGGAGAGCGTCACCAATGGCAACGAGGGGATGCGGATCAAGGCGCTGGATCTGTTCGGCTTCACCCTGGGCCGCGACGGCTACGGCTTCTACGTGGTGTGCCTCGTCCTGCTGATCGCGGTGATGCTCGGCGCGCTGAACCTGCTGCGCTCCCCGACCGGGCGGGCCTTTCTCGCCATCCGGGACAGCGAGACGGCGGCAAGAAGCATGGGGGTCAATCTCGCGGTCTACAAAGTGATGGCGTTCTCGATCAGTGCGGCGATCACCGGGCTCGCCGGCTGTCTCTATGCGCACAAGCTGTCGTTCGTCAGCCCGGAAATGTTCACGCTGCTGCTGTCGCTCGAATTCATCATCGTGATCATCATCGGCGGGGTAGGCAGCCTGCACGGGGCGGTGCTGGGATCGATCTTCGTGGTGATGGTCGATCCGTTCCTCACCTTGTTGAAGGACGACCTCCCGGGCGCGATCGGCCGCTTCGCCGCCGCCCTCGGCGCCTCGCCGGGCGGCGCCTCGGGAATCGAAGACACGCTGGCGCGCATCGGCGGCGCGCCGGGCCTCAAGGGCGCGATCTACGGCATCATCATCGTCGTGTTCATCCTGTTCGAGCCGACCGGGCTCTACGGCCGGTGGGTCAAGCTGAAGCTGTATTTCCAGCTGTTCCCGCTCTACAAGAAGGCTACGTTCCGGCGGCAGAAGACCTACGTGAAATCGGAGCGCAACCGATGAGCTGTCTCGCCGTCGAGAACCTCACGCTGCGGTTCGGCGGGCTGACCGCGATCGACGACGTGAGCTTCGAGGTGCGCCCCGGCGAGGTGTTCACCCTGATCGGCCCCAACGGTGCCGGCAAGACCTCGATCTTCAACGTCATCTCCCGGTTCTACACCCCGAGCGCGGGCCGGCTCGCGTTCGAAGACAGCGATATCACCGCAGTGCCGGCGCACGAGGTGGCGCGGCTCGGGATCGCGCGCACGTTCCAGAATATCGAGCTGTTCGACAATGCGACCGTGCTCGACAACCTGCTGGTCGGGCGTCACCGGCACCGCACCACCCGATCCTGGGAAGAGCTGCTGTTCCTACCCAAGGTGCGCCGCGCCGAATATGACCATCGCCGGCGCGTGGAGGAGATCATCGACTTCCTCGAACTGCAGCGATACCGCGATCAGCGGATCGGCGCTTTGCCGTACGGAGCCCGCAAGATCTGCGAACTCGCGCGGGCGCTGTGCACCGAGCCCAAGCTGCTGCTGCTCGACGAACCCTCGTCCGGGCTCAATGTCGAGGAGACCGACGACATGGCGTTCTGGATCCAGGATATCCGCAAAGAGCTCGGCATCACCGTGCTGATGGTCGAGCACGACATGACCCTGGTGAGCCGCGTCTCGGACCGGGTGCTCGCACTCAATTACGGCCGCGTCCTCGCGCTCGGGAGCCCGCACGAGATCCAACGCAATCCCGACGTCGCCGCCGCGTATCTCGGCGCCTGAGCGAGGCCACATGAGCGCCGATGATCCGATCCTCAGGGTCAGCAATATCGAGACCTATTACGGGCGGATCATGGCCGTGCGCGGGGTCAGCCTCGAAGTGCCTCGCGGAGAGATCGTCGCAGTGCTGGGCGCCAACGGCGCCGGCAAGACCACGATCCTCAAGACCATTTCCGGCGTGCTCGATCCCTTGAAGGGAAGCGTGGAATTCGATCGCGTGCGGATCGACCGCCTCGACCCGGACCGCATCGTGCGGATGGGCCTCGGACACGTGCCCGAGGGCCGCGAAATCTTTCCGTTTCTCACGGTCAAGGAAAACCTGATGATGGGCGGCTTCACGCGCAGCGATCGAGATGCGGTCGCCGCCGACCTCGAACGCATCTACGGCTATTTCCCCGTGCTGAAAGCCCGGCTGCATCAGCTCGCCGGCCTCTTGTCCGGCGGCGAACAGCAGATGCTGGCGATCAGCCGCGCCTTCATGGGCCGGCCCAAGCTCTTGTTGCTCGATGAACCCTCGCTCGGGCTCTCGCCGCTGCTGGTCCGGGAGATCTTTTCGATCATCCGGCGGCTCAATGCCGAGGAGGGCATCTCCATGCTGCTGGTCGAGCAGAACGCCAAGATGGCGCTGGAGACCGCGCAATACGGCTACGTGCTCGAGGTCGGCAGGATCGTGATGGCGGATTCGTGCGAGCGGCTGATGCAGAGCCAGGACATCCAGGAGTTCTATCTGGGCGCCAAGGAAGCCGGCGCGCGCGGCGAGCGCCGTTGGAAGAAGCGCAAGGTATGGCGATGAGCTGTGGAACGTCGTCCCGGCCAGACGACCCCGGACTTGATCCGGGGGAGCAGGAGCCCGGAGCCATGACCACCGATTTGTGTGATATGAAAGGCCGGTGTTCATAGGTTCCGGGCTCGCCGCGGAGCCTGCCCCGGACTTGATCCGGGGCGGCGCCCCGGAACGACGCGCAGTCGATGGGGTATGATGCCCAAACCGGCGACGCTGACCGTTGCGGAGACCGTGCCGAAGAGCTTTCTGCTCGCGGTCGAGACGCGCGGCGAGAAACCGGCGCTGCGGGAAAAATATCTCGGCATCTGGCAGAGCATCAGCTGGAACGACTGGCTCGCGCGGGCGCGCGAGATCGCCTATGCGCTGCATGCGTCGGGCTTTCGGCCCGGCGACGTCGCCTCGGTGCTCTCCAACACCGTGCCGGAATGGGCCTATGCCGACATGGGCATCCTGTGCGCCGGCGGCGTCTCCTCGGGAATCTATCCGACCGACTCAGTCAAGCAGGTCGAATATCTGGTCAACGATTCGCGGACCCGCGTACTGTTCGTCGAGGACGACGAGCAGCTCGACAAGGCGCTCGAGGCGCGCGGGCGCTGCCCGACGCTGGACAAGATCGTGATCTTCGACATGGAGGGGCTCGGCGATTTCCGCGATGCGATGTGCGTCTCGTTCTCCGACTTCCTCGCTGCCGGGCGCGCCTACATCGAGGGGCGCGAGGGCCTGTGGCGGGAGATGATCGAATCGCGCGGCCCGCACGATCTCGCGATCCTGGTCTACACTTCCGGCACCACCGGTCCGGCCAAGGGCGCGATGCTCTCGCACCACAACATCGTCACCCAGATGCGCCACTGCATGGACGTGCTGTCGTGGTGCGAGGGCGACGAGCGCCTCGCCTTCCTGCCGGCGTGCCACGTCGCCGAGCGGGTCGCCGGCATGTATTACGCCATCGCCACCGGCGTGGTGTCGAATTATGCCGAGCGTCCCGAGACCGTGCCGGAGGACATCCGCGAGGTGCAGCCGACGCTGTTCGGCGCGGTGCCGCGGGTGTGGGAGCGCTTCTACTCGGCGGTGATGATCGCGCTCAAGGACGCCACGCCGCTCGAGCGCTCCGCCTATCGGCTGGCGATGCTCGCCGGCAACCGCGTGGCCGAGGCGCGGCTCGAGCACCGCGAACCGGGGCTGCTCGACCGCGCCGGCTTCGCGCTCGCGTATTTTTTCGTGCTGCGCAACATCCGCAGGATGATCGGCATCGACCGCTGCCGCTGGCTGTTCACCGGCGCGGCGCCGATCGCGCCCGAGCTGATCCGCTGGTATCTCGCGCTTGGCATGCGGATGTACGAGGTCTACGGCCAGACCGAGAATGCCGGGCTCGCGACCGTGATGCCGATGCACGCCATCAAGCTCGGCACCGTGGGCAAGGCCGTGCCTTACGGCGAGGTGACTTTGGCCCCGGACGGCGAGATCCTGATCCGCGGTGAATTCGTGTTCATGGGCTATCTCAATCAGCCCGAGAAGACCGCCGAGACCGTCGACCGCGACGGCTGGCTGCATACCGGCGACGTCGGGCTGATCGACAACCAGGGCTACGTGCGCATCACCGACCGCATGAAGGACATCATCATCACCGCCGGCGGCAAGAACATCACCCCCTCCGAGATCGAGAACCAGCTGAAATTCTCGCCCTACATCAGCGACGCGGTCGTGATCGGCGACCGCCGGCCGTATCTGACCTGCCTCATCATGATCGACCACGAGAACGTCGAGAAATTCGCGCAGGACCGCGGCGTGCCGTTCACGAATTACGCCAGCCTGTGCCGCACGCGGGAAGTCCGCGACCTGATCTGGGGCGAGATCGAGAAGGTCAACGCCCAGTTCGCCCGGGTCGAGACCATCAAGAAATTTCACTTGATCGAGCAGCAGCTCACCCCGGAAGACGACGAGCTGACCCCGACCATGAAGCTCAAGCGCAAATTCGTGAACGAAAAATACCGCCGCGAGATCGAGGCGCTGTATTAACCAGAGCATGGATGACAGAGCGGCGATCTCCCCATCCGCGCCGCGTGCTCTGTCCTCCCTCCTCCGGTTGCGCTAGGATCGGCCGCAGCAGACGGGCAACAACAGCTCGAACCGATGTTCCCGCTCCCCGTCGGCAGCAAACACGAGGAAACCCCATGAGGCTCGACCATTGCCGGGCGGCGTTGATCGGCGCCGCGATCGCGCTCACCGCCGGTTCCGCGGCGGCGCAGACCAAGGTGACGAACCAGGGCATCACCGACGGCGAGATCGCCATCGGCACCCATCAGGACCTGAGCGGACCCATCAAGGGCTGGGGCGTGGCGGTCGCCAACGGCATGAAGATGGCGGCCGAAGAGATCAATGCCGCCGGCGGCGTCCAGGGGCGCAAGCTCAAGCTCATCGTCGAGGACAGCGGCTACGATCCCAAGCGCGCGGTGCTGGCGACGCAGAAGCTGATCGAGAAGGATCAGGTGTTTTCCATGGTCGGGCCCATGGGCTCGCCGACGGTGCTCGCCGCCCAGGACATCGTGCTCGACGCCGGCGTGCCCCAGCTGTTCCCGCTCACCGCGGCGCAGTTCACCTTCAAATTCGACCCGGCGAAGCCGCAGGAGCGGCTCAAGTTCAACAACCTGCTGCCTTACGTCGAGTCGACGCGCGCGGCGCTCAAATACATGATCGATCTCAAGCATTCGAAGCGGCCATGCATTATGCACCAGGACGACGAGTACGGGAAAAACGTGCTCGACGGTTTTGCCGCGCAGCTCGCCGCCATGAAGATCGAGCCCGGGACCGTCACCACCTACAAACGCGGCGCGTCGGATTTCAGCGCCCAGATCGCCCGGATGAAATCCGACGGCTGCGACCTCGTGGTGCTCGGCACGGTGATCCGCGAGACCATCGGGGCCATGGGCGAGGCCAAGAAGCTCGGATGGAACGCGGATTTCCTCGGCGCCACTCCGACCAACGTCATGGAGGTGCCGGCGCTCGGCAAGGACGTCGTCGAGGGGCTCTACGCCGCATCCGGTTTCGAGATCCCCTATGAGGACACCGCGAAGGGCAAGGTCAAGGAATGGCTGGTGAACTACAAGAAGATGTTCGGCACCGACGCCAACACCCAGGCGATCATCGGCTATAACGCGGTCCAGACCTTCGCGTTCTACATCAATCTCGCCGGCAAGGAGCTGACCGGGCAGAAATTCCTGGATGCGCTGGAATCCGGCAAGGAGTACCAGGACATTTTCGGTTCGCCTCCGGTGAAATTCTCCAAGACCAATCACCTCGCGACCGAAGTGACCCAGGTCCAGCAGGTCAAGAACGGCCGCTGGGTGCTGCTGAAGGAAGGCTTGCTGTTCTGAGCCGAGCCGCGATCGCGCCCGGGCGGGCATCCCGCCCGGGTCGTGGCGCCGTAGCCCGGATGGAGCGCGCGCGGAGCGGGCGCAAAATCCGGGATCGTCGGCCCCGCATTACGCTGCGCTCCATGCGGGCTACGGGCTGACATCCCGCGCAGCGCCAAACAGGAGGAAAGAGATGCCGGAAGTCTACGTCTATGCCGTCGAGGGACGCACGCTGGATCAGAAGCGGGCCCTGATCAAAGACATCACCGACGCGGTGGTGCGGAACTTCAAGGTCGATCCCGAGGTGGTGATGGTGCAGATCATGGAATCGCCCAAGACCCACAAGGCCAAGGGCGGCGTGCTGTTCAGCGAGCGGACCGCGAAAACTTGAGAGAAGCGCCACGCCCGCCTTGCCGCGGCCGGCTTGGCGTTGCGGTGTGAACGGGCTAGAAGCGGCCCGGCTTGGTGGCAGGGTTTTTCATGCGCGCGGGCTTTGCTTTCTCCGCTGTCGCCCATGTGGCGCTGTTGCTGTGGGGCTTCGTGCTGTTCGCAAGCCCGAAGCCGTTCACGCCGATCCCCGCGGAGGCGATCACGGTCGATATCGTTCCGGCAACGGCCATGGCCCGGGATCCGGGAGAACCGTCCCGGGCCGAGAACGCGGCTGCGCAGCAACAACCCGGGCTCGATCGCGAGCCGGAGGCGACGGGAGAGCCGCAGAGCAAGACGGCGTCCGCCCCGCCGCAGCCGCCGGCGCAGGAGCAGCTGTCTCGTCCGCGCGAGCCGCTCCAAGCCCCGCCGGCACAGCCCGCGCCGGCGCCGAACCTGCTCGTATTCAACGCGACCGTGCCGCCGGTTCAGGAATTGCCGCTGCCCCCGAGCAGCGTCCAGGATCCGACCGGTGACTTGGACGCGCTGGCCGATAGCACGGCCAAGCTGTCGATCGAGGAGGTCGCCGCGTTCAGGTCGCATCTGCAGAAATGCTGGAATCCGCCGGCCGACATCGCCGATGCGCAGAAGCTCAAGGTGGTGCTGCGCGTTGCCTTGCAGCCGAACGGAGCGCTCACCGGCAGTCCGGTGCTGCTCGAGGCGAGTGCGTCGGCGCACGGACCCGCGCTGGTCGAGACCGCCAGGACCGCCTTGCACCGATGCCAGCCCTACCGCTTCCTGCCCGCCGCGAAATACCAGGAATGGAAGCTGCTCGATCTGAGCTTCTCGCCGCGCGGGCTATCGGGCGGCTGAGGCTTTGGAGCGACCCGAAGCTCCGGGCTACTGTCCTTCCCAGGGACGCCGTCGTGCGCCATGGCGCACATAGTGAACGACCACTTCGTCCCGGCCGATTTCATATACGATCAAATAGTTGCCGACGGGCAATCGGCGGAATCTCGATTTGCGCGTCGTTACGCCCATGTACGGCGTCTCGGCGATCCGAGCAGCCGCGTCCTCGATGCGGGCGACAAGGCGTGCTGCAGCTTCTCGATCGTCTTGTGCTATGTACGCAAAAATCTCGTCGAGATCGGCGAGAGCGCCGCGTTCATACCGGAGCTTCATGCTCTGCGGTAGCGGCTGAACAATCGCTCGACTTCTTCATCGCTTGCGAGATCTCGCCGGGCGGCACGCTCTTCGATAAGCTTCCATTCTTCGTCGGTGATGTCGTCCGCGCCGCGCCATTGTTCGACCTGCCGCACAAAACGTGCGACTTTCTGCTGGTCTTCCTCCGGCCAGGTCAGCACTCGATCCAGGATCTCTTTAACCTGATCTTTTGTCATAGCGCCTCATAGCAAATCGTGCCCGGATTTAAAACAGTGATGGCAGCTCGAAAGCCCGGAACGAGGCCGCGACTGTTCCCATGAAGCCCTCCGGCAGGTACGGCGGCGTCCGTGACAGGGCGGGCATGGATGCGCTAGGATTTTCTGGTGCCGGTTCCGCCTCACGAGAGCCGGCCCCAGGGAGGCTACTCACATGAAACGCTGGATACTCGGCGCCGCGCTCGTCGGCGCTCTCGTTGTTTTCGCGCCCGCGCCCGCAGCCTGGTCGCAGGCCAACCTCGAGCTTCCGCAGACCCCGCCCGAGCAGGTCGGGATGTCCAAGCAGAAGCTCGATCGGATTCACGACGCACTCAAGCAGGACGTCGGCGACGGCAAGCTCGCCGGCACCGTCGTGCTGGTCGCCCGCAAGGGCAAGCTGGCCTACGCCGATGCCACCGGCTTCCAGGACAAGGAAGAAGGCAGGCAGATGGCGCTCGATTCCATCTTCCGCATCTATTCGATGACCAAGCCGCTGGTCGCGGTCGCGGCCATGATGCTGGTCGAGGACGGCAAGATCGAGCTCACCGATCCGGTCTCGAAATTCCTGCCTGCCTTCAAGGGCCAGCAGGTGAGCGTCGCGCGCGCCGACGGCGAATTCGCCCGCGTTACCTATGCGACGGTGCCGGCGGATCGCGAGATGACGGTCCAGGATCTGCTCCGCCATACCGCGGGCCTCGCCTATGGCGAGATCACCGTCAACGCCCCGGTCAAGGACGCCTACGCCAAGGCGGGCCTCTATCTCACCGGCGTGCGCGATTACGACGCGCGCGATCTCACGCCGGCCGAGGAGGTCGAGCGCCTGGCCAAGGCGCCGCTCGCGCATCAGCCCGGCACCGTGTGGGAATACAGCCTCGCGGTCGACCTGCTCGGCCGCGTGGTCGAGGCGGCCTCGGGCAAGCGCCTGGCGGATTTCCTCGACGAGCGGCTGTTCAAGCCGCTCAAGATGCAGGACACCGCGTTCTGGGTGCCGTCTCCCAAGATGGGGCGCGTCGCCCAGCCGCTCGCGGTCGATCTCGCCAGCGGCCAGCCGATCAAGGTCATCGACGTCGCCAAGGAGCCGAAGAACGATTCCGGCGGTGCCGGCGCGGTGTCGACCGCGGCGGACTATCTGCGTTTCTCGCAGATGCTGCTCAACGGCGGGCAGCTCGACGGCGCGCGGGTGCTATCGCGGACGACCATCGCGCTGATGACCTCGGATCATCTCGGAACGCGCATCGCGGCGCCGACCACGCCAGGCGAGCTCCTGCTCGGCACGCCCGGCTATACCTTCGGGCTCGGCTTCGCGGTACGCCAGGGCGGCGGCGTCGCCGGCGTGCCGGGATCGCCCGGGGAGTTCATGTGGGCGGGCTATGCGGGGACCTATTTCTGGGTCGACCCGAAGGAGGAGCTCGCCGTCGTCTACATGAGCCAGGCGCCGAGCCCGATCCGCGCCTACTACCGCAAGCTCGTCAAGCAGCTGGTCTACGGCGCGATCACCGACTGATCGCGATTGCGCGGGCCCGGGCGGCGTTCCTTGGAGGCGGCGCCTCGAAGCGCCGCCAGGCCTGCCGGATCGACCGCATCCTGATCGGCGGTGTTGCTGCGCGCGATGCTCGGCAAGGGGCTCGCAAGCGGTGCTCTGAAGTCGAAGCGCCCTTGGCGTCGAGCCGGAGCAGTCAATGCCAAGACGAGCGGCGCCAGCCACGCCACCCGCGCCTGATAACGATCGTTGGGGCCGGCGATCACCCCGCAGATGAACGCGTTGCCGAGCAGTGCCAGGAACAGCATTGCCGGAAGCATGGCTTCACGGCGCCGGTCCTGCCGCCATGACAGGAATGCGATGAAAGGCAGCGCGAACGTGCCGGCGATCGACAGCGGCGAGACGATCCAGAAGCTCCAGCTTTCGAAATCCACCTCTTCCTGCTGCTGCCGGGAACGGTTGTAGCCATCGACCAGCCGCGGGGCGTATCGGTCCATGGCCCACCTCAGGTGCATGGAATTGACCCGGTGCATGCTGTCGGCGATTCCTACGGTCACCAGCTGTTCGATCGTCAGCGAGACCGCAGCGTTGAGGTGCTCGAGCGGGTGGGCGAGCATCGAATGCGCGATGATCGACGCGATCTCTCGGTTTGTACGCCGATCCTCCCAGCCTCCGACTTTGTGGAGGGGGCTGTCCGTATCCCACATGAAGTCTTCGCTGGCGGTCGGCAGATCGTGCCTGAACGCGCAGAATCGCCAGTCGTTCCGCGGGCACTCCTCGGCGAGCACCGTGCTGACGATGCCGCTCTCGAGCAGTCGTCCAAACAGGATGACGTCGCCTCCGGGGGTGAGCGCGAAGCGTCCCGCGACCAGGAAGTTCGCGGCAAGCAGCAGGGCGATCCCGCACCACACGGAAGCATTGGCAACAACGATCCCCGGGGCGGCGACGCCTAGCCTGCGGCGGCCGAGCCAGGCCGCGGTGTCGAGGATCGACAGTCCCGCGAGGACGCCCAGGGTCGCCATGTGGGATGCACCGGCGAATGCAACGACCGCGGCCATTGTCACGCGTTCCGTTGTCGTCAACCTATCGGCGTGCCAGGCCAGAAGGTGAAGTGCGAGAACTGCGGGAGCCGCCCAGGCGTCCGGCACCACCTGCGAAACGAAGAACGCCGCGCCGCTCGTGGCCGCGATGGCCGCGACGGCGCCGAGGATGAGCCACGGCGAGCGGCCGAGGCCGAAGACGTTCATCGCGCGGTCGATGATCCAAGCGGTCACGACCGCCTGCAGGACGATTGCCGGAACCCACCAGCCCGACTTGGTGGTCCAGAGCAGCAGCCCATAGGGTACCGATCGCCCAAGGCCGAGGCTTGCGGTCGGCCACCGCTCCAAATAGCCCCCGACATCGTCGAAAACGAGCGGGAAACCATTCCATATCGCCGGCAGACACAGCAGCGCGACCGCAAGCGCATAGGCGGCCGCCCGCTGCACGCTGACCGGAAATGATGCCATCGTGGTTGTCGCGCCCCATGCAGACGAAGTGAGCCGTCGATCCGGCGCTTTGCTCGGGCGCTGCTCCTTCTCTCGTCCCGCCGGCTTGCGGGAAATTTTGCCAGCGGCAGGCGGGAACGTCCTGTTGCCGCTGCGGTTCCGGGCTGCCGGCATGCCGGGCATGACGCGTGCGGGCAGGCTTTGCCCACGCGAATCATCCCGGTGGCGTCAACTTGTCATTCTTCGGCGCGGGCACGGCGGCGGCGCCCATTGGTACTCCTGCTTCCCGGGAACCAACGAGAATGCCCCGAATCTGACTTCTCCAGATGCGCGCGTGGTCCGCGCCAGTGTTGCGTCGAGGGGTGCGCGGGGCTTCGAACCTCACCGGCTCCAGGCGTACTCCAGCCGCGGGATCGCGAAATTTCTGCTGCTGTGCTTTGGAAAAAATTGGTGCCCCTGGCCGGACTCGAACCAGCACGGGTGTTAGCCCACCTGATTTTGAGTCAGGTCTTGTAACGTTCCCCATCATTCCCCACTTTGCTATCCGGTTCAGAATCGCTTGTGGCACGGCCGTTTTAGTGAGACGGTCGTACTTGGTCGTTCCTGGGAATGGCTACGAGGTGGTTCCTGGGTGGTTCCTGAAGGAGGCACGAAGTGGGGCAGCGCATCACAAAACGGTCCGTTGACGCGGCTAAGCCGGACCGAACCGAGTACTTCCTCTGGGACGGCGAGCTGATCGGTTTCGGCCTTCGGGTTTGGCCCTCCGGCGTGAAATCCTACGTGGTGAAATATCGGTCGGGGTCTGGTCGGCGAGCACAAGTACGCCGCATCACGTTGGGGAAGCATGGGAAATTGACCCCAGACACCGCCCGCGAAGCCGCCCGCACTATTCTTGCCGATGTGGTGCACGGCGCCGATCCGGCTGGCGACCGCGCCCGCCGTCGTCGCGAAATGACCATTGGCGACCTCGCCGAGAAGTACGTCGCCGAGCACATTAGACTGCACAACAAGCCGACAACTGCGGTCGAATTCGAACGATTGGTAAGGTCGCGAATCATTCCTGCGTTCGGCACCAATAGGGTTGGAAATCTCACGCGT
>DASWCW010000251.1:0-8963 GCA_036395835.1 Xanthobacteraceae bacterium
TTTCGGAGGGGTCGCCGTTTCTTTGGCAACTCGCGACCGAAGATCCGGCGCGGCTGTTGCGCATTCTCGATTCCGATCCCGAAACGCATTTTGCCGCGCTGCTCGCCGAGGCGGCAGCCGGCGTTGCGGCGGCAGAAGACGAAGCGCAGGCCATGCAGCGACTGCGGCGGCTCAAGGCGAAAGCCGCCTTGCTGATCGCGCTCGCCGACATCGGCGGGGTGTGGCCCGTCCCGCGCGTCACCCGGGCATTGACCGAGCTCGCCGACGCGGCGATCGGCGCCGCGGTGCGTTTCCTGCTGCGCGTCGCGACAGCCGACGGCCGGGTGGCGCCGCCGGATCCGGCGCGGCCGGAACAGGGTTCCGGTTATTTCGTGTTGGCGATGGGCAAGATGGGCGCGTTCGAGCTCAATTACTCGAGCGACGTGGATCTTATCGTGCTGTTCGATCCTGCGGCACCCGCGCTCCATGAGGCGATCGAGCCGGCGCCGTTTTATGTACGCCTGACCCGCGGCTTGGTGAAGCTGCTGCAGGAGCGCACTGCCGACGGCTACGTGTTCCGGGTCGACCTGCGCTTGCGCCCGGATCCCGCCTCGACCCAGATCGCGATCTCGACGCTCGCGGCGCTGAGCTATTACGAGAGCACGGGACAGAACTGGGAGCGCGCCGCGCTCATCAAGGCGCGCGCTTGCGCCGGCGACATCGCGGCCGGCGAGGCTTTTCTCGCCGATCTCTCGCCGTTCATCTGGCGCAAATATCTCGATTACGCGGCGATCGCCGACATCCACGCCATGAAGCGGCAGGTTCACGCCTACCGCGGTCACGACGATATCGCCGTCGAAGGCCACAATCTCAAGCTCGGCCGCGGCGGCATTCGCGAGATCGAGTTCTTCGTCCAGACCCAGCAGCTCATCGCCGGAGGCCGGCATCCCGATCTGCGCGGTCGCTCGACGCTTGAGATGCTCGACCGGCTGGCACAGGGCGGATGGATCGACGCCGCAGCGGCCCGCGATCTTCGTGCCGCCTATTGCTTCCTGCGCACGGTCGAGCACCGCCTGCAGATGGTAGCGGACGAGCAGACCCAGACGCTGCCCACGGATCCGGAGGCGCTGGCGCGATTTGTCCGCTTTCTCGGCTTTGCCGATCGCGATGCATTCGCGGACGCGCTGGTCGGCCACCTTCGCGCCGTGCAGCGCCGCTACGCCCGGCTGTTCGAAGCGGCGCCCGCGGCGCTCCAGCGCGCGCTTGCCTTCCCGATCGATACCAACGATGCGGCGACCCTCGACCGGCTCACCGAGATGGGCTTTCGCCAGCCGCTGGCGGCGTCGGCAACGGTGCGCCATTGGTTCTCCGGCGCCTATCCTTCGCTCAAGGGTGAGTTCGCCCGCAGCCGGCTTGCCGAGCTGGCGCCGGACTTGCTGCTACAATTATCGCGCGCCGACGACCCCGATCGTACGCTCGTGAGCTTCGACCGCTTCCTCGCTGGGCTGCAAGGCGGCGCACGGCTGATCTCGCTGTTGGGGCGCAATCCGGATCTTCTGGCGCTGTTGATGCTCACGCTGGGCACCGCGCCGCGGCTCGCCGACCTCATCGCGCAATATCCGCAGGCCATGGACGGCCTGATCGATCCGGCATTCTTCGGTGCTCTGCCGGATGGGGAACAGCTCGCCGCACAGCTCGGCCGCAGCCTCGCGCAATCCGGCTCCTATGAGGATTTCCTCGACCGCGCCCGCATGTTCGGACAGGAGCAGATGGTGCTGATCGGCGCCCGCATCCTGTCCGGCACGGTTTCCGCCGAGCAGGCGGGGGAGGGGTTCGCGCGCTTGGCCGATGTGCTGATCGCGGCGCTGCACCGCGCGGTCGCGGACAACTTTGCGGCGGCGCACGGCCGGCTCGAGGGGCAGCAGACCGCGGCGCTGGCGATGGGCAAGCACGGCGGCCGGGAGATGACAGCCGGATCCGACCTCGACCTGATCCTGGTCTACGATTTCGACGAGGCTCGTCCTGAATCCGGTGGGTCACGGCCGCTCGCAGGCATGCAGTATTTCGCCCGGCTAACCCAACGCCTCATCAGCGCGCTCACCGCGCAGACCAATTACGGCGCGCTCTATCAGGTCGACATGCGGCTTCGGCCGTCGGGACGCTCCGGCCCGGTGGCGACGAAGATCGAGCGCTTTCGCGATTACCACGAGAACGAGGCCTGGACCTGGGAGCACATGGCATTGACCCGCGCGCGCGTAGTCTCGGCCGCGCCGGAATTTGCCGCGCGCATCGAGCGCGTGATCGCCGACGTGCTCGGCCGCCCGCGGGACCGGGCGTCCGTCACTGCGGATATTCTGGAGATGCGCGCCGCCATTGCGGCCGAGAAGGGCGAGGGCGAGCGCTGGGATTTGCGCTACGCGAGCGGCGGGCTGGTCGATGTGGAATTCATCGCGCAATATTTGCAGCTCGTCCACGCCGCCGCGCATCCCGACATTCTCGACGTTTCGACCGCGAAGGCGCTCGAGAAAGCCGCGCGCCGCGGCGTGCTCGCGCCCGAGGATGCGGAAATCCTGCGCCCGGCGGTGCGGCTTTATCAGAACCTCACGCAAATCCTGCGGCTTTGCCTCACCCAAAAATTCGAGCCGGCGAAGGCCGGACCGGGGCTCTTGGGCCTGCTCGCCCGCGCCGCGGACCTCCCGGATTTCGCGACGCTCGATGCGCATCTGACCGAGACGCAGCAGCAGGTCCGCGCCTGCTTCTTGCGGATTCTCGGCGCGAGGCGGTGATCTTGGGACGGCGCGTTTGAGCTGGTTCAGTGCAGCGCCGCCGCCGGGCCGGCGGGCTCCTCGCTTGTCGGCGCGCTCTCCGAGCGACCCGCGCCGGTTTTCTCCTTGCCGCCGATCGGCAGGCGCACCAGCACGATGGTGCCGACCCCCTGGGTCGAGCGGATGCGGATGGCGCCGCCGTGGAGCTCGACCAGCGATTTGGCGATCGCGAGGCCCAGCCCCGAGCCCTTGTGGCGCTTGGTGAGCTGGCTCTCGACCTGCTCGAACGGCCTGCCGAGGTTTCTCAGCGCCTCCTTGGGGATGCCGATGCCGTTGTCCTCGATCGCGATGGTCGCCGTGCCGGCGTTGGTGCGGCCGCGCACCGTCACCCGGCCGCCTTCCGGCGTGAACTTCACGGCGTTGGCCAGCAGATTGAGCACGATCTGCTTGAGCGCGCGCCGGTCGGCTCTCAGCCGGATCTCGGCACCGACCTCGACCTTGAGCAGCAGGCGCTTGGCTTCGGCTCGCGTCGATATCACGCGGATGGTCTCGGCGAGGATCGCCGCGAGGTCGACTTCCTCCAGATCGAGCCGCGTCCGGCCAGCCTCGATCTTGGACATGTCGAGGATGTCGTTGATCACTTCCAGCAGGTAATTGCCGCTGTCGCGGATGTCCCGGCAATATTCGTGATATTTCCCGGCGCCGAGCGGGCCGAACATGCCGGATTCCATGATTTCCGAAAACCCGATGATGGCGTTGAGCGGCGTGCGCAGCTCGTGGCTCATGTTGGCGAGGAATTCCGATTTCGCCTGGCTGGCGTCCTCGGCGCGTCGCTTCTGCTCGGCGTGCTGCTCGGCCAGAAACGCCAATTGCTGCGCCTGGCGCTCGAGCGTGAGCTGCGAGTTGCGCAGATCGGCCACGGTGGCCATCAGCCGCCGCTCGCTTTCGAGCAGCCGTTCCTCGTGGCGCTTGAGCGCGGTGATGTCGGTGCCGACCGAGACGAAGCCGCCGTCCTTGGTGCGCCGCTCGCTGATGTGCAGCCAGCGGCCATCCTCGAGCCGGGCTTCGAAGGTGCGGGCGCTCTCGTTGCGGCGCGCATCGGACATTTGCGTGCGCACCACCGGCTGGCTGCCGGCACCCACCACGACGTCGAAGGGCGTGCCCGGCACCACCGCGTGATCCGGCAAGCCGTGCAGGCTCTGGAATTTCGAGTTGCACAGCACCAGCCGGTTGTCGGCATCCCAGACCACGAAGGCCTCCGAGATCGACTCGATGGCGTCGCGCAGCCTCAGGTTGGCCGTCGCCGTGGTCTCGGCGAGAAGCTTCTGCTCGGTGATGTCGACCGCGATGCCGATGAGGTGCGCATCCGCTTCGCCCGCCTGCTGCACGAGCTCGCAGCGCGCCCGCAGCCAGATCCACTCGCCGCGGGCGTGGCGCATGCGAAAAGCGCGGTCGATCGCGCTGGTCCGCGCCTCGGCGAGCTCCCCGGCAAGCTCGTAGAGCTTGATGTCGTCGGGGTGCACCAGCGCGCTGACCTCGCCGAAGCTGAGGAGATCGTCGCGCGGCTCGAGTCCCAGAATGTCGAACATCGAGTAGGACCAGAAGATGCGGCCGCGCGCGAGGTCCCAGTCCCACAGGCCGCAGCGCCCGCGGTTGAGCGCGGTATCGATCCGGCTCCGCACGGTGTCGAAGATGAGGTCGGCTTCGCGGGCGCGCATCGATTGCCAGTGAAACGCAAAGCCGAGGATCAGCAGCACGAAGCCCGTGGTGGCGAACAAGGTCACCGTGAGCACGGTATCGGACCGCCACGACGCCAGCGCGGCCGCGCGCGGCTGGACGACGAGGAGCTGCCCAAGCGGAGATTTGAGCGAACGCGTCGTGAGCAGCACCGCGGTCGCGTCCGGCAACGTGATTTCCGCGGCGCCGGTGCGGATCCGTGGCGGCGGCGGCGAACGCCCCTCGCGCAGCATCTCCGGGATGCCCTGGGCGAGGTCGCGGCTGAGCGGGGGTACCGCCGCCACCAGATTGCCGGCGGCATCGCTCAGCACGACATAACGTTCGGTCCCGTTGGCCTTCGCGGGGATCGCACGAGCGAGCTCGCTCAACGCGCGCTCGGCGAATTCACCGCGTCGGTCTGAGCGCTCGAGCTGATCCAGGGCGACATCGGCGATCGCGTCGATATCCTCGAGCGCCGCGAGAACGGCCTGGCGATGACGATCGTTGACTTGAATGATCGCGCCGATCCCCACCGTCACCAGGAAGGCGACGATGAGAGAAGGGACCGCCCGCCGCAGCGCCGGCTCGGCGGTGAGCAGCCGCCGATACGCCGGCTTGGCGATCGATTGGGCCAGTCCCTTGATGGAATCCGAACGTACCGACGCGTGCGCTGCTTCGGCGCGCGCCATTCCGGCCTCCCCATGTCCCCGTCAGCCGTGATCGGATGGATGTGCCGCATCTCTCCGAATCACTTCATTGGAATCGAAACGTCGCGATTTGTCGAGAGTCCACGTATCGGCTTTTCACCGCGCCGCAACATCGCGGCGCAGCTGACAGAGGACCGGGCCCCGAACCGCGGATGGTCAGGCTTGTTGCGTCCTTCGTCCGGCATCCTCCGTCATCCGGGTGACGATGTCCTTGACGTCGCGCGACAGGGTTTCGAGCGCCGCAACCCTTCGCAACGCCGATGCCGCCTTGCCGCGACGCCCGGGCTCCAGCGCCCGCCAGCTCTTGAACGCCGCCAGCAGCCTGGCGGCGACTTGCGGATTCTTGGCATCGAGATTGATCACCGTTTCGACCACGAAGTCGTAGCCCGCCCCGTCGGCCCGGTTGAACTGGGTCTGATTGCTCTGCGCAAAGGCGCCGATCAGCGCGCGGACGCGGTTGGGATTGGCGAAGGAGAACGCGGGATGGGCCGTGAGCGCCTGCACGCGAGCGAGCGTTCCGGGCTCCGGGATGGAAGCCTGCAGCCCGAACCATTTGTCGACCACGAGCGGGTCCGACTCGTATCTGCGATAGAAATCTTCCAGGCATCGGGCCCGTGCGGGAACGTCGTGGAGCGCCAGCGCGGCGAGCGCGCCCATGCGGTCGGTCATGTTGTCCGCGCTCTCGTATTGTCGCTCGGCCATGCCGATCGCCTCGGACTTGCCGGACATGGCGAGCAGATCGAGGCAGGCATTCTTCAGCGAACGGCGCCCGGCGCTTGCGGCATCCGGACTGTAAGGGCCGCGGTCGCTCATGCGCGCATGGCGTTGTTCGAGCAGCGGGCCCAGTTCCGCCCCGATGCTCCGTCGCAGCTCGCTTCGCGCCCGAAAAATCGCATCCGGGTCGACGTCCTCACCGATCTCGCGGGCGATATCGGCTTCCGCCGGCATGCTCAGCGCCTGCGCGACGAACGCGGGCTCGAGACCTCGATCCGACAGCGTCGCCTCGAGCGCGCCGATCAGCGCCGGGTCGGCGCGCAACCGCCCGCCGCAACGCAGGTCGGCAACGCCTTCTACCAGCAGCGAAGTCGCGAGCACCTGCAGCGCTTCCCATCGATTGAACGGATCGCAATCCCGGGCGGCGAGGCATTGCAGATCCTCGACTGAAGCTTCGGTGGAAACCTGGACCGCCGCGGAGAAGCCCCGGTTGAGCGACAGCACCGGACGCTCCGGAACGTCGGCGAACACCCACGTCTCCGCCGGCCGCGATACGACGACCATCCCGCGCTCGATGCGCCGACCGTCGGGCGTCTTGAGCGGCAAATCGCGGCCATCCTTGCCGATCAAGCCCAGCACGAGCGGAATGACCATGGGCTCGCCGACCGGATGACCCGGGCGCGGTGGCAGGGCTTGGGCGACGTCGAGACGGAAGCTGCGCGCGGTCGCGTCGAAGCTGCCCGTCACCTTGAGCTCCGGGGTGCCAGGCTGCGCGTACCAGCGCATGAACTGCGAAAGATCGGTCGCGGTCGCCTCGGCAAAGCACGCGATGAAATCCTCGACGGTTGCAGCATGGCCGTCATGCCGGCTGAAATAAAGGTCCATCCCCTTGCGAAAACCGTCGTCTCCGAGCAACACCTTGAGCATGCGCACGATCTCGGCGCCCTTCTCGTAAACGGTCGCCGTATAGAAATTGTTGATCTCGTGATAGAGCGACGGGCGCACCGGATGCGCCAAAGGTCCGGCGTCCTCGACGAATTGATGCGCGCGCAGGACCCGCACGTCGCCGATCCGCTCGACCGCGCGCGATCTTTGCTCGGCCGAGAACTCCTGGTCGCGGAATACGGTCAGCCCTTCCTTCAGGCAGAGCTGGAACCAGTCGCGGCAAGTGATGCGGTTTCCGGTCCAATTGTGGAAATATTCGTGGGCGATCACCGCCTCGATGTGGGCGAAATCGGCGTCGGTCGCGGTCTGCTGCGATGCCAGCACGTATTTGTCGTTGAAAATGTTGAGTCCCTTGTTCTCCATGGCGCCCATGTTGAAGTCCGAGACCGCTACGATCATGAACACGTCGAGATCGTACTCGCGGCCGTAGCGCACCTCGTCCCAGCGCATGGCGCGCTTGAGGCTGTCCATGGCGTAGGCGCAGCGGGATTCCTTGCCGGGCTCGACGAAGATTTTCAGCGCAACCGTGCGGCCCGACGCGGTGCGGAAGCTATCCTGCACGCAGGCGAGCTTGCCGCCGACGAGCGCGAACAGATAGCAGGGTTTCGGATAGGGATCGTGCCAGACCGCGAAATGGCGATCGGTCCCGGCAACCTCTCCGCTCGAGATCGGATTGCCGTTGGCGAGCAGGATCGGCGCCTCGCTCGTCCGCGCCTCGATCCGCGTCGTATAGACCGCCATCACGTCCGGCCGGTCGAGAAAATAGGTGATGCGCCGGAAGCCCTCGGCCTCGCATTGCGTGCAATAGCTCGCACCCGACCGATAAAGCCCCATCAGCTGGGTGTTGGCAGAGGGATTGACGAGGGTCTCGATGCCGAGCCGGAACGGCCGCTGCGGTGGCTCGGCAATCGTGAGGCAGGAGGCGGTGGCGGCGTAATGCTCGGGGCCAAGCGGCGCATTGTCGAGGGAGAGCGAGACGAGCGAAAGCTCCTCGCCGTCGAGCACCAGCGGCGCGTTCCTGCGGCCGTTCGGGTTGGGCTTGAGCGCGAGCATCGCGCGAACCCGCGTGGCGGTGGGATTCAGCGCCACGTCGAGATCCACGGTTTCGACGAGCCAATCGGGCGGACGATAGTCTTCGAGGCGAACGGGTTTGGCGGTCTCGGTGCGCATGGAATCCTGCGAGCTTCGGGGAACGGTAAAGAGATGTAAGCTGTCGGTTCGGCGGGGGAAAGTAGATTAACGGGCGCTCATGCCTCGCATGCATGCCATGGTCCTCGACCGGCCGCGAACGCTCCTGGTCATGCGGGAACGGCCAGTGCCTCGACCCGGCCCGGGGGAAGTGCTCGTCGAGGTGAAGGCTTGCGGCGTGTGCCGCACCGATCTCCACGTAGTCGACGGCGAGCTGCCGGACCCCAAGCTGCCGATCGTTCCGGGACACGAGATCGTCGGCCGCATTGCGGCGATCGGCGAGGGTGTGTCGGCGCTTGCCGTCGGGGCGCGCGTCGGCATTCCCTGGCTCGGGTGGACCTGCGGGGCATGTTCGTACTGCCGCAGCGGGCGCGAGAACCTGTGCGACCGGCCGCTGTTCACCGGCTACACCCGGGACGGCGGCTTTGCCACTCATGCGCTCGCCGATGCGCGCTACTGCTTCGCGTTGCCGCACGCCGCCGACGATGCGGGAGTTGCGCCCTGGCTGTGCGCCGGTTTGATCGGCTGGCGCAGCTACCGGATGGCGGGCGAAGGCGAAAGACTGGGGATCTATGGCTTCGGCGCTGCCGCGCATCTCCTCGTCCAGGTCGTGGTGTGGCAGGGCCGCAAGATCTATGCGTTCACTCGTCCGGGCGATATGGCGGCGCAGCGCTTCGCCCGAAATCTCGGCGCGAATTGGGCCGGCGGTTCGGACGAGGCGCCCCCGGAGCCGCTCGACGCCGCAATCATTTTCGCGCCCATCGGTGCGCTGGTGCCCGCCGCGCTCAAGGCCGTGAAGAAGGGCGGCCGGGTGGTGTGCGGCGGCATCCACATGTCGGACATCCCGCAATTCCCCTACCGCATCCTCTGGGAGGAGCGACAAATCGTCTCCGTCGCCAATCTGACGCGGGAGGACGCGCGGGAGTTTTTGGATGTCGCGCCGCGCGCG
>DASWCW010000252.1:0-7401 GCA_036395835.1 Xanthobacteraceae bacterium
TGAACCTGAAACACGTTCTTGGCGATATCCAAACCGATCGTGGTAACTTGCATCTGGACGGCTCCCCTCATGTGATTCGTCTGCGACGATCACTCTATGGCACTTCGATGCCGGGAGCGGGCGCCGTCCACCACATCAAACTGAGAAGAATGGCGGCCTGCGCGCCAGGTCCGCTTTGCGGCTCACTCCGGAAATGCTGATTGCGTCTTGATGGTATCGTCCACGGATCGCACTGGAGCACCCTAGGCCCATGATCCCCCAGTCCGGGGCACCGGAAGCTAGCCGGAAGCCGCAACGGCCGTCCTACACGGCCCTAGAAGCCGGGACCCGGAGCCCCGGATCGGGCAGGTAGCGGCATAGGCGCTCGGGCTGCGGCAATCCGTCAACTGACCGGCGCGCCGCATGCGGCTATCGATGCCCGCGCCGAACCGCCTGGACGCGGAAGGCGCGGCCCCGGCATTCCCCCAAGCCCCCTATCCCCCATGCCGGGGCCGCTCTCCCAGTCGCGATCCCCGATGCCCCACCGACCCGATCCCGACTTGACGCTCCCCCTCGCCCAGCCGATCACCCTTACGCGCGGCCCGCGCTCGCACCTCGTCACCGTCAGTGAGATCGCAGCAATCTAGTCGAGATCGCATCCCGCAAATCGGAGAAGAAAGATGGCTGACGCGAAACGCCGGTTGATCTGGTACGGGGTGCTGCTGTTCTTGCTCGGTCTGATTACGGGTTTGATGGAGGCAAAGTTCAGCAATCCTCGGATGGGCCTTGCCGCACATTTGGAAGGTCTGATGAATGGTATTTTCCTGATCGCAGTAGGTGCAATTTGGGAACAGGTCCGGCTGTCGTCTACCTTAGAAACCGCGACGTTCTGGACTGCGATTTTTGGGTGTTACGCAAACTGGTTCACGACGACGCTTGCGGCAATTTTCGGCACTTCAGCTTTATCCCCCATCACGGCAGCGGGGCACGAAGGAACGATATGGCAGGAGTGGATCGTGACAATCGGTTTCAGTATTGTTGGACTGACGATTATAGCCGCTTCGATCCTTCTGCTTTGGGGACTTCGGCGGGTCGTCGCAGTCAAGGACATTAAACAAACCCGGTGAGAACAGATTGCCTCGACCATCCGCCCCCGATCTTTCCCTCCCGCTCGCCCAGCCGATCACCCTTACGCGGGGACCCGGCTCGCATCTCGTCACGCTGATCGATGCCGCGATCCTGATCCGCGATCTCAATCCCTTCCGGCAGGCACGGCCGGTGTGGGACCGGGCGGCGGAGATGATCCTGCTTGCGGCCGAGACCCGAAAGCGCGATGACGTAGCCGAGGCGACCCGGCAAATGCTCGTGGCGCTGGAGAAAGAGAATTGGTGGAAGCAGGAGGCCATCGAATGAGGCGGCGAGAGTTCATTGCGCTTGTTGGTGCTGCGGCGGCTGCGTGGCCGTTGGTCGGACGCGCACAGCAGTCGGCAAAAATCCCTAGAATAGGCTTTTTAACACGTGTCACCGACGCCTCTGTCTCCCGTCAGATAGATGCATTTCGACAAGGCTTGCGCAACCTCGGACGGGTCGAAGGAAAGAGTACCAGCATCGAATACCGAGACGCCGGGGGTCGAGCTGACCGTCTCCGTGGGCTGGCTGCCGAACTTGTCGGTCTCAATGTGGATGTCATCGTCACGGTGGACACGCCGCCCACTCAAGCCGCTAAACAAGCAACTAGTACAATTCCAATTGTTATTGCCGTCTCTGCCGATCCAGTGGGAGCTGGATTGGTCAAGAGCCTTGGACACCCTGGTGGAAATGTCACTGGCCTGTCGCTTCTTGCCCCTGAGACAGATCAAAAAGCTCTGGAGTTTCTGAAGGAGACGCTACCGAGAACCAATCGAGTGGTGATGATTGTCGACCCGAACAATCAGGGTATGATGCTCAGACTAAAGGCAATACAGAGCGGGGTGCCGAAGCTCGCAATAGAGCTTCAATCAATACCAGCGCTTAGTTCAAATGAACTTGTTGGCGCGCTGACAGCCGCCGCCAAGGAAGCTCCTGACGCTCTCTTTGTGCTTTCTCCTATATATGCAGCTTATCGAAACGAGGTGATGGAGTTCGCGACAAAGACGAAAGTGCCGATATTGTCGGATACCAGCGGGCTTGCCAGGGAACCAGGCGCCCTCTTGTCCTACGGGGCGGATATCTCGGACTTATTTCGGCGAGCCGCCACGTTTGTGGACAAGATATTGAAGGGTGCCAAGCCGGCCGATTTGCCGGTGGAGCAGCCGACCAAATTCGAGCTGGTCATCAACCTCAAGACGGCCAAAGCGCTCGGCCTCAATATCTCGCCCTCGCTTCTCGCCCGCGCCGACGAGGTGATCGAGTGAGCGGCAAAATGCCCCGCGACGGCGCGATCATCTTCGACTAATCGGCAAGCTCGACGTGCTCCGCGTCGAATGCGCCAAGTGCGGGCGATCCGGGCAGTATCGCCTTGCGGTGCTGATCGCGAAAATATGGCCGGGATGCAAAGCTGTTTGATTGGTCGGACGATTTGACCGCCGAGTGCCCCCGCAAGCGCGCGCGAGATTAATCGTTGAAGGATTAAACCGGGCTAGACCGGGATTGCCCGAAACACCCCTTCGTCTGCTATAAGGGCCCGCTTCCCGCCTCAACCCGCCAGCCTTCCAGCAGCCCCCGCAGCCCCGATGACGCTCATTTCCACTCCCGCGAACCCCGTCCCGGAGGGCGCGGTCACGGGGATCTTCAAGACCCCGGACGGCGTCGCGTTGCGCTTTGCGCGCTGGGCGCCGCCGGAGGGGCGCAAGGGCACGGTGCTGGTGCTGCCGGGCCGGGCGGAGTTCATCGAGAAATATTTCGAGGTGGTCGGCGAGACGCGAAGGCGCGGCTTTGCCGTGGCCATGATCGATTGGCGCGGCCAGGGCCTCTCGGAGCGGATGCTGGCAGACCCGCGCAAGGGCCACGTCGGCAGCTTCGCCGAATACGACCTCGATCTCGAGACGTTCGTGCGGGAAATCGTGCTGCCGGATTGCCCGCCGCCGCTGTTCGCGCTCGGACACTCCATGGGTTCGGTGATGCTGATCCGCGCCGCCCAGAAGGGGCGCCGCTGGTTCGACCGCGTCGTGCTCAGCGCGCCGATGATCGGGCTGGCCGGGCGCGCCGGCACGCGCTTTGCCGCCGTCACTGCTCGCACGGGCCGGCTGTTCGGGTTGGGCCGTTCCTACGTGCCGGGCGGCGGTTCGATGGCGGTGGCCTCGCTGCCGTTCGTCGGCAATGTGCTCAGCTCCGATCCGGTGCGCCACGCGCGCACGGCCGCGATCGTCGAGGCCGAGCCGATGCTGGGGCTCGGCTCGCCCACCGTCGCCTGGGTCGATGCCGCCTATCGGGCCATGCGCGAACTCGGCGAGCCGCAATATCCGGAGCGCATCCGCCAGCCGATCCTGATCGTGGCGGCGGGTCAGGACGAGGTCGTGTCGACGCCGCTGACCGGCATATTCGCCACGCGCCTGCGCGTGGGCTCGCACCTGGTGATCGCCGGAGCGCGCCACGAGATCCTGATGGAGCGGGACCGCTACCGCACGCAATTCTGGGCGGCGTTCGACGCCTTCGTGCCGGGGACGCCGCTGTTCGGATGACGGACGACGGGTAGTTTCACAATTGTGGGTTTCGGTTTGCTCAGCCCACCTTACGAATTGAGGATCTTGAGCGCGGCGGCATGGATGGCGCGATCGCCCGCGGCGACGATGCGGCCGCCCGACAGGGCCGAGCCGCCGTCCCACGTGGTGAGCACGCCGCCGGCGCCGGCGATGATCGGAACGAGCGGAACGACGTCGTGCGGCTTGAGCTCGGTCTCGATCACGAGATCGATGTGTCCGGCCGCCAGCATGCAATAGGCGTAGCAGTCGCCGCCGTAGCGCGACAGCCGCACGCGGTCTTCCACCCGGCGGAACGCGCCGCGGTCCTGCTCCGACATCAACAGCGGGCTCGTCGTGAACAGCAAGGCGTCCTCGATCGCGGCGCAGGAACGCACCTCCAGTTGCCGGTCGCCGGCCGGCCCGCGATAGCGCGCCGCCGCGCCGTCGCCGGTGAAGCTCTCGCGCAGGAACGGCTGGTGCATCATGCCGAACACGGGTTCGCCGAAGCGCGTCAGCCCGATCAGCGTTCCCCATGCGGGCATGCCGGAAATGAAGGATTTGGTGCCGTCGATCGGATCGAGCATCCAGACGTATTCGGCGTCGGCACGCTCGCTGCCGTATTCCTCGCCGATGATGCCGTGCGCGGGAAACGCCTCACGAATGAGCGCGCGCATCGTCGCCTCGGCGGCGCGATCCGCGGCGGTCACCGGATCGAAGCGGCCGACCGTGCCCTTGTTGTCGACGCTGAGCGAAGTGCGGAAGAACGGCAGGATCACCTCGCCGGATTTCGCCGCCAGCTCCTCGACGAAGCTTCCGAAATCGACCGCCGTCATGGGAAATGTTCCTGGACCCCTCTGGCACTAACGAAGCCGAGTAGGATCGGCAACCGCGAAGCGGCCGGCGCACGGGCTTGAGGTTGGACTGTGTCCATTTCGCCACGGAGGGTCTCCTTCGAGGGCCGGGCGGAATCGAGACTTGCCTTTTGTGCGGCGCGGGGGCATATTGCTGCAGCGCGGCAACGCGAGCGTTTCGCGTTCCCGCCGCCCTCCTTGGGCGTTTCCTCCCTAGACTTGGGCCGCTTGCACCCGCGAGCGGCCCTTTTTTTATGGGCGTTTTCGGCCTTCGAGCGGTACCGGCGCGCCTGGCAAGGCCAAAGCCCGGCCAAATCCGCAAGCGCTGGCGGCCGGTCATGCTGTGACCGCGATGCTGCTATGCAGTATAACGCGGATCGGGGCCGGCGGTCACTCGGCGGCGGCGCGGTAGGGCCGCAGTTCTTCCATCGGCACTGCCGCCAGCCGCTCCGCCAGGACCACCAGATCGGCGGCGACCTGGCGGAAATTCGCCGAGCGCTCGTAGCGGCGCTCATCCATGTAGAGCGCGCGGTTGATCTCGAGCTGGATCGAGTGCAGGCCCGCCGCCGGGTTGCCGTAGTGCTCGGTGATGAAGCCGCCCGCGTAGGGCTTGTTGCGGCTGACCAGATAACCGAGCTCGCGCAAGGTCGATTCCATCGTCTCCGAGATGGCGGCGACGCAGCTCGTTCCGTAGCGATCCCCCAGCACGATATCGGCGCGCGGGCGTTCCTCCTTGGCACCGCCCGTCGAGGGCATGGAATGGCAGTCGATCAGCGCCGCGGCCCCGAAATCCGAGTGGATGCGGGCCAGCAGCCGCCGCAGCGCCCGGTGATACGGCTTGTAAAGGCATTCGATCCGCCGCAGCGCGTCGTCGACCGGAAGCCGCTGATCGTAGATTTCCTGGGAATCGCCGACGACCCGCGCCACGGTTCCGAGCCCGCCCGCGACCCGCATCGAGCGGGTGTTGGCGAAGGAGGGCAGCCGCCCCTCGAACATGCGCGGATCGAGCTCGTAGGGCTCGCGATTGACGTCGACATAGCAGCGCGGGAAATGCGCGCGCACCAGCGGCTGGCCGCGTCCGACCACGCCGGAGACGAGCTCGTCGACGAAGGAATCTTCCGAACGGCGCAGCGTGGCGAGATCGAGCCGCGCGGCCGCCAGGAAGGCGCGCGGGTAGACGCGGCCGCTGTGCGGGGAATTGAACACGAAGGGCGCGGCGGTCTCTTGCGGCTCGATGACCTCGAACGGCGGATCGAGCTCGGCCACGACTGGATCGCTCATCGTTCTAGAAGACCTTTCTGAAGCGCAGGGTTCCGATCCTGCTGGGACGCGGCGGGGCATTGTCCACGGCGAAGCGGTTTCTGCCAAGCGGCAGGATCGGTTCACCCGATATTTACCCTCGCGGCGGCTTATGGGATGAGTCCCGTCTTGTGCTGTGGGTCGTGAGCCGCCGATGCCGAAAATCCTGCTTGCCGAAGACGACAACGACATGCGCCGGTTCCTGGTCAAGGCGCTGCAGAACGCCGGCTTCGAGGTCACCGACTACGACAACGGCCTCGCGGCGTACCGGCGGCTGCGCGAGGAGCCGTTCCAGCTGCTGCTGACCGACATCGTCATGCCGGAAATGGACGGCATCGAGCTCGCCCGCCGTGCTTCCGAGCTCGATCCCGACATGAAGATCATGTTCATCACCGGCTTCGCGGCGGTCGCGCTCAATCCCGACTCGCAGGCGCCCAAGGAGGCCAAGGTGCTCTCCAAGCCGTTCCACCTGCGCGACCTCGTCAACGAAGTGCAGAAAATGCTCGCGGCGTGACGCGCTTTTCCCTCCCCGCGAGGCGCGGGGAGGGTGGCGAGGTGCGGAGCACCGAGCCGGGTGGGGGCGTTCCTTTCAGGGCCGAGCATGCGGATCGAGGTCCCCGCTTTCGCGGGGACAAGCGGCCGCCTGCGGCGCCCGCTTGCCTCGCCGAACCCAGCCGATATAAGGAGCCTTGCCCCTCAGCGTTCGGGCGCGTAGCTCAGCGGGAGAGCACTACGTTGACATCGTAGGGGTCGCTGGTTCGATCCCAGCCGCGCCCACCATCTTAGCCTCTGACATTTCAGCGTTTTTTCGAGCGCCCATCCCACTAAGCTAGGTTGATGAACCTCACCGGAAGCGTATCGGAAGCATATGGTGGCTTCACGCGTTTGCCGAGCTTTCGCCGCGCGGCCGAACCTCAAAAGGGAACACGCTCGTCGATCTTTGGATGGACAGTTACGCGCGTGGGCCAAGCTCAGTGGAAGCGGTCGCGCGTGCGCCAGAATGGCCATCGCTTGCGAGACGGCTTTGTGGCCACGCGGTACGTTCGAGAAGGCGTACTCGGACAATCGCGAGGAGACCGTGGACGCGGGAATAGACGCCGATCCCGTGGCCGCGGCCGTGCGCGCCTTGGTGGCGCGATTGCGGACAAGGCGGACGGCGCGGACGACGAATTCGCAACATCCTATCGGAACGGTGTGGGCTGGGACCGCTACCGATCTTTTGCGAGAGCTTGAGACTGTTTTTGCGAGAGCTTGAGACTGTTAAGGACGAAATCGGTCACAGAGGTGCAGGCTGGCCTAAAGTCCCCGCGGCGCTCTCCAATCGCCTTACCCGCGCGGAGCCCTTTCTGCGCAAGCGAGGCATTGAAATTGTCGGCCGTCGCGAAGGCCATGAACGCACGCGCATCATTTACATCACGGATGAAGAAAGAGAGGAAGGTAGAGAAGAAGACGTCAGGGAGGAGGAAATAAACCAGTCGACGGAACTGGTTGAGGAGGATGAGGTTTGCGCAAGCGAATATTCGTCGGCCCCCCTGGACTAGCGGACTCCCCGTCCGCACCGTCCGCACCGTCCGCCGATCTCATGGTACTGTTCGCAGCCGCCGACTACCCGT
>DASWCW010000253.1:0-2336 GCA_036395835.1 Xanthobacteraceae bacterium
CATGGCGCTGCCCGCCTACGACCAATGCATCAAGGCCAGCCACGTCTTCAATCTGCTGGACGCGCGCGGAGTGATCTCGGTGACCGAGCGGCAGAGCTACATTCTGCGCGTGCGCGAGCTCGCCAAGGCTTGCGGCGAGGCCTGGCTCGCGACCGACGGGGGCGGGGGCTGATGCCGTGCCATCTCGTGAAAGCGTCAGCCGTCAAGAACACGGCGCGTGCTTGACGCTTCTTTTGTGCCGCATACTCTGAACCGACCCTCCCCTGGAGGGCAGAGAGGGAGTCGCGGCATACTCGGCCGGTTCCCTCCCCCCTTGTGGGGGAGGGGTAGGGAGGGGGGTGCTGACCATGCCGCATGCGGCGGTGAGCAAGAGCAAGCTGCGCGTCCGTAGACGTACGATCACCGCTGCAGGATCGTCAGCGGGATCTCCGCTATAACATCATTATGCCTGATCTCCTGCTCGAGCTGTTCTCCGAAGAGATCCCGGCGCGGATGCAGCAAAAGGCCGCCGAGGATCTCCAGCGCCTCGTCGCCGATCGCCTGGTCGACGCCGGGTTGGTCTACGAGGGCGTCAAGGCCTTCGTCACGCCGCGGCGGCTCGCGCTCGCGATCGAAGGCCTGCCGGCGCGCCAGCCCGACCTCCACGAAGAGAAGCGCGGGCCCCGCGTCGGCGCGCCCGAGCCGGCGATCGCCGGGTTTCTCAAGAGCGCGGGGCTCGCCTCGATCGGCGAGGCCAAAATCCAGAAGGACCCCAAGAAGGGCGATTTCTACGTGGCGCTGATCGAAAAACCGGGCCGCGCCGCGATCGACGTGATCGCCGAGATTCTTCCCGCGGTGATCCGGGAATTCCCCTGGCCGAAATCGATGCGCTGGAGCGCGGGGAATCTCAGCTGGGTGCGCCCGCTGCATTCGATCCTCGCCGTCTTCGGGCCGCAGACCGAGGCGCCGGAGATCGTGCGGTTTGCGGTGGATGGCATCGAGAGCGGCGATGTCACATACGGTCACCGCTTTCTTGCGCCGGAGCCGTTTTCGGTGCGCCGCCTCGACGATTACGTGCAAAAGCTCGAGCGTGCCAAGGTCGTGCTCGATCCCGGCCGCCGCGCCCAGATGATCCTCGCCGACGCCCGCAATCTGGCGTTCGCGCAGGGCTGCGAGCTCGTCGAGGACGAAGCGCTGCTGGCCGAAGTCGCCGGTCTCGTCGAATGGCCGCTGGTCCTGATGGGATCCTTCGACCAGAGCTATCTGCAAATTCCCCCGGAGGTGATCCGCGCCACGATCCGCACCAACCAGAAATGCTTCGTGCTGCGCGATGCTTCGACCGCGAAGCTGACGAACCGTTTCATTCTCGTCGCCAACACCGAGCCCGACGACGGCGGCAAGGCGATCGTGGCCGGCAACGAGCGCGTTATCCGCGCGCGGCTCGCCGACGCGAAATTCTTCTGGGACAGCGATCTTCAAGTGAAGCTGGAAGATCGGGTGCCGAAGCTAAATGAGATCATCTTCCACGAGAAGCTCGGCACCCAGGCCGAGCGCGTCGAACGCATTGTCCGGCTGGCCGGCGAGCTTGCGCCCATCGTCAAGGCGGATCGGCAAAAGGCCGAGCGCGCGGCGCGGCTGTGCAAGGCGGACCTCGTCACGCAAATGGTCGGCGAGTTCCCGGAGCTGCAGGGCACGATGGGCAAATATTATGCCGAGGCCCAGGGCGAGGACGAGGCGGTCGCGCACGCGATGGAGGACCATTACAGGCCGCAGGGCCCGTCCGATCTCGTCCCGGCCGATCCGGTGTCGATCGTGGTCGCGCTCGCCGACAAGCTCGACGTGCTGGTGAGCTTCTGGGTCATCGACGAGAAGCCAACGGGATCGAAAGACCCTTACGCGCTGCGCCGAGCGGCGCTGAGTGTTATACGGATAATTCTCAACAATAACATAAGGCGCCGGCTTTTTAGTCTCTTCATTGCGCATGCCTTACAAGTCAGTTTGCGAACCGAGAACCAGATTGATCTATCATTATTAGACACCTACCAAGCCGTCGGCGAGGACTTCTCTCAGGTACTCGTCAGTCTTAATGAGCTAAAAAATTCTGTCCAGGAACTCCGAGACAATCCGATTGAACTATCTACTCCAACTCGGCAGGCCTCATTCGCCGCCGGTGATCTGCTGACCTTTTTTGCCGATCGGCTCAAAATCCAGCTCCGCGACCAGGGTGCGCGCCACGATCTGGTTGATGCCGTGTTCGCATTGGGCGGCCAGGACGATCTCATGCTGATCGTCCGCCGGGTGAACGCTCTGGGGAGCTTCCTGGATACGGACGACGGCAGGAATCTGCTCGCCGGCTA
>DASWCW010000254.1:0-4450 GCA_036395835.1 Xanthobacteraceae bacterium
GCCGCCCGCATCGCCCGCGCCGGTTTGCGGCTCGACCACATGCCGGTAGCGTTCCACGCTTGGAGTGCAATGCCCGTCGTGACAAATCCGAGCTTCGCCTCGCCGGCCTCCAGGAGCTCGATGTTTTGCGCGGGACCCTCGGTGGGCAGCATGGTCACCGGAAAATCGAGGGCAGCGGTCAGTATCTTTGCCAGTCCCTCGCCATAAACGTAATAGGTCCCCCCGGACGAAGCCGTGCCGATGGTGAGGGAGTCCGGCCAGTTCGGCTCGGCCGACCGGGCCGGGCCCAGCCAGAGCAGCGCCGCGACCGCGATAATTGCTGTCCGAAGCACATGGGCATTCATGGCTCATCTCCGATACAGCGGCGCGAGCTGCGGCTCTCTTCCCTTAAGGGACGAGCGGAGCGGGCGGAGTCATCACCTTTTCAGGGTCCTCAGCTGCCACCTCTGTCTCATGTTCGAGTTGTTGGCGCATGCGTGCTTCGTCGAGCGCGCCCTCCCATTTGGCCACGACCACGGTCGCAACGCCGTTGCCGATCAGGTTGGTGAGAGCCCGTGCCTCCGACATGAAGCGGTCGACGCCGAGAATGAGCGCAATGCTCGCCACCGGGATCGTGCCGACCGAGGCAAGCGTTGCGGCGAGAACAATGAAGCCGCTCCCCGTGACACCCGCTGCTCCCTTCGACGTCAAGAGCAGTATGCCGATGATGCCGAGCTGCTGCCATAAAGTGAGCTCGGTATTGGTTGCTTGTGCAAGGAATACCGCCGCCATCGTCAGGTAAATGCAGGTGCCGTCGAGATTGAACGAATAGCCGGTCGGAACGACCAGGCCGACGACGGACTCCTTGCAACCCAGGTTCTCGAGCTTCACGATCATTCGCGGCAGCACCGATTCCGAAGACGACGTGCCGAGCACGATCAAGAGCTCCTCCTTGATGTATTTGATGAATTTGATGATGCCGAAACCCGTCAACCAGGCAATCGTTCCGAGAACGACGAAGATGAAGATGAGGCAAGTCGTGTAGAATGCAGCCATCAGCTGGCCGAGGGAGAGCAGCGTGCCGAGACCGTACTTGCCGATCGTGAACGCCATGGCTCCGAACGCACCTAGCGGCGCGACTCGCATGATGATGCCGACAATACCGAATAGCGCGTGCGAGACGATGTCGATGAAGTTCAACACCGGCCTCCCGCGCTCGCCGAGCAGGAACAGCGAGAAGGCGAACAGGATTGCGAAGAACAGGACCTGCAATATCTCGCCTTCGGCGAATGCCCCGACGATCGTCGAGGGAACGATATTCATCAGAAACTCGATGGTGCTCTGCTGTCCGGCCTTGGTCGTGTAGACCTGAATTGATTTGGTATCGATGGTCTTGGCGTCGACATTCATGCCAACGCCGGGCTGGAGGATGTTGATTACGATCAGGCCGACGATCAGGGCAAAGGTGGTAACCACCTCGAAATAAACAAGCGCCTTGATGCCGACGCGCCCGACCCGCTTCAGGTCCTCCATGCTAGCAATGCCGTGCACCACGGTGCAGAAGATGATCGGCGCGATCATCATTTTGATCAACTTGATGAAGGTATCGCCGAGCGGCTTCATCTGCTCGCCGACTTTGGGGTAGAAATACCCGAGTAAAATACCGATGATGATTGCGCAAACCACTTGAAAGTAGAGATGCTGATATAACTGCTTATGTCGGGCCGGTGCCGCGTGAGCCTGAGCTTGTGCCATCGTTTCCTCCCCGAATCGCGATTATCGCTGCGTCGCCGCCTCGACAGCAGTCACTGCCGTCGTTGCAACCCGTCGAACCGTGCTCGCTGGGGCATCAGCTTGGTCATCCATCGGCTTCCTACACAAGAAAGGGTTCTTCCGGGCACCCACGCGGTCTGACGGCCAGTCGAGCTCACCGGCCTCACATGAAGCGACCGATGGCTTCGCCCCACCCTTTCTGCAGCGCAGCAAATGCCTTCTGTGTCGCGCTCTGCATGTCGCTCCAGGCCTGTTCGTTGGCTTCCCGAACCCGCTGCAGCAGCGCGGTAGCCTCCTCGGCGTTCTGTTGCAGCGTCGCCATCGCCTTCTCGTACTCGGCACTAGCGGCGGCACCGGCTTCACCGAGGCGTTCTTGATGTTCTTTGATTTGCGCTTGCCAGACATCGATTTGTGCCTGGATCTGGTTTGCGAACTCCTGCTTCAGTGCCATATTCGATTCTCCTTTGCGCACTCACTTCAATGTTTCTTCGGCAGATAGAGATCAGTAATTGTGCCCTCGAAGGCCTCGGCTGCCATGCCGATGGTTTCGGAGAGCGTCGGGTGCGGGTGGATGGTGAGGCCAATATCCTCGGCGTCGGCGCTCATCTCGATCGCAAGCACCGCTTCGGCGATCAGATCGCCCGCGTTCGGGCCGACGATGCCACAACCAATTACTCGATGGGTGTTGTCGTCGAACAGCACCTTGGTGAGCCCCTCATCGCGCCCGAGCGAAAGCGAGCGTCCGCTCGCCGCCCAGGGGAAGATACCCTTGCCGAACTCGACGCCGTTGGCCTTGGCCTCGTTCTCGGTGAGCCCGGCCCACGCCACCTCGGGGTCGGTGTAGGCGACGGAGGGGATCACCTTGGCGTCAAAAAAGCGGTTCCGGCCTGCGGCGGTTTCGGCCGCAACCTTGCCTTCGTGCACCGCCTTGTGCGCGAGCATCGGCTGGCCGACGATGTCGCCGATCGCGAAAATGTGTGGCACGTTAGTTCTCATTTGCCTGTCGACCGGAATGAAGCCGCGCTCATCGACCGCGACGCCCGCGTTCTCGGCGCCGATCAACTTTCCATTCGGTCGCCGGCCGACTGCGACGAGGATTTTGTCGAATACGTCGCGCGCCGGCGCTTTGCCGCCCTCGAAGTGGACGACAAGGCCGTCGGATCCGACTTCGACCTTCGTTACCTTGGTCTTGAGGTAGATGTTCTCGTAGCGAGCCTGGATCCGCTTCATCAGCGGCGTGACAATATCCTTGTCAGCGCCGGGAATGATCTGGTCCATGAGCTCGACCACGGTGACTTTGGCGCCGAGCGCATGATAGACTGTCGCCATCTCCAGACCGATGATCCCACCGCCGATGACGAGCAGCCGCTTCGGGATGCCGTCGAGCGCCAGCGCGCCCGTCGAGTCGAGCACGCGTGGATCCTGATGGGGAATGAAGGGAAGCGTCAGCGGCTCGGATCCCGCGGCGATGATCGCCTGCTCGAAGCTCACGGCCACCTTCGCGCCGCCATTGCCGTCGATCGCCAGCTGGTTCACTGCGGTGAATCGCCCATAGCCGTCGAGGACCGTGATTTTCCGCTGTTTTGCCAGACCGCCGAGACCTCCTGTCAGCCGCTTGACCACCCCGTCCTTCCATCCGCGCAGCTTGTCGATCTCGATCGCAGGTTCGGCAAACCCGATGCCATGCGCGGTCATTTCCTGGGTCTCGCTGATGACCTTGGCGGCGTGGAGCAACGCCTTCGACGGAATGCAGCCGACGTTGAGGCATACGCCGCCGAGGGTCGGCCAACGGTCGACGATGACGACCTTCTTGCCGAGATCGGCGGCACGGAAAGCGGCTGTGTAGCCGCCGGGCCCGCCGCCGAGCACGAGGACCTCGGCATGATGATCGCCGCGGGCGGCGACCGGCGGCCTCGCCGCCGCACCGGGCGCCGGCGAACCACCCACCGCAACGGCTGCGGTCCTGGCCTCGGCCGTTTGCAATTTCAGGATGAGGTCGCCTTGCGAAACGCGGTCGCCGGTTTTGACCTTGACTTCGGCCACAATTCCCGTGGTCGGCGAAGGCACCTCCATGCTGGCCTTGTCGGACTCCAGCGTGATCAGCGGATCATCGGTCTTGATCGCGTCGCCCGGGCCGACGTGAACCTCGATGATCGGGACCCGCTCGAAGTCGCCGATGTCGGGAACCTTCACCTCGATCGTGTCATAGAGGCCGCTGGGCGATCCGTAGCTGGCCTGCCCGCCGCCAGGCGCCGATGCAGCATCCTCCTTGATGCGCTCCTTCGGAGGGATGGCCGCCGCACTCTCGCCCTCCAGAACCACGATCAGGTCGCCCTGCGAGACGCGATCGCCGGTCTTGACCTTCACCTCGCGAACGGTCCCCGCCTGCGGGGCGGGGACTTCCATCGTGGCCTTGTCCGACTCGAGCGTAATGAGCGGATCGTCGACGTTGATCGTGGCACCCGCAGCGACATGGACTTCGATGATGGGGACGCTCTCGAAGTCGCCGATGTCGGGAACCCGGATTTCGGTCGTGCTCATCCCATCTCTCCGCACCCAGGAGACGCGTGCTGTCCGCGGCTCACAGGACCATTCGGCGCACGTCCTCGAGCACGTGGCAGAGGTGGCGGGCGAACCTGGCCGCGAGCGCGCCGTCGATGACCCGGTGATCGTATGAGACCGAAAGCGGCAACATCAG
>DASWCW010000255.1:0-14263 GCA_036395835.1 Xanthobacteraceae bacterium
GCTGTCGTAATAGATCTCCTTGACGTAGTTCTGGAACTTGTAGCGGGCCAGCGACATGCCCTCTTCCTTCATCTTCGGGTTCCAGTGCTGGCTGGCGAAATCGCCGAGGCCCAACAGCTCCTTGTGATCGAAATCGTCGCGCACGAAGTGGGTCTGGACGTCGAAGATGAACTGCCCGGCGAGACTCTGGGCGCGCGCCATCATCAGCTCCGGCTCGCGCGCCTCGGCTTCCTCGACCTGGAACACGTTGCCGCCGTAGATCTCCTTCATGGCGAGGAACGCGGCGGCCATGCCGCAGCTCGTCCGCATGAACTGCCGGCGGCTCAGGCCGAGCCGCTTGGCGTTGATGTCGGCCAATTCCAGGATGCGCCGCTCGAGCCGCTTCTGCGTCTCGCTCTGCGGGGGCGGAAGATATTCGCCGTTCGACACGATCTGGGTGGGGATCGGCGTTGCGGCGCAAGTCGTCTCCGCACCCGCGACGAGACGTTGTTCCCGTTCGCTGAGCCAAGAGCCCATGTTCATTCTCCCGGTTTGAATTTCGGCGGCGCGCCGCGCAGGAGCGCTTGCGGCGGTCCGCCGATTTTGGGAACGTTGGGCGCGGCGAGTGGCGGATTTTGGGCGGAACGGCTGGACGACGCGGCTTTCGGCCAAAGGGATCGGATCGAGGAGGTGGCGATGCATTTCACCGTCGGGTTCCGGCTGAGAGGACACTCCGATCGCATCACGATCGATGCCGAAGACGCGCTGATCGCGGCGCTGAGGGTCAAGGCCGAGCGCCCGGAGGCGGTGATCACCTACGTGCGGCATCAAAACAAGCGAGGCGACACGCGGCATCCGTCGCATTCGCTCAAAGGCAACGCGTAGGGTTGAGAGCCCCTTGTCGCGAACCCCATCGGCTTGCTGATCGAGGTCCCCGCTTTCGCGGGGACGGCGGCCCTGCGCCGCCGGTTTCGCTTCGCTCAACCCATCTACGATGTGAGCTACGATGCGAACCGCGCGCGATCGTGCGGCGCGGAGAAGTCGAGCGCGGGGCCGAGCGGCACGATGCCGGTCGGATTGATGTGGCGGTGGCTGCCGTAATAATGCCGCTTGATGTGATCGATGCTCACGGTCTCGGCGACGCCGGGCACTTGGTAGAGGTCGCGCAGATAGTTGCTCAGGTTCGGATAGTCCGCGACGCGGCGAAGATTGCACTTGAAATGACTGTAATAAACCGCGTCGAAACGCACCAGCGTGGTGAACAGCCGCCAATCGGCTTCTGTGAGCTTTTGTCCGGCGAGATAGCGCCGGGCGGATAGCCGCTCCTCGATTCCGTCGAGCGCGTCGAACAGCGCCAAAAATGCTTCCTCGTAGGCTTCCTGGGAGCGGGCGAAGCCGGCACGGTAGACGCCGTTGTTGACGTTCGCGTAGACGAAGTCGTTGATGCGGTCGATCTCGTCCCGCAGGTCCCGCGGATAGTAATCGGCGCGAACGTCCGTGAACGCATCGAACGCCGAATTGAGCATGCGGATGATCTCGGCGGATTCGTTGTTGACGATGGTGTTGCGCCGCTTGTCCCACAGCACCGGAACGGTGACGCGGCCGGTGTAATGCGGATCGGCGAGCAGATAGATGTCGGCGAGCCGCCGCTTGTGATTGACGAAGTCGGGGATGGCGCCCTCGAGAGAGCCGAACACCCAGCCCTCCTCGCCCATCAGGGGCTCGACGACCGAAAGCGAGATCGCGTCGGTGAGCGTTTTGAGCCTGCGAAAGATGACGGTGCGGTGCGCCCACGGGCAGGCGAGCGAGACATAGAGGTGATAGCGCCCCGGCTCGGCCTCAAACCCGCCCTGGCCGGAGGGACCGGGGCGGCCGTCGGGCGTGACCCAGCTGCGGAAGCTCGTCGGCGTGCGCACGAAACGGCCCGAGCTGGTCTCGTTGCCCTGGTCCTTCCAGACGCCGTCGACGAGCAGGCCCATGGGGGATGCTCCTTTGTAGCCCGGATGGAGCGTAGCGAAATCGGTGGCCGGAAGGCCACCGTCCCCGCGAAAGCGGGGACCTCGATCCACCGCCCCGCCGTTCCCACATTCCGCTTCGCTCCATGCGGGCTACCAGCAAATAAGCATTGTGTCGGCCCAGGCAATGGACCTCGCCCGCGGCAAATGCTAAGCGGCGCTCGGCCGCGTGCCGCAATCGGCGCGGCCGATCGCCATGACCGATCTCACGCCGAACATCCTGCCCGAGACGCCCGAAGACGCCGCTGCGATCGAGCGCCTGCACGAGCGCACGTTCGGCCCCGGCCGGTTCGCGCGCACTTCCTATCGCGTTCGCGAGGAGATGGCGCACCGGCTCGAGCTGTCGTTCACCGCCCGCATCGGTACGCTCTTGGTCGGCTCGGTGCGTCAGACGAAGATCCGGCTCGGAGAGACGCCCGCGCTGCTGCTCGGGCCGTTGACGATCGAGCCGCCGTTCCGCCATCACGGCATCGGCAAGGCGCTGATCGAACGGGCGCTCGCGCAGGCGCGCCGGCACGGTCATCGCCTGGTCGTGCTCGTGGGCGACGTGCCCTATTACGGCCGTTGCGGTTTTGTCCGGATTCCGAAGGGACAGGTCACGATGCCCGGGCCGGTCGACCCGGCGAGATTGCTCATCGCCGAATTGGCGGAAGGCGCATTCGCGGGCGTGAGCGGCGCCGTCCGGCCGGACTGGGATCAGGAACCAGGGGTCGGTGGTCAATAGTCAGAAATCAGACAAAAACGGCTGAGTACTTGATGACTGACCTCTGACTTCTGATCCCCCCGTCACCGTCCCTCCCGCAGCCACGTCGCCGCGATGCTGCTGAGCAGCAGCAGCAGGCCGAGCACGCCGGCGAACACCGGGAGCACCCCGATGCCCCGCACCACGCTCGCGTCGCGGAGCTTCAGGCCGATCCAGTCCTCGCCCTTGAACGTCTCGGACGAGCGCACCGGCAGCACACGCGGCACCGTCACACCCGGCGACGCATCGGCGACACGCCGCGCGTCGCCTCCGGTTGCGGCCGCGAGCGGCCCGACCACGTCGGTGGTCGAGGTGACTTCGGCGAATTCCCGCGGATTGGCCGGTCCGATGTTGGCGAGCGCGGTCAGCTTGCCGTCGGTGGCGCGCCACAAGCCGAGCTCGCCGGCCGCAACGTTCGCCCGCCAGATACCGGGTTCGGAAGCGCCGAGCGTGACCGTGCGGGTCTGACCGGAGGGCGACGTCACGATCACCGGATCGACGCCCTCCGCCATCGTTTGCCGTTCGATCGCGAGCTCGCGGCCATGGGAGGCGAGCCGCAACGCCTCTTCCTCGAGATCGGGCTGCTTCATCAGCCAATGCGACAGGCGGCGCAACAGGTCGAGGTGGGGGCCGCCGCCTTCGTAGCCGCGCGCCCACAGCCAGATGTGGTCGGACAGCAGCAGGGCGACGCGGCCCTCACCCTGGCGCGAGAGCACCAGCAGCGGCTTGTCGTCAGGACCGTGCATCACCACGGTGCCGTTGGGGCTGCGCGTGTCGACCAGCCGGAACCAGCGGCTCCATTGCGGCGGATCGGAGTTGGCGCCTTCGAGATCGCGCGTCACCGGATGGCGCTTGCCCTGCTCGCTGAGCCGAGCATGGAACGGCCGATCGGTCGTCTCGCCGCTCGGCTCGGCTGGCAGGATGACGTCGAGCGGCGTGCGCCAGATGCTGCCCTGCGTCGCATAATCGGGACCGGCCGCGACCAGGACCGCGCCGCCCTCGCGCACGTAGCGGGCGATGTTGTCGAAATAGATCAGCGGCAACACGCCCTGGCGGGCGTAGCGGTCGAAGATGATCAGCTGAAATTCATTGATCTTCTGCTGGAACAGCTCGCGGGTCGGAAAGGCGATCAGCGAGAGCTCGTTGATCGGCGTCCCGTCCTGCTTTTCCGGCGGACGCAGAATGGTGAAATGCACCAGGTCGACGCTGGCGTCGGACTTGAGCAGATTGCGCCAGGTACGCTCGCCCGCGTGCGGCTCGCCGGAAACCAGCAGCACGCGCAGCTTGTCGCGCACGCCGTCGATCGACACCACGGCGCGATTGTTCACGGGCGTGAGCTCGCCCTCGAGCGCCGAGGCCTCGATCTCGACGATGTTGGCGCCGGCGTGCGGGATCGGAATCTGCACGCTGACCCGTTCGCCGCTGCTGACGCTGCGGCTTTCCAGGGTGTCGCCGTCGCGCCGGACGGTCACTTGCGCGCGTCCGGGCGGTGCGCCGGAATCCTCGACGCGAAACACGATGGTCTGGCTTTGCCCGACGATGCCGAAGCGCGGCGCCGAAAGCAGCACGACGCGGCGATCGCGTTCGTCGGGATGGCCGGTGATCAGCGCGTGCAAGGGCGCGGAAAACCCCAACGCGGCCGCGTCGCCCGGGACGTCGTGCACGCGCCCGTCCGTCACCAGGATGGCGCCGGCGACGCGATCGGGCGGCACGTCGGCGAGCGCGGCGCCGAGTGCCGAGAACAGCCGGGTGCCCTCGGTTTCCCCGCCGGCCTCGCCGGCTTCCACCACCCGCGACTCCAGCCCGGGAATGCGCGCAAGCCGCTGCGTCAGCGCCGTGCGCACGGCTTCGGTTTGCGCCAGCCGATCGCCAAACCCCTGACTGGGGCTCTTGTCGATAATCACGACCGCGACGGAGGACAGCGGCTGGCGGTCCTCGCGCGTGAACGAGGGATTGGCGAGCGCCACCGCCAGCAGCGCCAGCGCCGCGATGCGCAGCGGCGCGCCGCGGCCGCGGATGAAGAGCAGGAGCCCGGCGAGCACGACGACGGCGGCCAGAGCCGCCCACAGCACTTCGAGGGGCACCAGCGGAGCAAAAGCGATTCCGAAGTCCACGGTCGCGTTCCTATTGCCCGAGCCGCTCGAGCAATGCCGGGACGTGCACCTGATCGGCCTTGTAGTTGCCGGTCAGCGTGTACATCACGATGTTGACTCCGGCCCGGAACGCGAACTCGCGCTGGCGCGGATCGCCGGGAACCAGCGGCAGCATCGGCTGGCCGTCGGGCCGAATGGCCCAGGCGCCGGCGAGGTCGTTGGAAGTAATGAGAATGGAAGAGACGCCGTCGCCGCCGCGAGCCGGGCGGCGGGGTTCATCCTCGCGTTCCGCCGGCATGGCTTCGACCCAAAGCTGGCCGGAGTTGAAGCGCCCGGGAAAGTCGCGAAGCAGAAAGAACGTCTTGGTCAGCACGTGGTCGCGGGGAACCGGCTCGAGCTCGGGAATGTCGAGCGAGGACAGGATCGTGCGCAATGCGAGCATGCCCGGCCCGCGGCCCTCGCCGCCCAACCCGGGCACCGCCTCCACGGCGTCGCGGGTGTCGAACAGGATCGTGCCGCCCTGCTTCATATAGGCGTCGGCGCGCGCCAGGGCCTCGGCCGGCGGCCGCGCTGCGTTGGGCACCACCGGCCAATAGATCAGCGGAAAAAACCCAAGCTCGTCGCGGCCGATGTCGATCCCGATCGGCTCGCCGGCCTCGAGCGCGGTGCGCTGCGCCAGAAACAGCGTGAGCCCCTGCAGCCCGGCCTTGCTGGCGGCGTCGATTTCGGAATCCCCGGTGATCACATAGGCAAGCCGCGTCTGCAGCGTGCTTTTCATGGCGAAATCGTCGGACACCGGATCGGCGCGGCTGCTGCCGATCCCGAGCACGCCTGCCGCCGCGACGCCGCACAGGACGAGAATGGCCGCGGCCGCGCGCCGCCGCGGGACGAGCCGATGCCAGCCCCCGGCCAACGAGAACACCACGAACGAATCGATCAGGAGCAACACGAGCGCGGTAATGAACACGATGCCGCGAAGATCCTTGGGCTCGCTGAGCCGATACGGCTCGATCCGCGCCGAAAGCGCCGTTAGATCGATCGGCGCCGGACGATCGCCGGGGGCCAGCGTATTGACGGCGAGCAGCCCTTCGGGCGGGCCGTAGAAGCCCGGCGGATGATCGGCGGTTGCGCGGGCCGTGTAGCCGCTCGGAACTGGCCGCGCGGTGGCGGGCGGGGGCTCGAAGCCGCCGAAGCCGTCGAGCACGCGGGTGGGAGAAACCACCTCGCGGCCCTTGGCGGTGCGGCCTTCGGCCTCGGCTGCGGCGGTCGAACCGGCGAGGCCGACGATTCGCTTCAGCATGTCCACGAAAGTGCCCGAGAGCGGCAGATTCGACCAGCGGGTGTCCGCCGTCACGTGGAACAGCACGAGCAGTCCCTTGCCTCGACGCACCGCGGTCACCAGCGGGGTGCCGTCGGCCAGCGTCGCCCAGGTGCGATCGCCGAGATCCGAATCCGGTTCGGCAAGCACCTGCCGGGTCACGGTGACGTCGCCGGGAACCGGCGTGCCAAAAAAGGGACCCTCGCGGGAAAATCCGGTGAGCTGCTGCGGCTTTTCCCAGGTGAGGCTGCCGCCCAGGGTGCGGCCGCCGCGCCGCAGCCTGACCGGAACGAGATCGTCGTCGTCGGCCTCGGCGGCCGCAAGCCGCGGGCCGGCGAAACGAACCAGCACGCCGCCGTCCTCCATCCAGCGAATCAGCTGGTCGCGGGTTCCGCCAACGATGTTGCCGACGTCGGCCAGGATCAGCATCGGCAAATTCTGCTCGAGGAAACGTTCGATCGCCCGGGCGGGCGCGCGGCCCTCGGCGACGCGGACGTCGGCGAACGGGTTGAGCGCACGCGACAGGTAATAGACGGCATCGAGCAGCGGCTGCGCCGTCTCCGACGTGGCGCCGGAGACGAGCCCCACGGAGCGGCGGCGCCAGCGCTTGTCGAGCAGCTGGACCGCGCCCGCGGAACGCTCGCCGGCGAGTTCGAGCCGCGCAATGTCGTTGCGGATCTCGACCGGAAGATCGAATTGCGCCGCGGTCTGCCGCTCCTCGGACCGGAACTCGAAGCGCGCATCGCCGAGCGGCAGGCCCTTGAGGTCGAGCGCGCGGACGAGCCCGGTTTCGGGGGCGCCGGTCTCGGCGCGCAGCACTTGCACGCTCAGAGCGCCGGCGGCGTTATCGGCCGCCGCCAGCGCATGGGCGGGCGCGATGCCGCCGGTCACGACGGTAATGGGCCGGCGCTCGAGCAGGCGGGCGAGGCCCGAGACGAACGCATTGGCATTGCCCACGTCGATGCCGTCGGTGAGCCAGATCAGCTCGACCTGCGGCGTGGCTTCGAGAAAGCGCGCGATCGAGCCGAGCGTTTCAGAGCGATCGAGGGTGTGCGGCTTCGGCTTGATCTGGCGCAGCCGGACGCGCGCGGCTCCGGGAGTTTCAAGCGAGATGTCGTGCACCGGCTCGGACAGCGGCACGATCGCAACGCCGCGGCCGTCGGCTTCGGCGCGGACGATAAGCTCGTCGGCGGTGCGCAGGCGAACCTCCCAGGTCGCGGCGGCGCCCCAGGCGTCGTCGATGAGCAATGCGATCGGGGCCGCCTTGGTGGCGGTCGCGAGCGGCGGATTCCACAGCGGACCCGCGACGGCGAAAATCATGAGCGCGGCAAGCGCCAATCGCAGCAGGGTCAGCCACCACGGCGTACGCGACGGGGTCTCCTCGCGCGGCGCAATGTCGAACAAGAGGCGCGTCGGCGGGAACGCGATCTGGCGCGGCCGCGGCGGGATCAGCCGCAACAGCCACCACAGCGCGGGGAGGACCAATAGCCCGAGCAGCACCAGCGGCTGGGCGAAGCCGAGCGGCAGACCCGCGATCATACGTGCCTCGCGGACAGCGGCAGCGCACGCCAGCGGTGAATGCCGGTGCCGTTCGGCCCGGCGCCCATTTGTCCATGCAGTCTCAACAGCAGCTCGCTCGCGGAACGGTCGGTGCGGTGGATGGTAAAAGTCCAGCCCAGCCGATCGGTTTCCTGACGGATCGCCGCGCGATGGGTCTCGACACGCCGCTCATAATCCGAACGCCAGGACTCGGCGCGGCCCGCCGTGATGGCGCCGGCCCCCTCCGGCTCGATGAACTCGATACGGCCGGCGTACGGGAACGTTTCCTCCGCCGGATCGACGATCTGGACCACGTGACCGTGGGCGCCGGTGGCGGAGAGCTCGGCGATGGTCCGGCGCACCTCCTCGATCGGGCTCCACAGGTCCGAGAGGACGACGATCTCGGCGAAGGGCGACGGCGAGAACGAGGGAGGCAGGCTCGAAGGCGCCTGGCGATCGTGCACGATGGCCTGGGCCATCTTGTCGATCACGTTGCGATCCGCGGTCGGCCGCATCAGGCCGGGAATGCCGATCCGCTCACCGCCTTCGACCAGCAGATGCCCCAGCGCAAAGCCCATCACGAGCGCGCGGTCAAGCTTGGTATCGGAGACAAGCGGCGAAGCAAACAGCATGGAGGGCGAACGGTCGGGCCAGATCCACACGGTGTGGGCCGCCTCCCATTCGCGCTCGCGAACATAAAGATGATCGTCGCGCGCCGAACGGCGCCAATCGACGCGGTGCGCCGGCTCGCCGGAGACGAAGCGTCGATATTGCCAAAAATTCTCGCCCGGTCCGGCCCGGCGCCGCCCGTGCAGGCCATGGATCACGGTGGCGGCGACGCGCCGCGCCTCCAGGATCAGGCGCGGCATGGCGGCGGTGAGCGAGCGCGCTCCCGCCGTGGCCCGGCGCGTCGTCTCGCCGTCGATGGTATTGGCAAATGCCTCGCTGGACATTCGCTTATCCGATGCGCGCCCGCAGCCGACCGATCACGGCCTCGATGGTCTCGCCGTCGGCCCGTGCCGCGAAGGTGAGCGCCATGCGGTGCTTCAAGATCGGCTCCGCGAGATCGACGACATCGTCGATCGACGGAGCGAAGCGGCCCTCGAGCAGCGCGCGCGCCCGCACCGCCAGCATCAGCGCCTGGCTGGCGCGCGGGCTCGGTCCCCAGGCGATCAGCTTGGCGGTCTCGCCGCCTTCGGCCCCGGGACGCGCCGAGCGAACCAGCGCCAGGATCGCCTCGACCACCGATTCGCCGACCGGCAGGCGCCGCACCAGGCGTTGCGCCGCCATCAGGTCCTCGGCGGTCATCGCCGGCTTTGGCCGGCTTTCCTCGGCTCCGGTGGTCTCGAACAGGATCCTTCGTTCCGCCTCGCGGTCGGGATAGTCGACGTCGACCTGCATCAGGAACCGATCGAGCTGTGCCTCCGGCAGCGGATAGGTCCCTTCCTGCTCGAGCGGATTCTGGGTCGCGAGCACGTGAAACGGCTTGGGCAAGTCGTGGCGGGCGCCTGCGACGGTGACGTGCTGTTCCTGCATGGCCTGCAGCAGGGCCGATTGCGTCCGCGGGCTTGCGCGGTTGATCTCGTCGGCCATCAGCAGCTGCGCGAAGATCGGCCCGGGAATGAACCGGAAGCTCCGCTTTGCCCCCGGGCTTTCCTCCAGCACTTCCGATCCGAGAATATCCGAGGGCATGAGGTCGGGCGTGAACTGGATGCGGCGGGCATCGAGCCCGAGCACGGTGCCCATGGTGTCGACCAGCTTGGTCTTGGCGAGCCCGGGAACTCCGACCAGCAGCGCGTGGCCGCCCGACAGCACCGTCACCAACGCGCGCTCGACCACCCGCTCCTGGCCGAAAATGACCGCGCTGATCGCGGCCTTGGCCGACCTGACGTGGGCGGCGGTCGTCTCCGCGGCGCGCACGATCATGTCTTCCAGCTTTTCCAGTCCTTCGCCGGGCAATGACATCAGGGGTCTCCTTGCTCATTCGGGTAAACGCACGAAGAAGGCAAAAGGCCAAAATCGAAGTGATGCGACGCCAGGAGCCCGCGAATCTCGTACCGCTTCGCGCTCGTTTGCAGATTACGCTATTTTCCCCCCATAGGGCCTCCCGGACCGGTGATCACGATCCCGCGAGCGGACCACGCCGGTCCTGCAATTACATACGGGTGACCATGGCGAACGAAGGGCAGGCGGGAGGAGGGCTCGACGCGATCGCGAGCTCGGTCAAGCGCGCCGGCGCCAAAGGCTTGCCGCCGGTGCATTTGTGGAACCCGCCCGATTGCGGCGACATCGAGATGCGGATCGCGGCGGACGGCACCTGGTTCTACCAGAAGACCCCGATCGGCCGGCCGGCCCTGGTCAGGCTGTTCGCTTCCGTCCTCAAGCGCGAGGGCGGGAAATACTTTCTGGTCACCCCGGTGGAAAAATGCGGGATTGCCGTCGATGACGTCCCGTTCCTCGCGGTCGAGCTCTATGTCGAGCAGGACACGAGCGGCCGCATCCTGCATTTTCGCACCAATGTGGACGACTGGGTCGCCTGCGGGCCCGGTCACGCGCTGCGCTTCGAGCCGGAGCCGGAAACCGGGGGGCTCAAGCCCTATGTCCACGTGCGGCGCGAGCTGTGGGCCAAGGTGACGCGGGCGCTGTTCTACGATCTCGTCGAGCTCGGGGAGGAGCGCGACGTCGAGGGCGAGCGCATGTTCGGCGTGGTTTCGGGCGGCGAATTCTTCGCGATGGCACCCGCCGCCCAGATCAAGGATCTGCTGTAGATGGCCGGCACGGCGCCGAAAACTCGATCGCTGCTCGGCCAGGATTTCTTCGATCGCGCGCACGAGCGATTGACGCTCGATGTGCCGCCGGGCCTCGACGACCCGAAGATCACGCCCGCGCGCGGCGATCATGACGCCGATCCGGTGATGCAGGCGATCGCCGAGGTGCGGCCGATCCGGCCGGCCGCCGTGCTGGTGCCGATCGTCGACCGACCCGAGCCCACCGTGCTGCTCACGCAACGCACGACCGAGCTTTCGAGTCACGCCGGCCAGATCGCGTTTCCGGGCGGCAAGATCGACCCGGGTGACGAGACGCCGCTGGCGGCGGCGTTGCGCGAGGCCAGCGAGGAGATCGGGCTCGACCGGCGGCTCGTGCATCCGATCGGCTATCTCGACCTTTACATGACCACGCTCGGCTATCGCATCGTGCCGACGGTGGCCCGCGTCGACTCGGATTTCGAGCTCGCGCTCAACGCCGCGGAAGTCCACGACACCTTCGAAGTGCCGCTCGCGTTCCTGATGCAGCCGATCAACCATCAGCGCCACAGCCGGGAATGGAATGGCATGGTGCGGCATTTCTATGCGATCCCGTTCGCCGACCGTTACATTTGGGGCGTGACCGCGGGAATCTTGCGCAATCTGCATGACCGGATTTACCGGTGACCCTCCGACGTGTCATGCCCCGCGGATGCGGGGCACCCAGTAACCAATATCGTGGATGGGATTCGACAGAGTTCCGTCCGCCTCCGAGGTTACTGGGTCGCCCGCATGCGCGGGCGATGACAACTCAAAGATCGCTACGAGGCCTTGCGGTGAAATCCGCGCGGTGACAAGGAAACCAGACGACCTACCTGCCGGAACTCTAGATGATACGGCCCATCCTCACCGAGCTTGCGCTGTTCCTCGCGCCGTTCGCCGCCTATGCCCTGTTCCTATGGGCCACGCAGGCGGGCGTGCTCGACGCAAAATCGTGGCGGCTGCCGACGCTCGGCTGGCTCGCCGTTGCGGCCTTCGCGCTGATGATCGGCAGCTTCATCCTGATCGCGCAGTTCTCCGGCGCGCCGCCCGGCTCGACCTACGTGCCCGCGCACATCGAGAACGGCAAATTCGTGCCTGGTGCGATGAAGCGATGAAGAATGCGGTGCGGCTGAACGACACCACCTGGCTGACGCAGGGTCCGCTGGCAAAGCTGCTGGCGCTGCTCGACCGCGACGGCGAGGAGGCGCGTGTCGTCGGCGGCGCGGTGAGAAACGCGCTGCTCGGACATCCGCCGGGCGAGATCGATGTCGCCACGACCGCGCTGCCCGAGGAGGTGATGCGCCGCGCCGCAGCGGCGGGCTTCAAGCCGGTGCCGACCGGCGTCGAGCACGGCACGGTGACCGTCGTCGTCGACGGCACCGGGTTCGAAGTCACGACCTTGCGCGAGGACGTCGAGACGTTCGGGCGCAAGGCGAAAGTCCGGTTCGGCCGCAGCTGGCAGAAGGACGCCGAGCGCCGCGACTTCACCGTCAACGCGCTCTTCCTCTCGCGCGACGGCACGGTGCACGACCCGGTCGGCGGCATCGAGGATCTCGAGCAGCACCGGGTTCGCTTCATCGGCGATCCGGCGATGCGCATCGCCGAAGATTATTTGCGCATCCTGCGGTTCTTCCGTTTTCATGCCGCCTACGGCCAGGGTGCGCCGGACCCGGCGGGGCTTCACGCCGCGATTGCGGCGCGCGAGGGCTTGCAAAAACTCTCGCGCGAGCGCCTCCGAGCGGAGCTGCTCAAGCTGTTGATCGCCCCGCGGGCGGCGACGACGCTCGAGGTCATGGCCGAGGCCGGGCTGTTGGAGGAGGTGCTCGGCGGCGTGCCCTATCTCGCCAGTGCAGCCAACATCATCGCCATCGAGGCGGTGCTCGGGCTCGAGCCCGATCCGCTGCGCCGGCTGGCCGGTCTTGCCGTGAGCGTCGCCGAAGATGCGGAGCGCCTGTGGGAGCGGCTGCGGCTCGCCAATGTCGAGCACGAGCGGCTCGCCTCGATGGCGGACGGCTGGTGGCGCATCGATCCGGCGATCGGCGAAAGTCGGGCGCGTGTGCGGCTTTATCGGCTTGGCCCGGCGCGCTACCTCGATCGGACCGTGCTGGCCTGGGCGCGCTCCGGCGCGGAGGCCGCCGACCTCGGCTGGCGCGACCTCGCCACGCTGCCGGAGCGCTGGCAAGCCCCGGTGTTTCCGCTCAAGGCCGCCGACTTCATCGCGCGCGGCGTACCCAAAGCGCCGCAGCTCGGAAAAGCGCTCGCCGCCGCGGAGGAGAACTGGATTGCTGCGGGATTTCCCAACGATCGCGCGGCGCTGCAACGCTTTGCAGATGAGGCGGTGGCCGCCGGCGAGGGTCATTCCGGGGCGCGTCGAAGGCGCGAACCCGGAACCCATGAACACTGAGCGGCGTCGGCAAATTCACGGCCATTTCACCAGCGGCGGCATCGAGGAGAGAATCGATTCGACATTGCCGCCGGTTTTCAGCCCGAACAACGTGCCGCGGTCGTAGAGCAGATTGAACTCGACATAGCGGCCGCGACGCACCAATTGCTCCTCGCGCTCGACTTGCGACCAGGGCGTTGCCCAATTGCGCCGGACGAGCTGCGGGTAGACGCGCAGGAAGGCGCGGCCGACTTCCTGCGTGAACGCAAAATCCGCCTCCCAATCGCCGCTGTCGTGCCAATCGTAAAAGATGCCGCCGATGCCGCGCGGCTCGTTGCGGTGTTTTAGAAAAAAATATTCATCGCACCAGCTTTTGTACTTCTTGTAGGGCGCGACCGCCGTATGGGCGTCGCAGGCGACCTTCATGGCGGCGTGGAAGTCGCGCGCGTCGGGATCGGTTTGCTGCCGGCGGCGAGCGAGCAGGGGAGTAAGATCGGCGCCGCCGCCGAACCACGCCTTGGTGGTGACCACGAAGCGCGTGTTCATGTGCACGGTCGGCGCGTGCGGATTGCGCGGGTGCGCGATCAGCGAGATGCCGGAAGCCCAGAACCGCGGATCCTCCTGCGCGCCCGCGATCTCGTTACGGAACTCCGGTGCGAACTCGCCGAACACGGTCGAGACCTGCACGCCGGCCTTCTCGAACACGCGCCCGCGCAGCATCGACATCTCGCCGCCGCCGCCACCGGGTTCTCCGCTCGCGCCGGTACGTTGCCACGGCGTGCGCTCGAAGCGCCCGGGCGTGGTCCCATGAAGGTCGGCCGGCGCCTCGGCCTCGAGCGCTTCGAAGGCGGTGCAAATCTCGTCGCGCAGGCTTTCGAACCACGCACGGGCGCGCGCCTTTCGGGTTTCGAGTCGTCCGGCATCCATAGCGTCGGTTTGCTGCTCCATCGAATCCGCGGCGCTACTCGGTCTCGGCTTTTTCCGCCAACCAGATCTTGATCAGGGATTGGTAGGGAACGTCGCGCTTGTTGGCCACGACCTTGATGCGCTCGAGCAGCAACACCGGCAGGCGGAGCGAAATCGACGTAGTCGACGGTTTCAGATTGGGGACGCGCGCGGACTTCGCTTTGCTCCAATCGACATGGCCAGCCGAATCATGGCTTTCCCAAAAAGCTCGTTCCGCGGCCTCGTTGGCGAAGCGGGGGATCGGCTTAGGTTTCCTGCGCATATCGGGCTCTCTCCTGCCGCATCTTATACAGGAAACCTTCCGAGCTGGCGGAGCGCCTCGCCCAGCACCATCGCGGCCGCGACCGCCACATTGAGCGAGCGCAGCCCCGGCCGCATCGGGATCCTAAGCCGCGCGTCGGCGGCGGCGTGCACTTCCTCCGGCGCGCCCGCGGATTCCCGG
>DASWCW010000256.1:0-12162 GCA_036395835.1 Xanthobacteraceae bacterium
CCCGCAACAGGTCTAACTCGGCAGAAGTCAGCGCCGCTCCGTTAGCCCACTGGCTAACGCGCGCCGCGATCCTCGCCTGCTTCGCGGCCAGCGCAGCCTTGCGGCCGTTCTCGCCCGGCAAGAACCGGCGCCCGATCCGGCATCGGCCGAGGGCCGCGCTGCTCGTCTGCCTGCTCGCTCCGCTGCATTTCCTGCGTCCTTATCGCTGACTCTGCCGGAACGCTAACTCCGAACGCCTTGAAAACGCAAGCGTTCCTTTGGCCGCATGTATTGCTAGGTGCCAAGACGGCAATGGCAAAAGACCATCCGGACCGGTCACAGAGGGGGAAGAGGCAAGGGGGGTGAACACCGGAGACGGGCTGCTGGCCGAGTTTGGCAGCGTCGTGGACGCGGTGCGCTGTGCGGTCGATGTCCAGCGCGGCATGGTCCACCGCAACACCGAGGTGCCAGAGGAGAGGCGGATCGAGTTTCGCATTGGGATCAACGTGGGCGACGTCATTATCGAGCGTGGCGACATCTTTGGCGATGGCGTGAACATTGCAGCACGTCTGGAGGACATCGCAGCCCCTGGCGGTATTTGCGTCTCCGAGGATACCTACCGGCAGGTTCGGGGTAAGCTTGAGCTGACCACCGAGGACATCGGCGAACACAAGCTGAAGAATATCGCCCAAACGGTGCGGGTCTATCGAGTGCGCCCGAGCACAGCAGCAGCCACCGCACGCCGCACTCTGCCACTGCCAGACAAGCCCTCGATTGCTGTGCTTCCGTTCCAGAACATGAGCGGCGATCCCGAGCAGGACTACTTCTCCGATGGAGTGGTCGACGACATCATCACGGCTTTGTCCCGCTTTCGGAACCTGTTCGTTATCGCGCGTACTTCCAGCTTCATCTACAAGGGGCGGATGGTGGATGTGAAACAGATCGGCCGTGAGCTGGGGGTGCGCTACGTGCTAGAAGGTAGCGTACGTAAGGCGGCCAACCGGGTTCGCATCACCGGACAGCTCATCGATACCTCGACAGGAGCGCATCTCTGGGCGGATCGCTTCGAGGGCGAGCTCGAAGACATCTTCGACCTGCAGGACCGCGTGACCGCCAACGTAATAGGCGCGATCGCACCGAGGTTGCAGCGGGCTGAAATCGAGCGCGCCAAGCGAAAGCCGACCGAGAACCTCGATGCATATGATCACTATCTGCGTGGATTGGCGAGCGCTGGTCGGTGGACCAGAGACGCGAACAGCGAGGCGCTGCGGCTGTTCTACCGGGCAATCGAACTCGATTCCCATTTAGCCTTGGCGCACGGCATGGCCGCGTGGTGTTACGTGCGGCGCAAGGCGAATGCCTGGATGGACCACCGCGAGCAAGAGATCACGGAAGCTAGACGGCTGGCCCGGCGCGCGGTGCGCCTAGGTAGCGATGACGCAGTCTCGCTCTCCATGGGCGGATATGCGCTCGCGTTTATCGGCGATGAATTCGACAGCGCCGCGGCTTTTATGGATAGGGCGCTCATGGTCAATCCGAACTTGGCGATGGCTTGGAACCTTAGCGGTTGGTTGAGGGTCTGGCGCGGCGAGCCGGAGCTCGCGCTTGAACATGTGGCTCATGCTATGCGCCTGAGCCCACTTGATCCGTCCATGTCCTTTATGCAAGGCGCCGTTGCCTTCGCTCATTTCCTCGCTGGCCGGTATGAGGAGGCATCGTCATGGGCGGAGAAGGCATTGCGCGAGCGGCCGAATCTTCTTCTCGTGTTGGTCCCGGCTGCGGCCAGCGGCGCCCTGGCCGGGCATCTAAAAACAGCACAGAAGGCAGCGGAAAGTCTGCGCACACTTAATCCGTCGTTGCGCCTTTCCAATATTGAGAATCTGATCTCGTTTCGCCGACCTGAAGACCTAGCAAGATTGCGGGAGGGTCTGCGAAAAGCGGGGCTGCCGGAGTGATGGTGGCGCACGCGCCGACGAGGTGATCGAGTGACGGCTCCAGGACCGCTCTGGGTCAAACGTGTCGCTTCCGCGATGTCGCCGATAGGTCAGCTCATCCCCCATTAGCGGAAGTCGCGCCCCTGTGGCCGAGATGGTGCGGGTGGTCGGACTCGAACCGACACTCCTTTGGGGAACAGGTTTTTGAGACCTGCGCGTCTACCGATTCCGCCACACCCGCTTGCTTAAAACATCCCCCTCCTCAATTTGGAAGTAGGGATTCTTTCCGTAGGCACGCGGGACTTTTGAGTCCGTCCAGGAGTGGAGCGCAGGAGCGGCGGCCGGCCGAGATCTGCAGGCCCGCTCGGATCATACTTGCGGCTGCGGTCGGGAATGCCCATTGTTTCGACCTGTGCAGTCTCGGCGGGAGGGAACCCATGGCCCAGACGACGAACCGATTTTTCGACGAGATGGCGCGGCTCATGAACGATGCCGCAGGCGTGGCTTCGGGCGTGCGGCGCGAGTTCGATACCCTGTTCCGCAGCCAGGCCGAGCGCATCCTGCGCGATCTCGACGTGGTGAGGCGCGAGGAGTTCGAAGCCATCAAGGAGGCGGTGCGGCTCGCCCGCGAGGAGAACGAGGCGCTCAAAGCCCGCATTGCCGTGCTCGAGGCCAAACAGCAGCCCGGATCCGGCCCGGTTCCGCAAAATCCGCCGACCGTGATGTAGTTTGGGCGGTCGCCAGATGCGGCGCCCCGGAATGACGGCGCGAGGCAATAATTTGCCTGGATTTCTTGTATTTCCGGGCCGATGCCGCTATAAGCCGCGCGACCGCGGCAGGGTGCCGTTTCGGCGGGCCGCGGCGACGGCCGCGTTTGCGGCCGTTTGCATTGCGATTGACCAGGATCTGCGAGGATCGACACCATGACGAAAGTCAAGGCGCTCAAGGCGACCGCGCGGCCGGGAGCCGGAACCGGAGCCGCCCGGGCGGTGCGACGGCAAGGCCGCGTGCCCGGCGTGATCTACGGCGACGGCGCAGCCCCGGTCTCGATCTCGCTCGATCACAAGGAGCTGCGGCAGAACATCTTTGCCGGACACTTCCTCACCACGATCTACGAGCTCGAGGTCGACGGCGCCCGCCATCGGGTCATTCCCCGCGATTTTCAGCTCGATCCGGTGCGCGACGTTCCGATCCACGTCGATTTTCTCCGTCTGGGCGAAGGCGCCCGCATCCGCGTGCGCATCCCGGTCCACATCAAGAATGCCGACCAGGCGCCGGGCGTGAAGCGCGGCGGCACCGTCAACATCGTCGAGCACTCGGTCGAAGTGCATTGCCCGGCCGACGCCATTCCGGACGCGATCGACGTAGATCTGACCGGGCTCGAGATCAATCGATCGGTGCACTTGAGCGAATTGACGCTGCCCGAGAACGTACGAGCGGTGACCCGGCGCGACGTGACCCTCGTCACCATCGTGGCGCCTTCGGGTTATCTCGAGGAGCAGAAGGCGGCCGCGGACGCCGCGGCGGCGGCAGCAGCCGCGGCGGCGGCCGCGGAGGCCGCCGGCGAGGTAGCGCCCGGTGCTCCGGGTGCGGTACCCGGCGCGCCCGGCGCGCCCGGGGCGGCGCCGGCGGCTCCCGGAGCAGCGCCCCCGGCAGGCGCTGCCGCGGCGCCGGAGAAACCGGAAAAGAAGTGAGGCCGCGGGCCGCGCGCGGCGTGACCCATGCTGCTGTTCGTCGGGCTGGGCAATCCTGGCGCGGGCTACTCCGGCCATCGCCATAACGTCGGCTTCATGGCGGTCCAGGCGATCGCCGCGCGCCACGGCATCGGCCGGTGGCGCCGGCGCTTCCAGGGCGTGGCCGCCGAGGGAACGATCGGCCCGCATCGCGTGCTGCTGCTGGAGCCCGGAACCTATATGAACGAGTCCGGGCGCGCGGTCGCGGAAGCCGTGCATTTCTACAAGATCCCGCCGCACGACACGCTGGTGTTCCACGACGAGATCGATCTTGCACCCGGCAAGGTGCGCGTGAAGATCGGCGGCGGCACCGCCGGCCACAACGGCCTGCGCTCGATCAGCGCCCATATCGGCAACGAGTACCGCCGCGTGCGCATCGGCGTCGGGCATCCGGGCGACAAGGACCTGGTCCAGCATTACGTGCTCAGCCCGTTCAGCAAGAGCGAGCGCGCGTGGGTGGAGACATTGTGCGACATCATTGCCGAGAACGCCTCCCTGCTGGCGCAGGGCGAGGACGCGAGTTTCCAGAACAAGGTCCACCTCGCGATGGCGGCGAAGGGGTTCGTCGAGCCCAAAAGCCCCGACGCGCCGCCGGATGCGGCCGACGGATCCGCCTGACGTGCCATGGGATTTAGCTGCGGAATCGTCGGGCTGCCGAACGTCGGCAAGTCCACTCTCTTCAACGCGCTGACCGAGACCGCCGCAGCGCAGGCGGAGAATTATCCGTTCTGCACCATCGAGCCCAACCTGGGCGAGGTGGCGGTGCCCGACTCGCGGCTCGAGCCGATCGCCGCGCTCGCCAAATCCGCCGCCGTGGTGCCGATCCGGCTCGCCTTCGTCGACATCGCCGGCCTGGTGCGCGGCGCCTCGCGCGGCGAGGGACTGGGCAATCAGTTCCTCGCCAACATCCGCGAAGTCGACGCCATCGTTCACGTCGTGCGCTGTTTCTCCGGCAGCGACGTCGTACACATCGAGGGCAGGATCGCGCCTGTCGAGGACATCGAGACCATCGAGACCGAACTGATGCTCGCCGACCTCGACAGTCTGGAGCGGCGCGTCGAGCCGCTGGAGAAGCGCGCGCGCGGCGGCGACGTGGAAGCCGGCGCGATGTTCGATCTCGTGAGAAGGGCGCTGTCGGCTTTGCGCGAAGGCAAGCCGGCGCGGGTCATCGAGCGCAAGGACGAGGAGCAGAAGGCGTTTCGCATGCTCGGCCTGCTCACGTCGAAGCCGGTGCTCTATGTCTGCAATGTCGACGAGGAGCATGCCTCGGACGGCAACGAATTTTCCCGCGCGGTCGAGCTCCGCGCGCAAGCCGAAGGCGCCGGCTGCGTGCTGATCTCGGCCAAGATCGAGGCGGAAATCGCCGTGCTGTCGCCCGCGGACCGCGGCGAATATCTCGCCGCGCACGGGCTGCACGAGGCCGGGCTCGATCGCCTGATCCGGGCCGGCTACGCGCTGCTCGATCTCCTGACCTTCTTCACCGCCGGCCCCAAGGAGACGCACGCGTGGACGGTTACGCGCGGCACCCGGGCGCAGCAGGCCGCCGGCGTCATCCACACCGATTTCGAGCGCGGCTTCATCCGCGCCGAAGTCGTCTCCTATGAGGAATATGTGGCGCTCGGCGGCGAGGCCGGCGCGCGCGACGCCGGCAAGCTCCGGCTCGAAGGCAAGGATTACGTCGTCGCCGACGGCGACGTCATCCATTTCCGCTTCGCGACCTGATCACCTCTCTCCGCAGAGCGGGGAGAGGGAGTCGCTTGCGGCTCGTGCGGAGCCTCACCTGCCGTCGCGGTTGCGCATCGCGCCGAGATGCTCGTTGATGCGAAACGCGATCAGCACCAGCTCCGCCGCGATCCGGGCGAACACGATGCCGGCGAGCATGCCGGCGAAGCTGGCGATCAGCATCAGCAATCCGGCGATCGGATTGATCGCCATGGCGCCGAGCGAGGAGATCATGCCGGCCAATCCGAACAGCACCGAAACCACCACCACCAGCCAGTAGAACGTCCGGATGATCGAGGGCGTGATGAAGCGGTCCCACTGGAACAGATCGCCGACGTAAAACATGAATCCCCCTCCCGCGCTCGCGATCGTTTGCAGGCGCGGACACTGCACATTTCGCCGGAACGGTCAACGCGACGGGCGTTGACCCGCCGGCCCGCGCGGCCTAAGCAGCGAGCGCGAACATCTGCGAAAGATTCCGTGCCGAAGCGCTTTTCAAGCGGATTTCGAGGGCGGCGAGCGGGCGAGCCGACGGCGTCCTGCATCGGTTCGGCTTTCGTCGAGCGCCGGGGCCGATGATCGTCGAGCCGCAACTCGCGTCGACGCCAGCCGGCGAGGACCGGCCCGCCTCGCCGCACGACAAGCGGCGCACGATGGGCGTGGCGCTTCCCGTGCACGCGCTCCACGACGGCTATTCCGATCTCGTCTACGTCATGCTGCCGATCTGGCAAGCCGAGTTCGCGCTGAGCTATGCGGCGGTCGGACTGTTGCGCTCGACCCTTTCCGGCACGATGGCGGCATTCCAGATCCCCGCCGGTTTCCTTGCCGAGCGTGTCGGCGCGGCCGCGGTGCTCGCGGCCGGCACTGCGCTCGCGGGATCGTGCTTTTTCCTGATCGGCTGGAGCTCGAGCTATGCGTTCCTCGCCGCCGCGCTGTTTCTCGCCGGCATCGGCTCGAGCGCGCAGCATCCGATCGGCTCGGCGCTGGTCGCCCGGGCGTTCGCCGGACCGAGGTCGCTCGCCGCGATCGGCACCTATAATTTCTCCGGCGACATCGGCAAGGTGCTGTTCCCGGCGGCGGCGACGCTGCTGATGCTGTTCCTGCCGTGGCGCGACAGCATCGCTCTGCTCGGCAGCGTGGGCATCGCTGCGGCGGCCGCGATCTTTCTGCTGCTGCCGCGGTTCGCAGTGCCCTCCTCGGCGGCCGGCGGAAGCGCCCGCCCCCGCGTGTTCCGCACCGGCGAGCCGACCGGTTTCCCGATCCTGCTGGCGATGGGCACCATCGACAACGCGACCCGCACCGCATTCCTCACCTTCCTGCCGTTTCTGCTGCGGCTGAAGGGCGCGGAGCTGCCGACCATCGGCCTGGCGCTCACGCTGGCGTTCATCGGCGGAGCCGCCGGCAAGCTGATCTGCACGTTCGTCGGCATGCGCATCGGGGTGTTCGCGACCGTGATCCTGACCGAGAGCCTGACCGCGCTCGGGATCTTCGCTTTGCTGCCGGTGCCGCTCGCTGCGGCCTTGCCGCTCATTCCGCTGGTCGGGGTAGCGCTCAGCGGCACCTCCTCAGTGCTCTACGGATCGGTCGCGCATCTGGTGACGCCGGCGGCCCGGACCCGGGCGTTTGCCGTGTTCTACACCGGCACGATCGGCGGCGGCGCGCTCGCGCCGTTCGCCTACGGTTTGGCCACCGACGCGCTCGGCATCGCGGCGACGATCGCCGTGATCGCCGCGGTTGCCTTGCTGACGTTGCCGCTCGCCGTCGCGTTGCGGGGATCACTCAAGCAGGCGAGCGCAGCCCGGGTTTGAGGCCGCCCCCCGGCCGGACGGCTCAATGCCCCTCGAAGCTCACCAGGGTGCGCACCGGCACTTCGAGCTTGCGCAGCTTGTCCGCGCCGCCCAGCTCCGGCAGGTCGATGATGAAGCAGGCGGCGAGCACCTGCGCGCCGGCGTTGCGCAACAGCTTGACCGCGCCCTCGGCGGTGCCGCCGGTCGCGATCAGGTCGTCGACCAGGACGATGCGGTCGCCCCTGGTGACGGCGTCCTCGTGCATCTCCATCTCGTCGAGGCCGTATTCGAGCGAATAGGCGATGCGCACCGTGGTGTGCGGCAGCTTGCCTTTCTTGCGGATCGGGATGAAGCCCGCCGAGACCTGATGCGCGACCGCTCCGCCCAGGATGAAGCCGCGGGCCTCGATGCCGGCGACCTTGTCGATTTTCGCGCCCGCCCACGGCTGCACCAGCTCGTCGACCGCGCGGCGGAACGCCCGCGCATCGCCGAGCAAGGTGGTGATGTCGCGGAACATGATTCCGGGCTTGGGATAATTGGCGATCGTGCGGATCGTCGCCTTGAGATCGTGCTCGATGAGCGATGTGGCCATGGACATCCCGTCCTGCTCGCGCGGCGACGCTAGCGGGCGTCGGTCGCGCAGAAGTATTACGTCATGGTTTTCCCAGCACCCTCCCGGCAACGGCTTCGAGCTTCCGGATCAGCTCGGGATCGCGCGCCTCCGGCGCGGTGATGAGCGCGTTGTCGAGCGCGCGGTCGGAGCCGATCGGACACGGCTCGTGCTCGCGCGGGAACTCGCGCACGAGCCGCCTCATGAGCCGCTTCGCCTTGTCGGCGTTCGCATTCAGCACTTTGATCACGTCGGCGACGGTCACCGCGTCGTGGTCGGGATGCCAGCAATCGAAATCGGTGACCATGGCGACCGTCGCGTAGCAGATCTCCGCCTCGCGGGCGAGCTTCGCCTCCGGCATGTTGGTCATGCCGATCACCGAATATCCGAGGCTCCTGTAGGTGAGGCTCTCGGCAAGCGTGGAGAACTGCGGCCCCTCGATGCACACGTAGGTGCCGCCGCGCACGATGCCGATGTCCTCGGCCAGCGCGGCTTCGGCGAGATGCAGGCGCAGCCGCGGCGAGACCGGATGCGCCATCGACACGTGCGCGACGAGGCCCCTGCCGAAGAACGAGCTCTCGCGCTTGTGGGTGCGATCGACGAACTGGTCGACCAGCACGAGGGTGCCGGGCGGCAGCTCCTCCTGGAACGAGCCGCAGGCGGAGAGCGAGACGAGGTCGGTCACGCCCGCGCGCTTGAGCGCGTCGATGTTGGCGCGATAGTTGATGTCGGAGGGCGACAACCGATGGCCCCGGTCGTGGCGCGACAGGAACACCACCGGCAGGCCGGCGATCTCGAGCATGCGCAGCGGCGCCGAGGGCTCGCCCCACGGGGTTTCGATGCGCTCTTCGCGCGCGTTCTCCAGCCCCGGCAGGTCGTAGATGCCGGATCCGCCGATGATGCCCAGCACGGCCTGCGTCATGGCGATCCCGCAACGACGGTGCAGCGCATCACGCGTGGCCGGGCGCGCTCGACCACACCTTCTTCTTGGTGAAATACAACAGCCCGGCGAATACCACGAGGAAGATCATCACCTGCAGTCCGAGGCGCTTGCGCGCGACCAGGTGCGGCTCGGCCGCCCACTGCAGGAACGCGGTGACGTCCTGGGCATAGTGCGGGGGGTCGGCCGGCGTGCCGTCGGTATATTCCACTTGTCCGGCCGTGAACGGCGGCGGCATTTGCAGCGCGTGCCCCGGGAAATATTTGTTGTATTGCGCGCCCTGCGGCATCGGGAAGCCGGGCGGCGGGGTTTCGTAGCCCTGCAGCAGCGCGACGATGTAGTCGGGCCCCGTTTCCTGATACTGCGTGAAGATGTCGAAGATGAACCAGGGAAAGCCGCGCTCGTAGCCGCGCGCCTTGGCGATCATCGAAAGATCCGGCGGGAGCACGCCGTTCTGTGCGGCGCGCGCGGCCTGCTCGTTGGGATACGGCGAAGGAAAATGATCGGCGGGCCGGCCGGGCCGCTCGAACATTTCGCCCTGCTCGTTCGGGCCGTCGTTGATCTTGTATTCGGCGGCGATCGTTTTGGCTTGCGCCGCGGAGAACCCCGGACCGCCGGGCTCCGCCAGGTTCCGAAACGCCAGCAGCGACAAGCTGTGACAGGCCTGGCAGACCTCGCGGTAGATCTTGAAGCCGCGTTGGAGCTGAGCCTGGTCGTAGATGCCGAACGGGCCGGCGAACGACCATTTCACCCGCGGCGGAATCTCGCTCTCCTCGGCGCCGGCGGCCGTTCCCAGCACGGCAAGGGCGCCGGCCAAGGCCAGCGCGCAGATCTTCCCCCTCCCGCTCATCGCTCCTCCCCCGGGCCCAGCCGTCTCATCGTTCGGGCGCCGCCGCGCCGCTCGCCACCGGCGCGCCGGGTACCTTGCGCGGCATTGCTTCGCTGATGGACGCCGGCAGCGGCTTCGGTTTCTCGATCAAGCCGAGCAGCGGCAGAATGATGAGGAAGTGAATGAAGTACCAGGCGGTGAGCACGCGCGCGGCCAGCACGTAATTGCCCTCCGCCGGCTTCGAGCCGAGCCACCCGAGGCCGACGCACACGGCGGCGAAGACCCAGAAGAACGGCCGGAAGAGCGGCCGATAGCTTCCCGATCTCACCTTGGACGTGTCGAGCCACGGCACGAACGCCAGGATCGCGATCGAGGCCATCAGGAACAGCACACCGAGCAGCTTGTTGGGGACGGCGCGCAGGATGGCGTAGAACGGCAGGTAGTACCATTCCGGCACGATGTGGGTGGGGGTGACCGCCGGATTCGCCGGAATGGAGTTGTCGGGATGTCCCAAATAGCCCGGCATATAGAACACGAACCAGGCAAACAGAATGCAGAACACCACCATCAAGAACCCGTCCTTGATGGTCGCATACGGCGTGAACGGCACGGTTTCCTGCTTCGATTTCGGCTCGACCCCGGTCGGATTGTTCTGTCCCGATACGTGCAGCGCCCAGACGTGAAGAATGACCGCTCCCAGGATCACGAAGGGGAGCAGGTAGTGCAGCGAGTAGAAGCGATTGAGCGTCGGATTGCCGACCGAATAGCCGCCCCACAGCCAGGTCACGATCGATTCGCCGAACACCGGAATGGCCGAGAACAGGTTGGTGATTACGGTCGCGGCCCAAAAGCTCATCTGCCCCCAAGGCAGCACGTAACCCATGAATCCGGTAATGATCATCAGCAGCAGGATGATCACGCCCAGGATCCACAGCACCTCGCGCGGGTCCTTGTAGGAGCCGTAATAGAGGCCGCGCAACATGTGGATATAGGCGGCCAGGAAGAACATCGAGGCGCCTACCGCGTGCGTATTGCGCAGCAGCCAGCCCCAGTTCACGTCCCGCATGATGTGCTCGACGGAATTGAACGCGTGATCGACGTGCGGGGTATAGTGCATGGCCAGCACGACGCCGGTCACGATCTGGACCGTGAGCATGAGAGTCAGAATGCCGCCGAAGGTCCACCAATAGTTCAGATTGCGCGGCGTCGGATAGGCGATGAACGAAGCGTGGATGAGGCTCAGGATCGGCAGCCTGACCTCCAGCCATTTCAGCAATCGATTTTTCGGCTGGTAGATCGCGTGTTGCTCGGGCCGATAGATCGAGTTCTCGTTCATGGTCGAAGTCCCGGGCGGCGCGCCGTCATCCGATCCGGACCTTGGTATCGGACAGGAACGCGTAGGGCGGCAGCGGCAGGTTGGCCGGCGCGGGGCCGCGGCGGATCCGACCCGAGGTGTCGTATTGGGAGCCGTGACACGGGCAGAACCAGCCATCGTACTCGCCCTGGTGCGCCAGCGGAATGCAGCCGAGATGCGTGCAGATCCCGATCAGGATCAGCCATTGATCGTGACCTTCCTTGACTCGCGCCTGGTCGGACTGCGGGTCCGGCAAGGCTTGCCAGTTCACGTCCCGCGCTTCCTTGATTTCTTTCTGGCTGCGATGGCTGACGAAGATCGGCTTGCCGCGCCAGAACACCTTGATGATCTGGCCTTCGGCGATCGGGTTGAGATCGACTTCGAGCGGGGCCCCGGCGGCGATGGTCGATTGATCGGGATTCATCTGCGAGATCAGCGGCCAGGCCGACGCCGCCACGGCGGCAGCCCCGGCAGCCGCGGTCGCGATATAGAGAAAATCGCGGCGTGTCGGTTCGGCCGAAGACGTTGTGGTCACAGTCCAGTCCTCTCTTGCCGGTCGATCCGCCCGCGCTGCGAACCGGGAGGCGAGCGGCCGCTCCCCTCCGGCGGCAGACAGACCGGCCGCAGCCGGCCCTGAGGAAAGGCGGCAGGCGGCGCGTTCCAGCGGCGTTCTATTGGCACCCTTGCTCCGATCGTGCAAGCCCGGTATGGCGGCGCCGACGACAGGTCGCAGGTCAGCGCGAACGTTGGCGGCTCTTTCATGCAGCACGCGCTTACATCCCGGTTTGGTCGGACGAGCCCGCAACGGGCGCCATGATCCAGGCGTCACCCGTGCGGCTGGCGTTGTTCCAGCCCGACATCGCGCCGAATACCGCGACCATTCTGCGTCTGTGCGCCTGTCTCGGGGTCGAGGCGCACATCATCGAGCCGGCGGGATTTCCGGTATCCGATCGCGCCTTCCGCCGCGCCGGCATGGACTATCTCGAGCAGGTTGCGCTCGTTCGCCACGTTTCCTGGGACGCATTCGAGGCGTGGCGGGCCCAAGCGCGTCTGCGGCTCGTCCTCGTGTCGACGCGCACGGCTTTGTCCTATGTCGAATATGCGTTCCGGCCCGAGGACGTCCTGCTGTTCGGCCGGGAATCCGCGGGCGCGCCGGAGGAAGTGCACGCCGCCGCCGACGCGCGGCTTAGGATCCCGATGCGGCCGGGGCTGCGCTCGCTCAATGTGGCGGTCGCGGCCGCGATGGTGCTGGGCGAGGCGCTCCGCCAGCTCGG
>DASWCW010000257.1:0-23162 GCA_036395835.1 Xanthobacteraceae bacterium
GCCATGTGAGGTTCCTTTCAGCTTGGCCGTTGAGGGGGATCATCACTGGGGGCTCCGGTGTGCGCCGGAGCCCTTCTTCATTCGGCGGCGTCGACGCTTGAGTTCGGTGCCGCGCTGGAGGTTCGCTTCCTGCGGGACCGAGCCGGACGGGCAGGACTCCACGATCTCCTGCATGGAGCGCTCGCCGACCTGCTTCACGATGACCTTCTTGCCGAGCCGGCGAGTGTCGACCCGGTCGCGGTACTTGTTGAGGAAGGTGTTCCGGTGGATGCCGCCCCAGCGCTTGCAGGTGTTGCGGATCGAATCCCAAACCGGGACGACTTCGTCGCTCATCTTCTCCTCCCAAAAAAAGGGCGGCGCCGGGGTCTCCCCGACGTTGCCATATTATACGGCTATGGACGGTAAAGTTGCAAACTTAAATAATTTCTATATAAAAAATACGCGGGGTATCGATTTCACGCGCGCTTCATCGGCACGACTTCGCCGGTGACCGCTGGCGTCGCGCAGAACGTGGCCCACTGATCCATGAGCCGGCGCCGTTTCTCGAACAGATCGCCGCGCCGGTATGTGGCCTCGACGCCGCTCGGGATCGCGTGCGCCAGCGCCATCTCGGCGACGAAGTTCTGGGTGTTGGTCCGCTCGGCGGCCCAGTCGCGAAAGCTCGACCGGAAGCCGTGCGGGGTGATGCCGCTGTATCCTGCCCGCTTGATCGTGCGCCGCATCTCGGCCGCGCCGAACGGGAAGATCGTGTCGCCGGTGCGCAGCTCCCGCATCCGTTCGAGGATTGCCACCGCGGCGTCACTCAGCGGCACCTTGTGCTCCTTGCCGGTCTTCATCCGCTTCGGCGGGATCGTCCACGTGCGGGTCTGGAGGTTGATCTCGCTCCACACTGCGCCGCGGATTTCACCGGTCCTGGCGGCGGTCAGGATCGCGAACTGCAGCGCGTAGGAGGCGACCGAGTCGATCTTGCGCAGCTCGGCCGTGAAGTCGGCGACCTGCGCGTAGGGCAGGGCCTCGAAATGCTTCTTGCCGTTCTTGATCGAGGCCGGGAGCAGGTGCTTCAAAACGGTCCAGCTCGCCGGGTTCGGCCCCGGGTGCAGGTTGCGCGCTATTGCCGAGCCCATGATCGACTCGATGCGGCCCCTGAGCCGGGACATCGTCTGGTGCTTCTCCAGCCACTGCGGTTTGAGCACGCCGAGCACCGCCTCGACGTCGATCCTGTCGACCGGCAGCTTGCCGAGCGCCGGGAACGCGAACCGCTCCAGCGTGTCGGGCCAGTCGCGCGCGTGCCGCGGCGACCACTTCACGTCGTGGGTCTTGACGTACTCGATCGCGGCCTCGCGGAAGAGCACCGGCGGCCGGCTGGCGATCAGCTGCTCGGCCCGCTGGCGCTGGCGCTCGATGACCGGGTCGACCTTGTCGAGCAGGAGCTTCCGCAGCTCGGCGGCCTTGTCCCTGGCTTCGGCCAAGGTCCGGTCCCTGGCGCTGCCGAGGCCGATGCGGTGGCCCTTATGGTTCAATCCGTACCGGAAGAACCACGACTTCGAGACGCCTCCGCCTGCGGCCGGCTTGACCCGCAGGTAGAGCCCGCCGCCGTCGCTGTGCATGCCGGGCTTCGTCGTCCGCGCCACCTTGGCGGCGCTCAATTTGTGGATTCCCCTTGCCATGTGTCCCTCTCATCGTTTTCGGGGTGCCATCCGGGGTGACACTCCGCTGAGGGATTATATTGTACGAAAGTAGGCGAAGCGCAATGGCGTTTTTCGAGGAAGTGCCGATTCCATGCGGGTTTCTTGTGCGAGATTAGGCGGCCGCGGACCGCTTTATCGCGGCCTCCGCCTCGGCAATCGCATCGGGAGCGCCGACGTGGATCCATATGCCTTCGAGCCGCAGTCCGTGCAGGCGGCCGGCCGCGGCGGCGCGGTTGAACAGCAGGCTCAACGGGAAAGGCCCGTCCGGAGCCGCCGCGAACAGGGCGGGCGCGAGGATGGCAACGCCGGCGTATACGAAGGGCACGATCTCCCGCTCCGCGCGCGGAGCGAGGCGTCCATCCGGCCCGAGCGAAAAATCGCCGCGGCCGTCGTAGCCGATGCTCGTCGCGATCGGCGCCAGGAGCAGCAGCGCGTCCATGATCGCTGGATCGAACGCCGCCGCGAGCCGGTCGAGATTGGGCGTCACGCCCTCGATCCAGACCGTGTCGGAATTGAGATGGTAGAACGGCGCCGCGCCGAGGCTTGCAAGCGCGTTCACGGCGCCGCCGCCGGTGCCGAGCAGCCGATCGCGTTCGTCCGACACGACGATTTTCGGTTTTTGCCACGCCGCCAGATGCCGTCGCATCTGATCGGCGAAATGATGAATGTTGACGACCGCGAGCTCGACCTCGGCCGCCGCCAGCCGGTCGAGCGCGTGATCGATCAGGGCCTTGCCGCCGACCTCGATCAGCGGCTTGGGAATGCGCTCGGTGATCGGCCGCATGCGGTTGCCGAGACCGGCGGCCAAGACCATGGCGCGGCGCGGCCTGAACGGAGAATGCGGTTTCGCCATGCAGCGGTCTCCGAAGCCCTTGGCGGGAAGGACGGAACGAGGGACGCGATTCGCGCCCCGGAAGCTAGCAAATCGGGCGCGGCCAAGGCACGCACGTGAGAATTGAAATAGTACAACATGTCACAAGCCAAGGATGCATTTTCGCAAAATGAAATGCTCTAAGACCTTGTCCCAACTTGCGATTTTTCTCAAACCCGACGCGAAATTTTCCCCAGTTTCAGCACAAACATCGCGGCGAGCCCCGCACGGTCCCGGCCCATGGCCTCTTCACGCCGGTGCCGGGATATTGCCGTCGTACCAGGCCTTGAGCGCGGCCAAGCTCGGATGGGCGAGCGAGCGGTTGAGATATCGGTATACCCGCGGCAGATGACGCAAATATTGCGGCTTGCCGTCGCGGCGGTCGAGCCGCGCGAAGATGCCCAGGATCTTGGTGGCGCGTTGCGCGCCCAGCATCGCGTAGAGCTCGAGGAACTCGGCAGCCTCGAAGCTCGGATCGGAGGCCTGGCGGGCGCGGACATAGCCGCCAAGCAGTGCCATCTCCAGCGGCTCGGGAACGTCGATCCTGGCATCCTGGAGGAGCGACACCACGTCGTACGCCGGCGGGCCGAGCAGCGCGTCCTGGAAATCGAGCAGACCCACGCGCGCCATGCCTTGGCGCTTCGGCAGCCAAAGCAGATTGGGCGAATGATAGTCGCGCAGCACCCAGGTCGGCGGCGCCTCGACCGCGCGCTCGAGCGCCGCGCGCCACAGCGCCTGGAACTCGGATCTCGCCGGCGGTGCGACGGCGCCGCCCCGCTGCGGAACGTACCAGTCGAGCAGCAATTCGGTTTCGATCAGCAAGGCGTCCAGATCGTACGCCGGCAGCGGATGATCGATGCGCGGCGCGACGGGTAGCACCGGGGGCAGCGCCTGCCGGTGCAAGGCCACCAGCACGTCGACGGCGGTCGCATAGCGATCCTGAACCGGTGCGCCGGTATCGCTCGCCACCACGCCTTCGCGGCCGAGATCCTCGAGCACGAGCAGCCCCTCGGCAAGGTCCGCGGCGTAGATTTCGGGTGCGGAGAAGCCGCGTGCGCGCAGCGCCCGCGCCATCGCCACGAACGGCTTCACGTCCTCGGCAAGATGCGCGATCGCGCTATAGGGCTTGCCGTCCCGCAGCGGCGGCCCGTCCGGTCGGCGTGGCGCGTTCATCAGGACGGCCGTGCTGCCGTCCTTGACCAGACGTTCGTAGATGCGGGTCGAGGCGTCGCCCTGCAGGAATTGGCGTTCGGCATCCGCGAGCCCCGCTTGCTCGAGGAAGCGCCAGATGGTGAAGAGCCGTTCGGTACGCTCCGCAAACGAGCCGAAGGCGGTGACGCTCGCCTCGCGATAGCTCGGGCCCCGCGTCGGGACGAGATGAAAGGCGATGTCGAGCCGATCGGGCGCCAGCAGTCCGTTCGCGCGATCGGGCCATTCGAGCAGGGCGGCGGCGCCCTCGATCGCTTCTTCGAAGCCGAGTTCGACGAGCTCGCGCGGCTCGGAAATCCGATAGAGATCGGCGTGGACCAGCGGAAAGCGCGGCAGCGCGTAGCTTTGGATGAGCGTGAACGTCGGGCTCGGCACTTCGAGCCGCTCGTCCTCGGCGAGAGTGCGAATCAGCGCGCGCGCGAACGTGGTCTTGCCGGCGCCGAGATCGCCGGAGAGCGTAACGAGATCGCCGGGGGCGAGGACGGCGGCGACATCCGCGGCCAGCCGGCGCGTAGCCTGCTCGTTCGGAAGCATCAGCTGATGGGTGGCCGCGGTCAAATTGGTCCGAACGTTCAACGCGCTCCGCCCCGCTACTCGGCCGCGGCGGCCCGCTCGGCCACGTGCTCGAGCGGAAAGGCACAAACGACTGTGGTGCCGCGCCCGACCGCGGAATCCAGCTTTACCGTACCACCATGCAGCTCGACGAACGAGCGCACGATCGAGAGGCCGAGCCCGGTACCGCGATGCCGCGAGCCCAGCGCATGGGTCTCGAAGCGATCGAATACCCGGTCCTGGATCTCGGTGGGAATGCCCGGGCCGCGGTCGCTGACGCGGAACACCACGGCGTCGCTGCGCCGTTCGGCGGCGAGCGTGACGACTTCGCCGGGGGGCGAGAAGCCGATGGCGTTGACCACCAGATTATACAGGATTTGGCGCAGCCGCCGCTCGTCGGCGGTGAAGCTGCCGATTCCGCCGTCGGCACGGATCTCGAGCTTGAGGCCCTGCTCGGCAAGTCGATCCCGCACGGCTTCGGCGACGGCGTCCACGACGGTGCGAATGTCCACGCTGCCGAGATCGAGCGTCATCACGCCGGCGTCGATGGTGGCGAGATCCAGGATGTCGTTGATGATGGCAAGCAGGGAGGCGCTCGAGGAGTTGATATAGCCGAGATACTCGCGTTGCTTCTCTCCGAGCGAGCCGGTCGTCGGGTCTTCGAGCAACTGGGCGAAGCCGATGATGTTGGTCAGCGGCGAGCGCAATTCGTAGGAGACCAGATGGACGAAGTCGTTCTTGAGATCGTAGGCGGTCTGCAGAGCCTCGTTGCGCTCGCGCAGCGCGCGCTCGACGTTGACCGAATCGGTGACGTCCTGGAACGTGACCAGGGTGGCGCCGTCGGGCAGCGGCATCGTCGCGCAATCGATCACGCTGCCGTCCTTGCGCTCCAGCCGCTTCGAGATCGGCTGGCGGTGCTCCAGCCCGGTGACGGCGCCGCGCAGCGATTGCCAGGTCAAATTGTCCTCGTGCAGCGCCTGGCAGGCGGCGATGATCGCCTCCATGTGGGGGCGCTCGGCGAGCAGCGGGGGCAGCAGCCGCCACATCCGGGCGAACACCGGGTTGAACAGCCGCAGCCGGCCGTCGCTGCCGAACACGGCGACCCCTTCCGAGAGATGATCGAGTGTTTCGCCTTGCACCCGGATCAAAGCGTCGTAGCGGCGCTTGAGCTCCAGGGCTTCGGTGACGTCGTCGAACAAATAGGTGATGCCGCCCTCGGGGTTGGGCGTGGTGACGACCCGTAGCGTGCGTCCGTCGGGCAGATGCCATAGATGCTCGGTCGCCCCGACGGCGCGGTAGGCCTCGTGGAGCTCACTCTTCCAGGAGCGGAAATCCGCCTGCTCGGGGAGCTTGCGCGCCGCGCGCAGCTGATCGAGCACGGCGCTGTCGCTCGGCTGCTGATCCAGGAACTCGCTGGTCAGGCCCCACAGCGCCCGATACGCGGCATTGTGGAACGTGAGCCGTTGGTTGGCGCCGAAGATGGCGACCGCGGTCGGTAGCTGGTCCAAGGTCCGCCGATGCGCCTGCATGGTGCGGGCGAGTTCGCTGCGCGTGGTCTCGACCTCGGTCACATCGATGCCGATGCCGGCGCGGCCGTTGCGCGTGGCGAGATCGAATACATCGAAGATCCTTCGGGTCCCCGCGACGATGACGGCCAGCCGGGCGGCATAGGGTTCGCCCGACGCACGGGCCGCCGCCAGCTCGGCGCGCGTGGCGGGATCGAGCAACTCCAGGCCGCCCGCGACCGCTTCGCCGCTGTCGCGGGCGTCGACGGCATGCGCATAAGCCGGGTTGACCCAGCTCTGCCGGCCCGCGGCGTCGCTCGCCCAGATCGGCGAGGGCAGTGCTTCGATCAAGGTCCGGATCGCGTCGACGTCGCGCAGCAATTTGCCATGGCGGGCAGCGAGCTCGGTCAGCTCGCGCCTGACGCCCCCGACCTCCTTGAGGCGGAGCACGGCTCGTCCGCCGATGGCGCGCCCTTCGGCCTCGATGTGGCGCCCGGCAAGCGTCGTCGCCGCGACGGCAAAGCCCTGGCCGCGCGAGCGAAGCGCCTCGACCGCGCGCTCCATGATGCTCGCCTGGTCGGCGTCGAGCCAGGTCGAGAACGCCAGGATGCGGCGCGCGACCGGAACCGAATTGACGATGCCGGGATCGCCGAGAACCTCCGGCTCCTCGAAGCGCGCGTCCCAGGCGATCACGACCTGCGGCTCGGCGAACAGCAGCGCATGCGCGCGGTCGACCTCTTCCCGAAGCCGGACGATTTCGGCGCGGTCGGCGGCGGCGGCACGCTGCGCGCGGCTGCGGGTGCGGACGAGACCGATGGCGGTGACGACCGCGAAGGAGACCACGCCGACGATCAGCGCGAACGCAGCGAGCTCATGACGATGCAGCTGGGCGAGGCCGGTCACATACCGATCGAGGTCGGCAAAGAGCCTTGGCTCGGCAGCGGCGGGACGCGATGGCGCCCAGGCGGCGGCGACGGTCAGGGATTTCGCAAGAAAGCTTGCGCACCGATTAGCACGAAAGCGTCCGGCTTCGGCCCGGATCGTGTCCGGCATCCCCACTGCCCCTGCTCGGCCTGCGATCGCGCCGCCGAGCGAGGACGCCACTTGGGCCCGGCGGTGCCGCGGGCACGCTCCGCCGCGCTGCGCCCGCGAATCGCTGCAATGGTACCTCCGATGCCGGCAAACGCTAAGAGCCCAGACCGTGAACGGGGGCAATATCGCGATGGCAATCCGGCGCCGACACTTCGGCGCGCGATGCGGCGCGAAGGATCCGCGCCGTTCACAGGCCTTCAAACAACGCGGTCGACAGATAGCGCTCGGCGAACGAGGGGATTACCACGACGATATTCTTTCCCGTCATGTCTTGCCGCGCGGCGACCTTGAGTGCGGCAGCGACCGCGGCGCCCGACGAAATGCCGCCGGGAATTCCCTCGAGCCGCGCCAGCGCCCGGGTGGTGTCGAGAGCCTCGTCGTTGGTGATCGTGATCACCTCGTCGATGACGGAACGGTCGAGGATTTCCGGGATAAATCCTGCGCCGATCCCCTGGATCTTGTGCGGACCGGGGGCTCCGCCCGAGAGCACCGCGCTGTCCTTGGGCTCGACCGCGACCACGCGGATCGACGGCTTGCGGGCCTTGAGCACCTGTCCGACCCCGGTGGCGGTGCCGCCGGTGCCGATCCCGGATACAATCACGTCAACGGCGCCCTGGGTGTCGTTCCAGATTTCCTCGGCGGTGGTGCGCCGGTGGATTTCGGGGTTGGCCGGATTCTTGAACTGCTGCGGCATCACCGCATTGGGAATTTGGCCGAGCAGCTCCTCGGCTTTGGCGATGGCGCCTTTCATCCCTTTCGCCGCTTCGGTCAGCACGAGCTCGGCGCCGAGCAACGCCAGCATCTTGCGGCGCTCGATCGACATCGAATCCGGCATCACCAGGATCAGGCGATAGCCGCGCGCGGCCGCCACGAACGCCAGCGCGATGCCGGTGTTTCCGGAAGTCGGCTCGATCAGCACGGTCGAAGGCCCGATGCTGCCGTTCGCCTCCATCGCGTCGATCATCGAGACGCCGATGCGGTCCTTGACGCTGCCGATCGGGTTGAAGAGCTCGAGCTTGGCGAGCACCTGGGCGTGGGCGCCCCGCATCTGCGGCAGGCGATTGAGCCGTACGATCGGCGTATCGCCGATGGTGTCGGTGATCGAATCGAAAACGCGACCGCGGCCGGGCTGCGGCGCATGGGCTACGGGGGAAGGCTGGGATTTCAGCGCGGCGACAGACATGGCGAACTCCTGTGCTTCAGGGAGGCGCGTTTCTCGAGCGGCCGAAGGGGATGAACGGCGCGCCGGAGAACCGGGCTTGGCGGTCATATAGGACACAATTCTCTTCAATGCCGGTTGATCGAGGTCAAAAAGGATGATTTTGCGAGATACGGCTTTAAACAACAATTTCATACTAGAAATGCGCAGGTCCGGGGCGCCGATGAGCCATCGTCCGATCCCAAAACCGTGCGAATCAGGAACTCCCCGTCGAGCCGAAACCGCCGCCGCTCCGTGCGGTCTCGTCGAGCTCCGCGGTCTCGATCATTCTCGCGCGCAAGCTCGGGGCGATCACGAGCTGCGCGATGCGCATGCCGCGCGTCACCGTGAACGGCTCGCTCCCGAGGTTGACCAGCAGCACCTGGACCTCGCCGCGGTAATCGGCGTCGATGGTGCCGGGCGCATTGAGCACGCTCACGCCGGATCTGGCCGCAAGGCCCGAGCGCGGCCGCACCTGGCCTTCGGTGCCGGGCGGGAGCGCGAGCGCGATCCCGGTCGGGACTGCCGCCCGTGCTCCCGGCGCGATCACGATGGGCGCCTCATGCGGGATCGCGGCGAGAAGATCGCATCCCGAGGCGAGCTTGGATTGATACGCGGGCAGCGGCAGATCGGCGCCGTGGGGCAGCCGCGCGACGCGGATTTCGATTTCGTTCATGACGGCCGGGCAAGCGTCGCCGCGATGCGGCTCACCAGCATCCTGGCGACTTCGTGCTTGGGCTGCATCGGCCAGGTTTCCACGCCGTCCGCGGTGACGAGGTGAATGCGGTTGCTCTCGCCGCCCATGATGCCGGTCCCCTCGGACACGTCGTTGGCGAGGAGCCAGTCGCAATGCTTGCGCGCGAGCTTCCTCTTGGCGTTCTCGACGACGTGTTCGGTCTCGGCGGCGAACCCGATCACCAGTGTCGGCCGGTCGGATTTTCGGCTGCCGATGGTGGCGAGGATGTCCGGGTTCTCGGCCAGCACGAGCTTGGGAACATCGGCATCCTTCTTGATCTTGCGGCGGTTGGGCTCCGCGACCCGCCAATCGGCGACCGCTGCCGCGAAGACCGCAACGTCGGCCGGCAAGGCCTTTTCCACCGCTTCGAGCATATCGCGCGCGCTCTCGACATGAACGATGCGCACTCCGGCCGGATCGAGCAGGCCGACCGGCCCGGATATTAGCGTCACCTCGGCGCCTGCGTCGGCGGCCGCGCGGGCGATGGCGTGGCCTTGCTTGCCGGAGGAGCGATTGGCGATGTAGCGCACCGGATCGATCGGCTCGTGGGTGGGTCCGGACGTGACGAGGACGCGCCGGCCGTGCAGCGGCTTTTGCCGATCGGCGCCGCCCAGCAGCTGCTCGATCTTGGCGAGAATTTCCAGCGGCTCGGCCATGCGGCCGATACCGTGCTCGCTGCGCTCGGCCATCTCGCCCTCGTTCGGCCCTACGCAGGCGATGCCGTCCGCCGCGAGCCGCGCGAGATTGCGCCGGGTCGCCGCGTGCGCCCACATGCGCGGGTTCATCGCCGGGGCGATCAGCACCGGCTGGTCGGTCGCGAGCAGAACCGCGGAGGCGAGATCGTCGGCATGGCCGCCCGCCATCTTGGCCATCAGGTCGGCGGTTGCCGGCGCAACCACGATGAGATCCGTTTCGCGCGCGAGGCGAATGTGGCCGACGTCGAACTCGCTGCGCGGATCGAACAGGTCCGTAAACGCCCGCTCGCCGGCAATCGCTCCGACCGCCAGCGGCGTGATGAACGCCTGGCCGCCTTTGGTGAGGATTGAGCGCACCGCCGCGCCGCGCTCTTGCAAGCGCCGGATCAAGTCGAGCGCTTTGTAGGCGGCAATGCCGCCGCCGATCACCAGCAGGATCCGTTTGCCCTGGAGCATCCCGGCCTCATCCGGCGACCGCGTTCTATCGAACGCGGTCGACTAGGCATCAAATAGGTCATTTGGCGGCTGCCGTCATGGTTAACGTGATGACGTTCGTTCACAGTCCCCAAATCAGCATGGCGGCTAGCAACGCCACGATCAGCCACAGCGCGAAGCCCGTCCATCGGTTGCGGCGCGCATCCGCCGACGCGATGGCCGCGACCGTCTCGGGCGCGAGCACGACGCCGTTGCGGGTGACGGCGTCGATATGGTCGAGCACGACCGCGGCGCGCCCGAGCAGCTCCGGCACGCCGCCGAGAAAGCGGCCGAGTTCCACCGCGCCTTCGGCCGCCTGCTCGATCCTGCCTGCGGGCCCGAGATGTCGCTCGACCCATTGCCGCACCACCGGGTCGGAAGTCGACCACATGTCGAGCCCGGGATCGAGCGAGCGCGCCACCCCTTCCACGACCACCATGGTCTTTTGCAGCAGCAGCAATTCCGGCCGGGTCCGCATGTCGAACAGGCTCGTTACTTCGAACAAGAGATTGAGCAGCTTGGCCATCGAGATTTCGGCGGCGGTGCGGCTATGGATCGGTTCGCCGATCGCCCGGATCGCCTGCGCAAAGCTCTCCACCGAGTGCTGCGGCGGCACGTAGCCGGCTTCGAAATGCACTTCGGCCGTGCGCAGATAATCGCGGGTGATGAAGCCGTGCAGGATCTCGGCGAGGAACCGGCGCTCCTTGGCACCGAGCCGGCCCATGATGCCGAAGTCGACGGCGATGAACCGGCCGTTGGCGTCGACGAACAGATTGCCCGGGTGCATGTCGGCGTGAAAGAAGCCGTCGCGCAACGCGTGGCGCAGGAACGATTGCATCAGCGCGCGGGCGAGCTCTTTGAGGTCGAAGCCCTTGGCGAGGAGCGTCGCGCGGTCGGACAACGGCGTGGCATCGATCCATTCGAGCGTGAGCACGTCTTTGGCGGTCCGCACCCAGTCGATTGCCGGCACGCGAAAATCCGGATCTTCCTTGGTGTTCTCGTCCATTTCCGAGATCGCCGCGGCCTCGAGGCGCAGATCCATCTCGACCGCCACGCTGCGCGCCAGCGTCTCCACCACTTCGACGACACGCAGCCGCCGCGCCTCCGCAGACATCCGCTCGGCGTGGAAGGCGACGAATGCGAACGCTTCGAGGTCGATCTTAAAGCGGCGCTCGATGCCGGGACGCAGCACTTTGACGGCGACCGGCCGGCGCGCGCCCAGCTCGATCACCTCGGCGCGATGCACCTGGGCGATCGAGGCCGCCGCAACGGGCGGGCCGAAGCTGACGAAGACGTTCGCGATCGGCGCGCCGAGCGCGCTCGCGACCGCCGCCTCGGCCTCGGCTTGCGCAAACGGCGCCATTTTGTCCTGCAGGCTTTCGAGATCGCGCGAGAGCGCCGCGCCGACGATATCCGGCCGAGTCGCCAGGAACTGGCCGAGCTTGACGTAGCTCGGGCCGAGCCGGGTCAGCGCGGCGGCGAGCCGCACCGCGCCTGCGGCACCGGCCCCGGTCCGGCGTTCGATCAGCCTGCCGAGACTCAGCAAGAGACCGATCGGCCACGGGAAGAACACCGGATCGAGCAGCCCGAAGACCCCCTCGCGCGCAAACACGAAGCCGGCGCGGGTAAGCCGCGCAAGATGTGCGGGGGCGAACACGATGGGCGGACGCCGCCCGGGCGATTCCGGCGCGCCGCTGCGGAGCAGGAGGTTCATGTGCGGGCGCGCCGGGATCACAGCCTCCAGCCGGAGTGGAGCGCGACGATGCCGCCCGACATGCGCCGATGCGACACCCGGCGGAAGCCGGCGCTGCGCAGCATCGACGCCAGAGCCTCCGGCCGCGGGAACCGACGGATCGATTCCACCAAATAGCGATAGGGCTCGGCATCGCCGACCACCATCCGGCCCAGGGCCGGGATCACCTGAAACGAATACAGCTCGTACAGGCGATCGAGCCCCGGGACATCGACCGCGGAGAATTCCAGGCACAGAAAATGCCCGAGCGGCTTGAGCACGCGAAACGCCTCCGCCAGCGCCCGCTCGATGCGTGGAACGTTGCGCATGCCGAAGGCGATCGAGACGGCGTCGTAGCTCGAATCCGCGAACGGCAGATGCTCGGCATTGCCCTCGACGAAGCGCACCACGTCCTCGAGCCCGCGCTGCTGCGCCCGCTCGCGGCCGACCTGCAGCATGTCCGCGCTCGCATCGAGCACCGCGGCGCGCGTTCCCGAGCCGCCGGTTTCGACGAGCCGGAACGCGACGTCCCCGGTGCCGCCGGCCACATCGAGCAGCCGGAACGCCTCGGCTTGCCGCGGCGGGTTTATCGCGGTGACGAGCGCATCCTTCCAGGCCCGATGCAGCCCGCCCGACATCAGGTCGTTCATGAGATCGTAGCGCCGCGCCACCTTGCGGAACACGTCGTCGACGAGCTCCTGCTTGTCCGCGAGCGGCACCTTTTGGAAACCGAAATCGGCCTCGCGATTTGCGGGATTTTCGCCCATGCCATGGCTCCAATCGATTTTCGACCATAGCGCGGGGGGCGCCATGGCGCTATCACATCCCCGGAAATCGCCCGATGGAGTAAATGTGCCGGAACTGCCCGAGGTCGAAACGGTCCGGCGGGGCCTTGCCCCGGCGATGGAGCGCGCCGTGTTCCTCGCCGTTCAGGCCCACCGCGAAGACCTGCGCTGGCCGCTGCCGGAGAATTTCGCGCGGCGCCTGGTCGGCGCGAGCGTCGAAGCGCTTCGCCGGCGCGCCAAATATTTGCTCGCCGATCTCTCCTCCGGCGAGGTGCTGATCATGCATCTCGGCATGTCGGGGTCGTTCCGGGTGCTCAACGGCGTTGCGGAAAATACGCCGGGCGAGTTCCATCTCGCGCGCTCGCGGGCGTTCGCCCACGATCACGTGGTGTTCCGCATGTCGTCCGGCGCGACCGTCACCTTCAACGACCCGCGCCGGTTCGGCTTCATGCTGCTTGTCCCGGGCGCCGAGCTCGCAACACATCCGCTGATGCGGATCGGCCCCGAGCCGCTCGACCGCGCCTTCACGGCGGCGCGGCTCGCGAAAGCCTGCGCCGGGAAATCGACCAGCCTGAAAGCCGCGTTGCTCGACCAGAAGATTGTGGCCGGGCTCGGCAATATCTACGTTTGCGAGGCGCTCAATCGCGCGCGTCTCTCGCCGCGACGCAAGGCCGCAACGCTGGCGACGCGCGCAGGCGCGCCGACCCCGCACGCGGAGCGGCTCGTCGCGGCGATCAAGATCGTGCTCGAGGGTGCCATCGCGGCCGGCGGCTCCTCGCTGCGCGATCATCGCCGCACCGACGGCGAACTCGGCAGCTTTCAGCACAAGTTCCGCGTCTACGATCGCGAGGGCGGCCGCTGCCCGACCCGCGGCTGCCCCGGCATCGTGCGGCGCTTCACGCAGAACGGCCGCTCCACGTTCTTTTGTCCCGTGTGCCAGAACTGAGAAATTTCGCCGCGCGGCCTGCCTGATGCATTCGATCGATCGCCAACCAAACAATTCAAGAGGGCGCCATGAGCTATGAGAACGTCGAGATCGAGACCCGCGGCAATGTCGGGATCGTCCGCCTCAACCGCCCCCACGCGCTCAATGCGCTCAACTCGGCGCTGATCGCGGATTTGAGCCACGCAGTGGACGCCTTCGAAGCCGCGACGGCGATCGGCTGCATCGTCATCACCGGCTCCGAGAACGCATTTGCGGCGGGCGCCGACATCAAGGAGATGTCCGGCAAATCCTATATGGACGCATTCATGGGCGATTTCGCCGCGCATTGGGATCGCGTCGCGCGCGCGCGAAAACCGGTGATCGCCGCGGTCGCAGGCTTCGCGCTGGGCGGCGGCTGCGAGCTCGCCATGATGTGCGATCTCATCATCGCCGCGGACAACGCCAAATTCGGCCAACCCGAGATCAAGCTCGGCGTCATTCCGGGCATCGGCGGCACGCAACGCCTCACGCGCGCGGTCGGCAAGGCCAAGGCCATGGACCTTTGCCTCACCGGCCGCATGATGGATGCGCAGGAAGCCGAGCGCGCCGGTCTCGTGGCCCGCATCGTGCCGCTGGCAAATCTGTTGGAGGAAGCGGTGAAGACGGCCGAGACCATCGCGTCGATGTCGCTGCCGGCCGTCATGGTCGCCAAGGAGAGCATCAGCCGCGCCTTCGAAGTTTCGCTCGCCGAAGGCGTGCGCTTCGAACGGCGGGTATTTCATTCCTTGTTCGCGACCGAGGACCAGAAGGAGGGCATGGCGGCCTTCATCGAGAAGCGCGCGCCGAAATTCCGCAATCGATGAGCGGCCTTCGCCGGCTGGCGAATGCGATCGACGATCGCGATATAAGGGCTCGAGGCAAGCCGATGCTGACCGACGAAGAGCTCGAGCGTTACGCCCGCCACATCGTGTTGCGCGAGGTCGGCGGCCCGGGGCAGCTCGCGCTGCAGCGCGCCCGGGTGCTGGTGATCGGCGCGGGCGGGCTCGGCGCGCCGGTGCTGCTCTATCTCGCCGCCGCGGGCGTCGGCACGCTGGGCGTCGTCGACGACGACGCCGTCTCGCTTTCCAATCTGCAGCGCCAGGTGATCCACGGCACGCCGGACCTCGGCCGGCCCAAGGTCGACAGCGCGGCGGCGGTGATCGGGCGGCTCAACCCCAACGTCGCGATCGAGCCCCATGGCGTGCGCCTGAGCGCCGCGAACGCGCTCGACCTCATCGGCCGCTACGACGTCGTCGCCGACGGTTCCGACAATTTCGCCACCCGGTATCTCGTTTCCGACGCCTGCTATTTCGCCAAAAAGCCGCTGGTCACCGCGGCGGTCGGCAGCTTCGACGGCACGCTCACCACGATCCGGGCTCATGAGCGCGGCCGCGACGGCCGGCCCAACCCGACCTACCGCTGCCTGTTCCCCGAGCCGCCGCCCGCCGGCACGGTGCCGGCCTGCGCCGAGGCCGGAATCCTCGGGGCGCTCACCGGCATTCTCGGCTCCTTGATGGCGCTCGAAGTGATCCGGGAGATCGTCGGCTTCGGCGAGGGCCTGGTCGGGCGCCTGCTCATGCTCGACGCGCGCTCGCTTCGGTTCGAGACGTTGCAATACGCGTGGCATCCCGCAAATCCGCTCTCGGGCGAGAAATCCGCGATCCGCGATCTCTCCGTCCACGCCGGCTGAGCCGCCGCCTCGGCGGGTCTCACCCGAATATCGCCTCTCCTTCGTCATTGCCGGGCTTGCCCGGCTTGCCCCGGCAATCCATGCACGCTCTGTCGAAGATGAAGAAGCCGCAGGTGCGCGGATCAAGCCTGATCAAGCCTGCGCCTGACGGTCAAGAAATACTGACGTCGGCATCAATCACTTCTCGGCCGGCTTTGCCGACGCAGCGGCTTCCGGGCAGGGACCGAGGCAGAACTCGACGCCGTCGCTGTTGCGGTAGCGGTTGGAGCCCATCCGCTCGTACTCGACGCAGCGGCGGCGGTCGGGCGCGTCATGTGCGTTGCGGCGGCAGATCTTCCCGCCTTCCGGCTCCCAAATGCCGCGCACCAGGATTCCGGAGCCGGACAGGATGGCGGTTCCGTCGGGCAGATGCACCGTGCACAGCGCCTTTCCGGCGAGCGGCCCGACGTTGGGCGTCCCGCACAACGGCATGCCGACGAGTTCGCGGCGAAACTCGTCGACGGTCATGCTCTGCGCCGATGCGGGCACGGCGGCGAGCAGCGTCGCACCGAGCGCGGCCATGCAGCGGAGAGATGCACACATCGGGTTCGAAGGCTCGAGATCACAACATCGAGGGCAGCACGCGATCCGGCGGCCGGTGTCCGTCCATGAAGGTCTTGATATTGATAATGACCTTTTCGCCCATGTCGATGCGACCTTCAATCGTGGCGGAGCCCATGTGCGGCAGCAGCACCACCTTACCGGCGCGCGCGAGCTTGAGCAGTTTGGGATTGATGGCCGGCTCGTGCTCGAACACGTCGAGACCGGCGCCGGCGATCTCGCCGTGCTCGATCATGCGCGCGAGCGCGTTCTCGTCGATCACCTCGCCGCGGGCGGTGTTGACCACATAGGCTTCGGGCCGCATCAGCTTGAGTCGGCGCGCCGACAGCAGATGATAGGTCGCCGGCGTGTGCGGGCAGTTCACCGAGATGATGTCCATCCGGGCGAGCATCTGGTCGAGGCTCTCCCAATACGTGGCCTCGAGCTCCTCCTCGATGTGCGGCGAGGCGCGGCGGCGGTTGTGGTAATGGATCTGCAGACCGAACGCGCGGGCGCGGCGCGCGACCGCCTGCCCGATGCGGCCCATGCCGACGATGCCTAGCCGCTTGCCCCAGATGCGGTGGCCGAGCATCCAGGTCGGCGTCCAGCCGGTCCAATCCTTGTCCGCGGTCAGCACATTGGCGCCTTCGGCGAGCCGCCGCGGCACCGCGAGGATCAGCGCCATGGTCATGTCGGCGGTGTCCTCGGTCAGCACGCCCGGCGTATTGGTGACCGTGATGCCGCGCTGCACCGCCGTGGCGACGTCGATGTTGTCGACGCCGTTGCCGAAATTGGCGATCAGCTTCAGCTTGTCACCGGACTGGCTGAGCACGGACGCGTCGATCCGGTCGGTGACGGTGGGAACCAGCACGTCGGCGATCTTCGCCGCCTCGGCGAGATCGGCATGGCTCATCGGCTTGTCGTCGAGGTTGAGGCGGGCATCGAACAGCTCGCGCATGCGGGTTTCGACGCTGTCCGGCAGCTTGCGGGTGACCACCACCAATGGCTTTTTCCGGTTCGGCATGTCGACGCCCTCGGCATCCGGCGCGGGATCGCGCAGGCGGATGCCGGCCACATTCACCCGTTCAGAGCTCTTTAACCGAGCCGACCGAGACTGTCGCAACCGTTCGGCGGCGGGTCTCTCGGCCGGTTCCTCTCTATCAGATGGCCGGGCCAAGACAAAGCGGGCGGCACGCGCGGTTGCGCGGCGCCGCCGGTTGCTTGCGGAAAGTGCGAACGCCGGCTCGTTGCCGGCTCGGTAGGGCAGAAATCCGGTCGATGCTGTCGCGAAATTGGTTCCCCATCGCGCTGATGCTGCTCATGCCGATCGCGGCTCGATCGGCAAACGCCGATCCGCTTGCGCCCGGTGCGGCGAGCGGCCTGCAGGTTCCTCGCTTCGTCAGCCTCAAGTCCGACCGCGTCAACGTGCGCGGCGGGCCCGACAAGGACCATGAGGTCGTCTGGGTCTACACCAGGGCGGCGCTTCCCGTGGAGATCACCGCCGAGTTCGACAATTGGCGGCGCGTGCGCGACTGGGATGGAGGCGAGGGCTGGGTCTATCATTCGTTGCTGTCCGGGCGGCGCACGATCATGGTGGCGCCGAAGGCGAAGCCCAAGGACGAAGTGGTGCCGCTGTTCGATCGGGCGGACCGGACCGGTAAGCTGATCGCGCGCTTGCAGCCCGGGGTGCTGGGTACGGTCAAGCGCTGCGGCGGAGACTGGTGCAGGATTGTCGGCGAGGGATTCGACGGCTGGATCGAGCAGGACCGCCTGTGGGGGGTCTATCCCAACGAGAAGATCGATTAGCCGTCCCGGTTGGGCTCGTCCTCGCGTTTGAGCCTGACGACGACGTCGACCCGCGCGATCTTGTAGCCCGGCGGCGGCGTCGGCAGCCTGTCCACCATGGTCTCGGTCGCCGGGATGTCGACGAGGGCATTCTCGTCCTCGACGAAGAAATGGTGGTGATCGGACGCGTTGGTGTCGAAATAGGTCTTCGAGCCGTCGACTGGCACCTGGCGCAGCAGCCCGGCTTGCGTGAACTGATGCAGGGTGTTGTAGACCGTGGCCAGCGAGACCGGCACCTTCGCCTTATTCGCCTCTTCGTAGAGCAGCTCGGCGGTCACATGCCGGTCGCCCTTGCCGAATAGGATCCAGCCGAGCGCCATGCGCTGGCGCGTGGGGCGCAACCCGACCTGCCGCAGCATGGCCCGCACGTCGTGCCACGGGCAGCCGGTCAGCGCCGCGCGCTCCGCCAGCCGGCGCTCCGCGTGCTCGTCCAGCGCGCTCGAGAAAACGATCGTATGCGGTTGCGCCATTCGTGCGACCAATCGCTCCACCTTATCGGTTCGAGCAGGAGGTTTTGCGGCCGGGATCATATGCGAGCCCGAGCCCTGGATGCAACTGCGGCGACGATGGCACCCGGATTGGAAGCCAACAGAATGTCGCAGGCCTTCGGCTGGTCGCGGCCGGTCGCGCGCGCGGCGCCAAGGCGTGGGCACGTTGCTCGGAGCGCGATTTTGCCCCTCGGCCCGCCGATGTGTTAGGAGAACGGCCCGGACCCATGTTCGAGGAATGAACCGGAATGCAGACCCGGCGCGGCAGCTATGACTTCGAGGATCTGCTCGCGTGTGCCCGCGGTGAATTGTTCGGCGAGGGCAATGCCCAGCTGCCGCTGCCGCCGATGCTGATGTTCGACCGCATCGCCGAAATCGCCGAAGCGGGCGGCGAGCATGGCAAGGGGCTGGTCCGCGCCGAGCTCAACGTCAAGCCCGACATGTGGTTTTTTCCCTGTCATTTCAAAGGCGATCCGGTCATGCCCGGGTGCCTCGGGCTCGACGCGCTGTGGCAATTGCTCGGATTTTTCCTGGGCTGGCTCGGCGCGCCCGGCAAGGGCCGTGCCTTGGGGCTGGGCGAGCTCAAATTCTCGGGCCAGGTGCTGCCGACGATGAAGAAGGTGATCTACGGCATCGACATCAAGCGGGTGATGCGCACGAAGCTCGTGCTCGGCGTCGCCGACGGCTGGCTTTCGGCGGACGGTTCGTTGATCTATCGGGCCAGCGACCTCAAGGTAGGGTTGTTCCGCCAGGATGCCGTGCTGCAGGCGAGCGGGGCCTGAGGACGCGGCGCGGGCGCTCGGGAGACCGCGCCGGATGCGGACAGAATGGCGGACGAGGCAATCATGAAGCGGGTCGTCGTCACCGGGATGGGCGTCGTCTCATCGATCGGGAACAACACCCAGGAAGTGCTGGCGTCGCTGCGCGAGGCCAAGTCCGGCATCGTGCGCGCCGACGAATACGCCAAGCTCGGGTTCCGCTGCCAGGTTCACGGCGCGCCGAGCCTCGACACGGAGCATGCCATCGACCGCCGGGCGCTGCGGTTTCTCGGCGGCGGCGCCGCCTGGAACCACGTCGCCATGGAGCAGGCGATTCGCGATGCGGGCCTCGAATCCGACGAGGTCTCGCACGAGCGGACCGGCATCATCATGGGCTCGGGCGGGCCATCGACGCGCACCATCGTCGAAGCCGCCGATACCGCGCGCACCAAGGGGCCCAAGCGGATCGGTCCGTTCGCGGTGCCCAAAGCCATGTCCTCGACCGCTTCGGCGACGCTCGGCACCTGGTTCAAGATCAAGGGAGTGAACTACAGCATCTCATCGGCCTGCGCGACGTCCAATCATTGCATCGGCAACGCCATGGAGATCATCCAGCTCGGCAAGCAGGACATCGTCTTCGCGGGCGGCTGCGAGGAGCTCGACTGGACGCTTTCGGTGCTGTTCGACGCCATGGGCGCGATGTCCTCGCAATTCAACGCCACTCCGGACAAGGCCTCGCGGGCCTACGACGTCGACCGGGACGGATTCGTGATCGCCGGCGGCGCCGGCGTGCTCGTGCTTGAGGAGCTCGATCACGCCAAGGCACGCGGCGCGAAGATCTATGCGGAGCTCGCCGGCTATGGCGCCACGTCCGACGGCTACGACATGGTGGCTCCCTCCGGCGAGGGCGCGGCGCGCTGCATGCACATGGCGCTTTCCGCCGTGAAATGCCCGGTCGACTACATCAACCCGCATGCGACCTCGACGCCGATCGGAGATCTGCGGGAGATCGAGGCCATTCGCGAAATCTTCGGCGCCAAATGCCCGCCGATTTCGGCCACCAAATCCCTGACCGGCCACTCGCTCGGCGCAGCCGGCGCGCAGGAGGCGATCTACTCGCTGTTGATGATGAACAACGGCTTCATCTGCGAAAGCGCCAATATCGAGAATCTCGATCCCGCTTTCGCCGACGTCCCCATCGTTCGCGAGCGCCGCGACGGTGTGGAGCTTTCCTGCGTGCTGTCGAATTCGTTTGGGTTCGGCGGCACCAACGCGTCCGTAGTATTCAAGCGGCTCGATGCCTGAGCGTTGCGCCCGTGCCTGGCGTGCCAGTGCGCCTGCGGACGCCGATATCAGACCGGACGATACGACGGAGTACGAGACTTCGCCGCCGGGCTCCTTCGGGATCCCGTCCACGACAGGCCAGCGAGTGCGTGCGCCTCGCGCAAGGAGTAGGGTGGGGTATGGGTAACCTGATGGAGGGCAAGCGCGGGCTGGTCATGGGGGTCGCCAACGACCACTCGATCGCGTGGGGGATCTCCAAGGCGCTCGCCCGGGAAGGCGCCATGCTCGCCTTCACCTACCAGGGCGAGGCGCTGGGCAAGCGCGTGCGGCCGCTCGCCGAAACGCTCGGAGCGAGCTTGATCCTGCCCTGCGACGTCGAAGACCTGGCCTCCGTGGATCTGGTTTTTACGAAAATCGCCCGCAGCTGGGGAGCGCTGGATTTCCTGGTGCACGCCATCGCCTTTTCCGATCGCAACGAGCTCAAGGGACGCTATGCCGATACTTCCCGGGAGAATTTCATCCGCACCATGGTGATCTCGTGTTTCTCGTTCACCGAGGTGGCGAAGCGCGCGGCGGCGCTGATGCGTTCCGGCGGGTCGGTGCTCACGCTGACTTATGGCGGCTCGACCCGGGTGATGCCGAACTACAACGTCATGGGCGTTGCCAAGGCGGCGCTCGAAGCCTCGGTGCGCTACCTCGCCGCGGATTTCGGACCCGCCGGCATCCGGGTCAATGCCATTTCGGCCGGACCGGTTCGCACCTTGGCCGGATCGGGCATCGCCGAGGCGCGGCTGATGTTCAATTTCCAGCAGCGCCACTCGCCGTTGCGGCGTACCGTCTCGATCGACGAGATCGGGGGTGCGGCGCTCTACCTGCTCAGCGATCTCTCGACCGGGGTGACCGGCGACATTCATTTCGTCGATTCCGGCTATAACGTCGTCGCGATGCCGCAACCCACCGCGCTGAAGACCGTGGACGAAGCCGAAGCTGCCGCCGAGGAACGCACCAAGGACGCGGCGCAATAGCGCCGGATCGGCCAGCGGTTCGATGCGCGCAAATGCGCAAGAAAAATCGACAAAACGACCCGTGACAACGTTTGCGGAATGATCTCAGTGCGGCGAAGCCGCCCGGCCCATGGGGGGATTAGCATGACCAGTCGTTACGGCGTTGGCGCCCTCACGGCGGCGCTGTGCGGTGCCGTGCTCGCCTCGGTCACGCCGTTCCAGCCGGCCTTTGCCGCCAGCTTCGAGCAGATCGTGCAAACGTGCCGGGAATCCGTGCGTCCGCAAGTCCAGGCTTGCATGCAGGGCAAGCGGGGCAGCGGCGACCGCGAGACGAACCTGGCGGCCTGCCGCGGCGCTGTCACGGCGATCGTACGGGCATGCGTCTTGCACGAGACGCAGCGCGCCGCGGCCGGCAAGCCGGCGCCCGGGGCGCCGAAAGGCGAAACAGCCGAAATGCCGAAAAACGCCGGTCCGGTGCACGCCGGTTTCGTCGCGCCGCCGCGCACGATCGCCGACATCACGGCGATTCTCGACAAGGAACGGCCCGATCCCGCGAAGATCGCCGAACTCAAGGCCGATGCCGACGCCGCGCCGCCGAAGGGCGCGTCAGCTGCCGATCTCGCGCAATTCTATTACGACCGCGGCAATGCCCGCGCGCTGCTCGCCCGCAGCAAGGAGGCGCTCGCCGACGGGCTGAAGGCGCTAGAGGTCGGGAAGGGCGCGATCGAGTTGAGGCAGGTAACGCGCATCCGCCAGTTCGTCGCACTGCAGTACATGGCCATCGGCGATCTGAAACAGGCGATTGCGGTTTTCCAATCGATCGTCCGCGACAGCGACCAGCCCGGCGCCAGGGGCGGCGCGATCAATGCGTCGCGCTTTCTCGCGCAGACGCTGGTCTCCATGGGCGATGTCGCCCAGGCCGACGCCTATGCGCGTCGCGTCGGCGGGCTCGTTCAAGAAGCGCGCGGCAGCCCCCACCCGAATTGGCGAAAGAGTTACGCCGCGTATGGCAATTCCTGGGAAGCCGATGCGGACGCGGTGCGCGCACTGATCTTTGAGGCGCGCGGTCAGTATCGCGACGCCGAGGCGGCGTATCGGCGTGGCGAGGCATTTCGGCGCGCCGCACTCAAGGATCTCGACAAATTCGAAGACCCGCCGCCACCCGAGCAGCTCCTTCTCGGAGCGGACGGCGATCTGCTGGCGATCGCCCGCGTGAAGGCCAAGCAAGGACGACTGAGCGAAGCGGAGTTCGATGCCCGGCGCGCGCTGCTCGGCGTCCTGAAGAACCAGAGCAAGTACAATCCGCAATCACCCAGATTCATATTGGGGCTCGCCGGCATTCTATTGGAGCAGGGCCGCTATGAAGAAGCCGAGAAGCTCACGCGCTCGGCACTCGAGATTCAGCGCACGCTCGGGATCCGTGACGAGACGCCGGGCAGCGCCAACATTCTCTCGAACCTCGGCGGCGTTCTCACGCTGCAACGCAAGGGCAAGGAGGCCGCCGCCGTCTACGCCGAGCTCGACAAGGCGATTGCGCAATGGGAGCCGCGGCGGCGCGAGATGTTCCTGCTCAACGGGTCGCGCATTGCCGCGCTCTACGCGTCGGGTCAAATCCAGGCCGGCGTGGCCGCGGCCCAGGAACTCGTGAAACGGGAAAGCGCACGGTTCGGCGAGAACCATTTCGATACCGCGTCGGCGCACGGCACGCTGGCGGTGGGCTATGCCGGTGCCGGACGCGACGCCGAGGCGATCCGCGAGTTCAAGGCGGCGATCCCCATCATGATGGCAGGATCGCGCGAGAATGCCGACGACGACGCCACCATCGTGGCGGCGCGGAGTCAGCGGCTGCAGAACGTCGTCGAAGCCTACATCGGTCTGCTGGCGCGCAGCTCGAGCAAATCCCATGAGACCGCAGCCGAGACCTTCGCGCTGGCCGACGCCGTTCGCGGCCACTCGGTGCAGCAGGCGCTGGCGGCCTCGAGCGCACGCCTGGTCGCCAAGGATCCGGCGCTC
>DASWCW010000258.1:0-1843 GCA_036395835.1 Xanthobacteraceae bacterium
CCCCATCAGGCCCAACGACACGGCGTAGCGGCGCCAATGCTCGAGCCCCTGCTCGGTCAGCAGCCGCCGCACCAGGGCGGGTGCGCCGTAAGGGTCGGCAAACAAGGACGCGAGCTTCGACTTGAACATCCGCCTTCCACCACGGCCGAAAGTCCGCGAATCGCGAACGCCGGGCCGGTCCCGCCGGGCTCCGTTCCTTGCCCGTCGCGGGCGGATTTTTCAAGGGGAAATCAGCCGGCGTGCGCCTGCCTGCGGGCGAGCGCCATGCGCTGACGCTCCCATGCCAGCGCGTGCGCGACGATTGTCAAAAGCTCACCGAACTGCGGCTGCCAGCCGAGCAAGGCGCGAGCGCGATCCGCCGCCGCCACGATCCGGGCGGGATCGCCTGGCCGGCGCGCCGCAAATTCCACGCGAAAATCCACGCCCGCAGCGCGCTTGACCGCGTCGATCACTTCCAGAACGGAAAAACCGTGGCCATAGCCGCAATTGAGCGTGAGCGACTCTCCGCCGTTGCGCAGGTAGCGGAGCGCATCGGAATGCGCGGCGGCGAGATCGCCGACGTGGATATAGTCGCGGATGCAGGTACCGTCGCGTGTCGGGTAATCCGTGCCGAAGATTTCGAGCTTGGGCCGAAGGCCCAATGCGGTCTCGGCCGCGACTTTGATGAGATGCGTCGCGCCGCGCGTCGATTGCCCGGTCCGCAGCTGCGGATCGGCGCCGGCTACATTGAAATATCGCAGGATGTAGCGCAGACCGTGCGCCCGTGCGGCGTCGCGCAGGATGATCTCGGCCATCAGCTTCGAGGAGCCGTAGGGCGACATGGGCCGGGTCGGCGCGTCTTCCGCAATCGGGATCCTGTCGGGCTCGCCGTAGACGGCCGCGGTCGAGGAAAAGATGAAATGCTCGACTCCGCCCCGCACGGCGGCCTCGATCAAGCTGCGGGAATTGACGGTATTGTTGCGATAATAACGCAGCGGATCGGCGACCGATTCCGGGACCACGACCGAGGCGGCGAAATGGATGATGGCGGAGACGCCGTGCTCGGCAATGAGCGCATCGAGGAGACGCGCGTCGCCCACGTCGCCAGCGACCGCCGGCACCCCCGGCGGAATCGCCCAATCGAAGCCGGTCGAGAGATTGTCGAGCACGACCACCCGCTCGCCGGAATCGACGAGCTGGTACGCCATCTGGCTTCCGATATAGCCGGCACCGCCGGTGACGAGGATGGTCATGCGTTTTGCCGCCCCGATCGCGTAGCTAGCCGCTTGGCCTGGCGCATCGCGGTGAAGATCTCCTTAGCGGGCTGCCGCGACGGGCAACACGGTCAAGGGATCGGCGGCGGCAAGGGTCGCCTCGATGCGCTCGATCACGGTTGCGCCGGAGATTTGCCGCATGCAGGCATGGTCATACGGGCAGCGGGAGAGCTCGCGCAAATAACATGGCGAGCAGGGCAGGTTGACGCGGATGACCGCGTCTGGTCGGCGGTAGGGGCCGATCCACAGCGGGTCGGAAGGTCCGAACAGGCTCACCACCGGCCGGTCGAGCGCGACGGCAAGGTGCATGGGACCCGAATCGTTGGTCACGCAGACGGCACAGCACCGCAGCAGAGCCGCCAGCTCGGGCACGCTGGTCCGGCCGGCGAGGTTCAACGTGCCGGGCGCGGCCGCCGCGATCGCATCGCAGGCGATGCGCTCTTCGGCCGACCCGATCAGCGCGACCGCACGGCCCTTCGCCACGAAGTACCGCGCGACCTCGCAAAAACCCTCGCGGCGCCAGTGCTTGGTTTCCCAACGCGTGCTCGGCGCGAGCACGATCGGCGCGGATTGCTCGAGCGGCCCGCGGG
>DASWCW010000259.1:0-7779 GCA_036395835.1 Xanthobacteraceae bacterium
CGCAGGGGTTTGCTAAACCCGGACCCGCTCGACTCTCATCGACCCCTCGCCGTTGCGAAAAACGCCGTCCGGTCACCCGGGCGGCGTTTCGTGTTCTAGGTCTCCGATTTCTGGTGCGCGGCCTTGGTCGCAGCCTCGAGTTCGGCGACGAAGCCGTCGATCGTTTCGTCATACCAGTGCCGAATCCGCCCGAGCGTTAGGTCAGGAGGCGGCAGCCGAACCCGCACGCCGGGGGCAACCTGGACGCCTTCGCGCTCCCACCGATCGATGGTCTTGACGTGCTTGCCACCGAGGCGCCGGGCGATGGTGCCGACGGTCCGCGCGATGCGCGTGTGCGGTCCCAATTTGCGGCTGGTGATCGTGGGCATCTGCGTTCGCTCCGCATTCCGAACTTGACGGAGCGAATATGCCGAGCGAGAACCACGAACGAACTTAATCGATGGATTCGTCGTGTCTCATTCGCGATTTCCGGGCGCTAGCAAGCGCATCGTTGCCCTGATCGACCGGGCACCGCGTGACTCGGACCGCGAGAGCGTCGTCGTGCTGCGATCGGACGTAGTGAAAGCGATTCAGGGCGAGTCGACGGTGACGCCCACTAAATACGAATACGGTAATGCAGTTCAACAAGCGCGGGAGCATTACGCGGCATTGGGCTGGAATTTGGAGTCAACAAGGGCGTACGCCATGGGCGATGGCGACGTGACCCCGCACGGTCCACTACAGGAAGCGGTGTGCGACTCGATCGGGTCGCGCGATTACACAACGCTGGCCGACCTGATCCTCGATGTTAGCGGGGTGAACCTGGAGTACATCGATGCCGAAACGGCCGAAGAAGCCGAAGCCATCGAGGCCGCCGTCCTGGACGCGGAGCACAACACTAAGGCGCTGCACCGCAAGCTCTGGGTCGAGATCTGCCAGCTGCGGAAGAGCAAGCGGGCGCCGATCGAGACCGTTGACCGGGTGCGCTACAGGCCAATCGACGGCCTACGCCCGAGCACCTGCCACGAAGTACCCCGGCCCCAGATCGCGGGCCTGAATCCGAGCAGGGCGGTGCCCGAGCCATACCGCCGCGTGCTTAGGGAAGAGGAAGATGCGCGTGACGCCGCGATGCGGCAACAGCGGGCCGCCCGCGAGGGGGCAGCGTTGCCGCCGCCGTACGGTGACAGCCTTACGCTTCGACGGTCGACTTGAAATCGACCACGTTGTGGGCCGTCGGGTTGACGATTCGCTCGACCAGCGCGGCCAGCTTCTCGAACGCCATAGCTCGCTCGCGGGCGTAGCTATACCGATTGTAGATGCCCTCGATGCCCTTGACCTTGTGGCCGATCGCGATCTCGGCGTGCTCGCTCGAGACGCCGGCCCGGGCCATCAAGCTGCGGGCGGATCTTCGCAGGTCGTGGGTTGTCCAGCCGCTCGTGCCCGACAGCCGATCGAGCTCGGCTTTGTTCCGGGCCTGGGCGCCACCGGTCAATCCGGGAAACACGCGGTCGCCGTCCCGGGGCTGGCGATCGAGAATCTCCCTGGCCATCTTCGACAGCGGGACAGCATGGGGCCGCCGATCCTTCGGCGCCGCTTTATATCTGGCCGCCGGGATCTCCCATATCCCATCCTCGCCGACCTCGGTCCGAGTCATTAGCGATTCATTTCGCCTACTTGCCGTCAATAGGGTGAAACGGATGTAATCGCCGTAGGGTTGGATCTGGTCGCAGGCGGCCCAGATGCGGCGCAGCTCGGCATCGGTTAGGATTCTGGCCCGCGGCGGTTGCTGCGACCGCGCTTTCGACCGGCGCAGCGGGCTGACGAATTTCTCATCGCGCTCAGCATGCCAGTTCAGCACGACGCTAAGCACGCCCTTGGCGATATCGGCGGCCCGGGGTCCGCGCTCCGCCTCGATCTTGTCGAGCATTTTCACGATGTCGCCCCAGCGCAGTTCGCCGATCGGCCGGCGTCCGATCTCCGGGAGGATGTTCCGCTCCAGCACCATGCGACGATCGTGGATAGTCCGCAGCTGGCCGCGCGACTCCTCGAGACGTAGGTAGCGCTCACACACGGCGGCCACGGTGTCGGCCCGCGCCAGCTTCGTCTCGACCTTCGCCTCCTGCTTGACGGCGGCGGGATCGATTCCCTGCTCGACCTGGTGCCTGGCATCGGCCGCGAGCTTGCGGGCGGTCAACAATGCCAGCTTCCCGTCGAAGGTGAGCTTCCGGGGCTTACCCCCGAACCGATACCGGAACGCCCACGATTTCGCTCCGCTCGGCTGGATGACGAGAAACAACCCCCTCGCGTCGGATATTTCTTGGCGCGCCGGCCCCGGTTTGGCGGCATCGACGCGACCCTGCGTTAGTCCGTGTCTCTGTGCCACGTGCCGTTACCCCGCTTTTCTACGGGTAAACATTTGGCCCCATGCCGATGTTACCCGGTGTCCTGGACATAGAGTAGCAAAGGCAGGTTTGCAAGGGAAAATCCGAGGATTCTCGGCGCGTCCCGCTCCGCGTTGCTCCTCGATGTCCGGGGTCATGACCGAGCTTGAGGACCACGGACCAATAGCCGAGCCCGGCCGGATAGGCGCGCGTGATGCGGTTCACGACGAACTGGCGATGCTCTTGCGGGTTGCTCCACGGAATGTCGATGTAGCGCAGCACCGCCGGGTCGCGATCCATGGCGAGGCAGGGATTGAGATCGCCAATGCGGCGCGGGCGCACGATGAGGCGCTGCGTTTCGAAGCTGGGCAGCATGGCGAAAAATCCGGCGACGGGCGCATTCTACCCGCCGCCGGGCCTGCGGTGAAATCGCGAGCCGGTTCACGGCCAGGTTTCCGGATTGTCTTTGCGAACGATCCGGCCCATATCTCGCCATGAACCTGCTCGGCAGCTCATGAGCGCACTCCGGCAAGATCGACAAATGTCCGCTCCCGCGGGCGACGAGCTCGAGATCCTGCGCGAGCTCGAGAAGAAGGTGCTGTGGCTCGCGAGCTGGACGATCCATCACGCCAATCATCTGCGCGAGAATTCCGACGGGCTGAAAGTCGGCGGGCACCAGGCTTCCTCGGCCTCGCTCGCCGCCATCATGACGGCGCTGTATTTCCACGTGCTCAAGCCGGAGGATCGCGTCGCGGTAAAACCGCACGCGAGCCCGGTGTTCCACGCGATCCAATATCTGCTCGGCGCCCAGACCCGCGAGAAGCTCGAAGCATTCCGCGCCTACGGCGGCGCCCAGAGCTATCCCTCGCGCACCAAGGACATCGACGACGTCGATTTCTCGACCGGCTCGGTGGGCCTCGGCGTGGCGCAAACGCTGTTCGCCTCGCTGGTGCAGGACTACGTGCGCGCCCACGGCTGGGGCCTCGAGCGGCCCGAGGGCCGCATGATCGCGCTGGTCGGCGACGCCGAGCTCGACGAAGGCAACGTGTTCGAAGCCCTGCTCGAAGGCTGGAAGCAGGGCCTGCGGAACTGCTGGTGGATCATCGACTACAACCGGCAGAGCCTCGACGCGGTGGTGCGCGAGGACCTGTGGGCGCGCTACGAGGAGCTGTTCCGCGCGTTCGGGTGGGACGTGGTCATCCTCAAATACGGCTCCCTCATGCGCCGGGCGTTCGGCGAGCCCGGCGGCGAGCGGCTGCGCGAGTGGATCGATCGCTGCCCGAACTCGCTGTATTCCGCGCTGGTGTTCCAGGGCGGCGCCGCCTGGCGCAAGCGCCTGCTCGACGACATCGGCGATCAGGGGCCCGTCACGCGGCTGATCGAATCGCGTTCCGACGACGAGCTCTCGCGACTGATGAACAATCTGGCCGGCCACGACCTGCCCTCGCTGATCGAGGCGTTCGAGGCCGTCGATCACGACCGGCCGGTTTGCTTCATCTGCTACACGATCAAGGGCGTGGGCCTGCCGTTCGCGGGCCACAAGGACAATCACGCCGGCCTGATGACGCCGGCCCAGATGGAGAAATTCCGCGCCGCGATGGCGGTGCGGCCCGGCCACGAATGGGACAAGTTCGAAGGCCTGGCGCTGCCGCCGGAAACAATCGAGGCATTTCTCGAGCGCGTGCCGTTCGCCGCCCGCGGCCCGCGCCGGTTCAAGGCGCCGCCGCTCGAAGTGCCCGAGGCCCTGCCGGTCGCGATCCAGCCCGCGATGGCGACGCAAACCGGCTTCGGCGCGCTCCTCAACGAGCTCGGGCGCCAGCGCGTACCGCTCACCGAGCGCATCGTTACCGCTTCTCCGGACGTCACGGTGTCGACCAACCTCGGACCCTGGGTGAACCGCCGCGGCCTGTTCGCTCGCGAAGCCATGGCCGACACCTTCAAGGACGAGCGCATCCCCTCGACGTTCCATTGGGAGTTCTCCGGGAAGGGCCAGCACATCGAGCTCGGCATCGCGGAGATGAATTTGTTCCTGTTGCTTTCCGCGCTCGGGCTCTCCCACACGATCTTCGGCGAGCGGCTGCTGCCGATCGGAACGCTGTACGATCCATTCATCGAGCGCGGGCTCGATGCGCTCAATTACGCCTGCTATCAGGATGCGCGCTTCATCCTGGCGGCCACACCTTCGGGGATCACGCTGGCGCCCGAAGGCGGCGCGCATCAGTCGATCGCAACGCCGCTGATCGGGTTGGCCCAGGACGGGCTTGCCGCGTTCGAGCCGGCGTTCGTCGACGAGCTTGCGGTCATCTTCGCCTGGGCGCTCGCCTATATGCAGAAAGACGGCGACGCGGCGCCGTCGGAACGCAGCTGGCTGCGGGACGAGACCGGCGGATCGGTCTACCTGCGGCTCTCGACCCGCGCGATCGAGCAGCCCAAGCGCGAGATGAACGCGGAGCTGCGGCAAGCAATCATCGACGGCGGATATTGGCTGCGCCGCCCGGGGCCGAATTGCCAGGCGGTCATCGCCTATACGGGCGCAGTGGCGCCGGAGGCGATTCACGCCGTCGGCCTGATCGCCGAGGACCGCCGCGACGTGGGGCTTCTGGCCGTGACCTCCGCCGATCGCCTCAACGCCGGCTGGACCGCGGCGCAGCGGGCACGCGAGCGCGGCCTCGTGCATGCGCGCTCGCACATCGAGCGGCTGCTCGCCGACGTGCCCGCGCATTGCGGCATCGTCACCGTGGTCGACGGCCATCCGGCGACGCTCGCCTGGCTCGGCGGGGTCGCGGGCCACCGCGTGCGCCCGCTCGGGGTCGAGCATTTCGGCCAGACCGGGTCGATCGCCGACCTCTACCGGCATTACGGCATCGACGCCAACGCGATCGTGGCGGCCGCGCAGGCGGTGGTGCCGGGCCGGCCGATCCGGCATTTGCGCGCGCTGCCGTGAGGCTGCGGCGGCGCGTTCCCTATCCGCGCTTGCGGGGAGAGGTGAAGCGCGTGTGCGGCAGGCGGCAGAGTGATCAAAACGGGCGGCGCATGCCGAGCAGTCCGGCCGCCACGACAAAGATCACCCCGATGACAATGACGCAGCCGGCGAGCGCCCCGGTGTACGCCAGGGATTTCTGCTCCGGCGCGCGCATCAGCGGCGGCACCCCGAGCCAGAGCAGATAAACCCCGTAAAGCCCCAGGATGCGCAGAAAGCCCAGTCCGGGGATGAGCAGGAACACGCCGGCCAGCCAGAACGGGGTCGCGGAATAGACCGAGAGTTTGAGCGCGTTGTCGAAATTCTTGGTGCCATCGAAGGTCGGCGCCAGCGCGTCGATCATCAGCGCCACCAGATAGACGGCCACGAAGCTGAGCACGTAACGCACCAGGGTGATCAACATGCCGGTGCCGAGCGGCAGCCCGACCAGGACCCAGCCGATCAGTCCGCAGATCGCGGGAATTGCAGCGAGCGGAGCGACGTAATTCGCGAACAGCGGTGCCATGTCGCCCGGCTCGCGTGCGATCACCGGCCATTCGGTTTTCGGCGTCACCAGGATCGCCTTCACGCGCTCGATGAGGTCCATGTCGCCCTCTCCTCTGCCGCCCTCGGGCTGCCGCTCGGCCGGCCATGCCCGGATCGGGATTGTTTCGCCGCCCGCGGCCAAAGTCACGCGCCGTGGGCGGCCGTCAACGCTTTTGATCCTGGCGGATCATATCGGCGCCTTTCTCGGCGATCATCATGGTCGGCGAGTTGGTGTTGCCCGAGGTGATATTGGGCATCACCGAAGCGTCGACCACGCGCAGCCCGGCAAGTCCGATCACGCGCAGGCGCTCGTCGACCACCGCGTTCGGATCGGTGTCCCGCCCCATCTTGGCGTGCCGACGGGATGAAAAATGGTGGTGCCGATGTCGCCCGCGGCCTTGGCCAGCGCCGCATCATCGTCGGGCACGGCATCGCCCGGCAGATATTCGATGGGCCGGAAGCGCCGCAGCGCCGGCGCCGAGATGATCCGCCGCGCGACGCGGATCGAATCCGCCGCAACGCGGCGATCCTCCTCGGTCGACAAGTAATTCGGCTGGATCCTCGGGTCGTCGCCCGGATCGGCGGAGCGCAACCGGACGAAGCCGCGGCTCGTCGGCTGCAGGTTGCACACGCTCGCGGTGAAGGCCGGAAACGGGTGCAGCGGATCGCCGAATTTGTCGAGCGAGAGCGGCTGGACGTGGAATTGCAGATTGGGCCGCGCGCGGCGCGAATCGGAACGAGTGAACAGTCCGAGCTGAGAAGGCGCCATCGTCAGCGGGCCGCGGCGGAACACCGCGTATTCCAGCCCCATCCCGATGCGGCCCAACGGCGAGCGATAGATCTCGTTCAGCGTCTTGACGCCGTGCACCTTGTAATCAGCCGCAGCTGCAGATGGTCCTGCAGATTCTCGCCCACGCCCGGCTTGTCGAGCACGATCGCAACGCCGAGATCGCGCAAGTGTGCGGCGGGACCGACGCCCGAGCGCAGCAGGATCTTCCGCGTCCTATATTGAGGAAATGCCTGTTCCACAATGGTTTCTCTCAATTTGCCTGCCGCGCTGACCCCCCTTGGTACTATGAGTGGAACAACAACCCACCATAATCGGGTCCGCGCATGCCATGTCCTGGTTGTCGGTCCGATAGCAATGCAACTGTTCCCCACAACATGCACCGACCCGCGAATACCGACCACCGTTTCGCCCAAATGCAACTGGAAGGGGTCAAGCGCGGAGGACGAGGCTGGCGCGGTTTTCCCATGGCTCCGACGCATTCACCCCCTCACCCACCGGTCCTTAAGACGCCTAGGGAGTGAAGGGGCGCGAGGGGAGTGCAGTGGTATCGGAGGGTAGTCACGACGCATGCGTTCGTCACTGTATTCATATACCAGTTTGTCAAGGGGTTTATTTAAGATTACAAGGGGTTTATTAAAGATTTTGCAACCCTTGACAGTCCGCGCTCTGCCCCCTATGTTTGGGACAGCGGCACGAAGTCCACTGCCGCCTGAACACGCGCTGCCGGGCAACACTCAGCCCAAGAGCAGCCTCCCCCTCGCCCACGAGGGACCCCGCTGGGGGCATTCCCGCTCCGAGCACCCAATCTCCCAAAGCCGACCGAGGGCTAGTCAGCAAGGCTGATTACCTCACCCCCCGAAAGGGGTCGCTGTTTCTCATCGTGAACCCCGTGACCCCGTCCCGTCCAAACAACGGGCGGCAAGTCACCAAACATAGAGATATCTAAAATGCAAACGCATGAAGAAGCTGGTAGTGATACCAGCAAAGCCGAAGCACGTCGTAAGGCTGCTGAGGCGCGTGAGGCGGCTGCTGAGGAAGCGGCTGCTGAGAAGGCTACTGAGGAAGCGGCTGCTGCTAAAGAAGCGGCTGCTGAGAAAGTGGCTGCTGAGAAGTTGGCGGCTGCT